>NZ_UNRE01000001.1:632650-948976 GCF_900537085.1 Agarivorans sp. Alg241-V36 | reverse complement strand
GATAAATAGATTGCCGCGAAATACCCGCCGCGCGACATGCAGCAGCTAGGTTTATTTCGCTGTCGGTTTTCGCTTGCCAGATGTACCGGATAAGTACTTTTTTCTAAGGCCCGCTCCGTATTCATTGTCCATGATATCGACCATACCATTGAGGATTTGGTTACGTAGCTTCTCTTCGGCTAACTCACGCTCAAGGCGCTTGATTGTTTCGGCTGGCGTTTCTTTTGAATTAGGCATAAGGGGATGCTGAAATGGTTTTGACCAATCAAGCCTACCATGTTTTCTGAGCCAAACCAGTACTGTTGAACGCCCCTGAATGCCAAATCGGGCTTGAGCTTGTTTGTAAGTCATTTCGCCTTTTTCGACGCGCTCTACGACACCTAATTTAAAGGCTAAGGTGTAATCTCGTTGTGTGCGCTTAGGGCTTGAGTTAATGGGTGTTGTCATAAAGAAGTCCTCTTTATGTCAACCTATTTCCGGACGGGACAACAGACACAAAAAAGGCAGTGATATAATCACTGCCTTTTTATACTGGCTGAATGTTAGCTAAAACGCGACAGTAACTCTTCGGCTTCTTTCTTCAAGTTTTTATCTTCGCTAATCAACACTTCTTGAAGGATTTTTTTAGCCCCGTCTTGGTCGTCAATTTCCAAGTAGGCTCTGGCTAAATCGAGCTTTGAAGCCATTTCAGCATTAGCGTCAACATCTACTGCTGGTTGTTCTTGCGGTAATACATCAGGGAACGAATCTAGCTCCACATCTAAACTAGGGCTGTCGTAAGGATCCGCTTCTTCAGTATTTTCTTCATCAGCATCATTTAACAGCATATCAATATCAACGAACTCTCGTTCTTCAATGTCGCTACGCGATGGAAGTTCTTCTTGCTCTGTTGCCTCAGCATCTTCATTAAAAGCATCTGAACCAAAGCTAGCAAACATGCTATCGATGTCGTCATCAGAAACTTCGTCTTCAGTCTCTTCAACTGCTTCGGTAGAAAGTTCAGGACTAGTTTCCTCGGCAAGAGGCTCTAAGTCTAAATCTGCTAATTTACTATCAAAGTCAGAGATATCAGCAACATTATCGGCAGCCGCTTCTTCTTCCGCTTCAATAGATGGGTCTTCAAGTTCAAATTCGGTTAAGTCAACAAAGTCATCATCTAAGTCAAAAGCTTCTGGCTCTCTGCTAGGCGCGGTTTCAGGCTCAGGCGTTTCGACAGTTTCTTCAGCTACACTTAAAGCCTCTAAGTCTGCTGTGGCATCTTCAAGTGTTCCAGCCTCTTCTTCTAAGCTAGCGGTAGGATCTTCAAGCTCGGTTAACTCGTCTTCATCGAGTTCAGCGGATAAATCAATATTGTCTAAATCGACCTTTTCTTGCTCGCTAACCTCTGATAACTCAGCTTCCATTTCTTGTTGCTGTTTAAGCGCATCTTCAAATGAAAGCTCTTCGTCTTCAGCAGGCCCCTCTTCGCTTACTTCAAATAAGTCTTGCTCGTCATCATCCATAGCCAGAGCAGCAGCCAAATCATCTGCGCTAATTACTGAATCGCTATCTTCTTCAACCGCAACATCATCTTCTGGGGCGTCATCCAGAGAAGGCACTAAGTCGTCAGATTCAAAGGCATCTAAAGCTGCCATTTCACTATCATCAAGTGAAATTTCATTGCTAGAGTCAGCCTCTTCTTGGGTAGCAGCAAAATCTTCAAAGCTAGCTTCTTCAATTTCTGGCTCTAGATCATCAACGTCATCTTCAAACGTTTCGGGCTCAGGGATGGTTTCATCTACACTTAGGTCGGGTTCGTCTTCCTCAAACTGACTATTTAAATCTTCGGTTTGCCCGTCTTCAGGTTCTAAGTTGTCGCTAAATAGCTGTGAAAACTCGTCGTTTTCATCATCCATCATATTGAGGGTTGATTCAGCCATTTCCTTATCTTGTTCTTCTAGCTCTTTTTTAGCTTTGCGTCTAAACAACAAGGTAATAACCAGCGCAATCAACAAAATCGGAATAAATATCGCTAAGCCAATGTTAAGTGGCGAAGAAAAGAAACCGGAGCTGCTTTCTTTGTCCATCTCACTGGCTTCGATTTTTGGTTTTTCTAGCAATTGTAAGATTTGTGTTTGATTGCGACGGTTTTCGTTTAACTCTTCACGAATACTGGCTAGCTCGTCACTTAACTCTTGAATACGCATTTTCATGCGATGATTAACTTCAGCCAAACCCACCATTTGCTGGCTAGATTCATCCATTTGCTGTTTTAGAACATCAAACTCTTGGCGTTTTAACTGCTCTAGCTCGTCGATACGTGTTTCTAAACGATCACGTAAGGAGTCCAAATCTTTTTGCGTTTTCTCTAGGGCGCCAGCGTCGGCCATTGGGCGAGCGGGAGTAACCGCTTTGGGTGTTGCAGCAGCAGGAGCAACTTGGGTGGTAGTGGTTTGTGCCACTGGTTTACTCACAACCACTTGAGTGGTTTTCTTCGGAGCTAAAGCCTGAACCGCAGCTTGGTGATTAATGGCTTGGGCTTCTTGAAGGGTTGGAAGCGTAAGATAGCTACCGTTAATAATGGAGTTGATATTGCCACTATTAAAAGCCTGGGGGTTTTTATTCAATATCGCGAACATCATTTGATATACGCTGATTGAACGAGAAGGACGATTTAAACTAGCAATAGCCCATAAAGTGTCATTGCTGCGCACTGGCCCATATGTTTGCTGTTCAGGTTCGCCAACAACTTCGTCTGGCCCTACTAACTCAACATAAAAGGTACCCGTTTCTTGTGCGATGGCTGTACTGAGAGTTGAGAATGATAAAACAGCCGACAATGCAACGAGGGAAATCTTCCGCCCCATAGTTTTTCCTTGTTTTCTTCCTAGAGACTGAATCGCTTCAATCCTTTGTTATTGCTTTAATATAACCAGCTAACAATCAGCGATCTAGCGAAACAACTAACAGTTTACGCCTAGATCGCATTTTACTACGCTTTTCCTCAACTAGAGTTATCGGCGCATTGACAATTATCTAAACATAATTCGCTTAAATATATTGTTTTATTAAAGTTTCTGCGATTAGCGCCGCGTTAGCCACCACTCCAGATTGCGGATTATTGGCCATTAAACTCAAGTTAACACCATTTTCTGTATTTGGATTTTGACGTAAGCGGCTTAGTACTATCGATTCGCTGTTAGCAATATTGCTTACTGGCGTAACCAACTCATCTTCAACAAGTTCAAAGGCTTGATGGTTAGTTAACCACTCTTTAATGCTTAGTAAATCTAAGGAGTAGGTTCCGTACAAATGCAATGACAAGGTGTCACCATAAAAAACCGGAACATGTTGTGCGCTTACATTGATGTTAAGTTCCGGAGACTGCAACATAGCTCGGCATTGCTCACTTAACTCAACTTCAAACTGGCTAGCACCAAGTAACGCTTCCTCACCCTGCTCTGGCAATAAGTTAAACGCCAGTTGTTGCGCAAACAATGTTGGCTCAACCGGCAAGCCGTTTAGCAAACGCGCTGTTTGCCCTGCTAGTTCATCTACACCGGGCTTACCTTTATTAGCAGCACTCAGCATGGCATTAACTTCTACACGCTCCAATTCAACATCTTGCTGAATAATGTGTAATAGCAAGGCTAGTTGACCGGCCAAACTGCTTGGGCAATTTAGCCAACGCTCAGACAAGCCTTCAGCCACTTGCTCAGGATTAACCGCTGCATGCACCCATGAGTACACCTCTTTGTTGGCACTCACCATGTCGATAATCACACAACCCAGTTGACGGGCTTGTTCAGCCATATCTATAGCAGCTTCTTCACCAGATAATAGCCAAGCCACACTCACTTCCGACCAATTAAGTAGCTCAGCCTCGGCAAAATCAAGACTTTGACCTTGCCACTTTAAGCGACTTTCTTGCTCTTCGTCGTCAAGCTCTTCCGTTGCTTCGATGTTTAAAGGAAAGATCTGGGCTGCTGGAAACTCTCGTTGCTCAAGTAGGTTTAGCAACTGCTGGCTTTGTTCACTTTCGGCACCGATGATTGCGACATTATGAAACTGTTGCATTATTTATTCTCTTGAATGTTAAAGCCAAGCGCACTCAGGTTTGCTTGCTTATGTTGATTAACCACCTGCAGCGCAGAAAATTCTCTACGTTGCGGATAAAATTTGCGGAGTTTATCAAACCCTACTGGGCTTGCTCCATGCTGGCGAAAGCGGCGATCGTCAGCAAAAATGTTGTATACCAGTTGAGTGAGCTTGCTTAGCTGAGACTCGATTAACTCACCGTTAAGGGTGATCGTTGAAAACACCGGCTCAGGTAATAGTTTCTCGCTCAAATCGTTCGCCTCAATCTGTAGCGCTTGGCACATGGCTTGGTAGACCATACTGGTGCCACGCATTTTCCCCTCTAGGCTATAACCAGCAATATGCGGAGTAGCAATAAACGCATACTTCACCAGAGGCTCAAGTATAGTCGGTTCACCCTCCCATACGTCTAGCACCAATAGCGGTGACTGCCCTTGCTCGGCAATTTCTAGCAAAGCGTGGTTGTCTATAACCTCTCCACGACAGGCATTAACTAAAATTTGCTCTGGCTTAAGTGCGCTAAGCACCTGCTGATTAAACAGGTGATAACTGGGATACTTGCCTGTTTTAGTTGATGGCACATGTAAGCTAATAACATCGGCAGCAATGACCTGCTCAAAGCTTACCGAAGTAGCGAGCGCCCCTTTCTCGCTAAGAGGCGGATCGTAAAGCATTACTTGCATACCAAGTGCAGCAGCCCGGATTGCAACTTGTGAGCCGGTGTTTCCAGCACCAACTATCGCAATGCTTTTTCCAGCCAGTGGTTGCTGGCGATACTCCGCGGCGGCTAACAAGGCAGTAGCTACATACTCACCTACGGCTATGGCGTTACACCCAGGGGCGCTAGCAAAGGCAATACCCTTGTCACTTAGCAAGGCTTGGTCTACGTGTTCAGTGCCAATGGTGGCGGTTCCCACAAACTTTAACTTGTTAGCTTGTGAAAGAAGCTGCTGATTAACCTTTGTTACCGAACGGACCAACAGAGCATCAGCATCAATCAATTGCTGCGGTTGCATGGTTCTTCCATCAACAGCCAATACTTCACCGTGCTGGCTTAAAATTTGTTGGGCAAAGGGGATATTTTCGTCGACAACTATTTTCATTGCGTATGTTATTGATGGCTACCTAGATTTTGAGGTGGGCAATCTTACCACGCGTTATAAATTCGATAAAAAAAAAGCTGCCTAAAGGCAGCTTTTTTCAAACAAAATTGATTTAGTCTTGGAAACGTTCGATTACAAGCGTGGCATTGGTGCCACCAAAACCAAAGCTGTTAGACATTACGCGATTTAACTTCGCGCTCTTGGCTTGGTTAGCCACAATGTTCAAACCTTCGGCTTTTTCATCCAAGGTGTTGATGTTAATGCTTGGCGCAACAAAGTCATTTTCCATCATCAACAAAGAGTAAATAGCTTCGTGAACACCAGCCGCGCCTAATGCGTGGCCAGTCATGGCTTTAGTTGCACTTATAAGTGGGCTGTTACCACCAAACACTTCTTGAATAGCGCCCAGTTCTTTCACATCGCCTACCGGCGTAGAAGTACCGTGAGTATTCACGTAATCAATATCGCCTTCTAGGCCTTGCATTGCTTGGCGCATACAACGTACAGCCCCTTCACCTGATGGCGCAACCATGTCGTAACCGTCAGACGTGGCACCGTAACCCACTACTTCACCGTAGATTTTAGCGCCACGAGCAAGTGCATGCTCTAACTCTTCAACAACAACCATACCGCCACCGCCAGAGATAACAAAACCGTCGCGGTCTGCATCGTAAGTACGTGAGGCAAGTTCTGGGTTGTCGTTATATTTAGTAGACAATGCACCCATGGCATCGAATTCCATGGCTAGAGTCCAGTGAAGCTCTTCACCGCCACCGGCAAATACCACGTCTTGCTTGCCTAATTGAATAAGCTCTAGAGCGTGGCCAATACAGTGAGCACTGGTTGCACAAGCACTGCTAATTGAATAGTTAACGCCTTTAATTTTAAACGGCGTTGCTAAACAGGCTGAAGTGGTGCTCGACATAGTTCTTGGCACCATGTAAGGACCAACACGACGTACACCTTTAGCACGTAAAATATCAGCTGCTTCTACTTGGTTTTTAGAAGACGCGCCACCAGAACCAACAACTAAGCCTGTACGCTCGTTCGAAACAAGTTCGTCAGCTAGCTTGGCATCTTCAATAGCTTGTTGCATAGACAAGTAAGAGAATGCTGCAGCATCGCCCATGAAACGCATGGTTTTACGGTCAACATGCTCAGCTGGGTTAATTTTTAAATCACCCCATACTTGGCTGCGTAAGTTTTGCTCGGCAAACTCAGGTGAATGGGTAATTCCCGATTTACCTGCTTGTAAGGATGCTAATACTTCTTCTTTATTGTTACCGATACTAGATATAATGCCTAGCCCGGTGATAACTGCTCTTTTCATCAGATGGTCTCACGGGTTGTATTTGCTGCTATGTTACCGATTTTGCAGCCTAATCTGGTCGGATGAGAGTACACGTGTACGCTTAAATTTTCTAGTAAAACTCGAGGTAAAGTTTTGTCTTCATCGGATAATGTGAATAACACCACAACAGCCACGATTCATTGGAATCCAGAAGGTACCCCTGTGGCTACCGATTACGACGATGTCTATTTCTCTGTAGACAATGGCTTAGCCGAAAGTCGTTACGTTTTTATTGAACAAAATCAACTCACTGAGCGCTGGAAAAACCACCAAAGTGCTAGCTACGTTATCGCCGAGACAGGCTTTGGCACCGGCTTAAACTTTTTAGCAGCATGGCATCACTACCAACAATTTCTCGAAGCAAACCCCGATACCGCTTTAACGCGACTACATTTTATTAGCTTTGAAAAGCACCCTTTATCGCTAAACGATCTAAGCCAAGCCTTAAAACAATGGCCAGAACTTAAAGACTTTAGTGACCAGTTAGTTGCATTCTACCCCCAAATTATGACGCCAGGATGTCACCGAATTGCCTTTCGCTACCCTGTAGCAATTACCTTAGATATTTGGATTGGTGATGTGCACCACAACCTGCCGGAAGTCCCTAACATTAACGGTGGTTTGGTCAACTCTTGGTTTTTAGACGGCTTCGCTCCTAGCAAAAACCCTGACATGTGGACCCAGGAATTATTCGAGGGCATGGCCTTGTTGTCTGCTGCTGATGCTTCTTTAGCAACCTTTACAGCAGCAGGCTTTGTAAGAAGAGGCTTAATTGAAGCAGGCTTTGATGCTCAAAAAGCCAAGGGCTTTGGCAGAAAGCGAGACATGTTAGTGGGTCGCTTTAAACAACACACCACTCCGCAAAGCGTAAACTCTCGCTTATATAATCGCCAAGGCATTAGGGCTGGAGAAGATGTCGCGATTATTGGCGCCGGTATCGCTGGGGTTAGCCTTGCTTATGCTTTAGTTAAGCGAGGGGTAAAAGTAAGCCTTTATGAGAAAAACAGCGCCGCAGCTTTAGAAGCATCGGGTAATCGACAAGGTGCCGTTTACCCTTTGCTTAGCCCTAACCAACCACATGTTAGTGAGTTTTTTCAGCATGCCTTCAACTATCATCACCAAGTGTTATCTCAACTGGAGCAACAGCAGTTCAAAGTTGAGCATGATTACTGCGGCTTATTGCAACTGGCTTATAACGACAAGTCTCAAGCAAAAAATCTCAATATAGCTCAAGCCGGTTACCCTAAAGAATTAGTTTACCCTGTGGACAAGGCGACAGCCAGCAAGCTCGCGGGTGTAAGTCTAGATAATGAGGCTCTATATTACCCACTCGCGGGCTGGGTGAATGCTAAACAATGTGTGCAAACCATTCTAAAAGCAGCCGAACAATCGGGTCTGTTAAGCGTGCACTACGGGCATGAATTAAGCCAATTCGAACTTGAAAACCAACACTGTCGCCTAGATTTTGGCTCGCAGGTAAAACAACACAACAATGTAGTTTTCTGCCAATCTCACCATCTATTGAAATTGCCCCAAGCCGAGCAGCTACCCATTACCCCAGTGCGCGGACAAGTTAGCCATGTCGATACCACTGCACAGTTAAGTAAACTGAGTAAGGTATTGTGCTACGAAGGCTACTTAACCCCCGCGAACCATCAACAGCATTGCATTGGAGCCAGTTACATTCGCAATGATTTAAGCCTTGAGCTAAAAGCTAACGAAGCAGAAAAAAACTTAGCGGCGATTAGAAAGTGTCAGCCCCAGCCATGGAACGAACAACTAACATTAGCAGATACTCCAGGCCGAGCAGCAACCCGCTGCGCAGTGCGCGACCATTTCCCATTAATCGGCCAGTTGCCAAACCTAGAACAGCTGTTTAGTGAGCAATACAAGCAGCAATGGCAAGAGGTAGTTCCACCAAGTTATGGTGGGGTATTTGTTGCCATTGGTTTTGGTTCAAGAGGGATATGCAGCGCGCCATTCGCCACAGAGTTATTGGCCGCTCAATTGTGTAATGAACCAATGCCACTTAAGCAAAGTACCTTAAACTGCATTCACCCACATCGCTTTTGGAACAGGCGTTTAGTAAAAAAACGCCCTTTAGCCTTAAATTATCGCGAGTTTAAAACCAGGTAGGTAAGAGGATTGAATATTTTCTCCAAGGTAGCGATAACACTACCTTGGGAATGTAGCTTATTGCTTAGGGGATCGTTAAACCTAAAGACTCGCCATGGCGGGTTTGGCGCTGATAAGTACGAACTTTTTGCTGGGCACTGGCCAGTGCCGCCCTTCCCTTAGCATTTATTAACGCTTCCAGTTTGTCGCACTCGGTCGCACTTAAGCCTTGGGTTTGCTGAACAAAACGATCAACACTTTGCTCAATTAAGCGGGTGATTTTTTGATGGTACTGCTGTGCTGCCGCTATGTAACCAATCCAAGATTGCTGAGCGGCAAAGTCTGCTTTACTTTGGCTTATCCAGCGAGGCATGACTAAATCGGCACTTAATTGTAGTTCTGGCTTTAGAGCCTCACAACGGTCGTTGCGAATTTGCACCTTGGGTGTCCAATTCATTGTATATTGCGCTGCAATACTATAGCGATTGCCCTGTTTTTCGGGGCCTTGAGCTTTTAGCTGATTACGTAACTGGTTTAAATCATGCGCACTAATATCGTAATACTCTATACTGCTTTGCACCGAGGCAGACTGGGCGCATACAGAAAACAGTACACAAACAGCCACTACTCCTTGCCTGATCCATCTTGCTGGTTTCACTTTAGTTCCTCTAAATAATCCATTTCCGTTTGCTAGCGTTGCCGCTATTTATAGATTTATTTTTATATTTTGACCCAGCAGCATAACAGACAGCCAGCACAAGTTTGAAACTTTAACGAATAATCAATAACTTCTCGACTAAACTTATCTTTACACTGAACTACAAAACAGTTTTTGTGAATTACCTCAAAGCGCGGCGTACAAATCTCTGTTTTTTATCAATAGATACTTAGCAAGGTTGGCATTTAGCTTCATACTGTCAGCATACAAGGAGAGTTAATAGTAAATTATGTCGTTACCAATTCTCATATGCGATGATTCCAACCTCGCAAGAAAACAAATGGCTCGCAGCCTTCCACCCGGCTGGGATGTAGAGATAAGCTTCGCCAAACATGGTCAAGAAGGGGTTGAGCTGATCCGTCAAGGTAAAGGAGACGTGGTTTTCCTCGATCTCAACATGCCTGTAATGGACGGCTATGAAGTACTAGAAGAAGTTCAGAAAAACGATTTACCCGCGCTTATTATCGTGGTGTCCGGCGATGTTCAGCCAGAAGCCTATAGCCGAGTTAAACAACTTGGTGCCCTCGACTTCATTAAAAAGCCCACCAACAAGGCAAAAATTGGCGAGATCTTGGTTGCTTACGGCATTGTTGAATCACAGCAGTTGCTTGAACTTGAAAACGACCTAGCCGCATTAGATAAAATGGCAACGCCGGTCAACGATACGCTTTCACCGAAGATTGTAGACTTTAGAGACCATTATCAAGAAATTGCCAACGTAGCCATGGGTCGAGCGGCAGACTTGCTAGCTCGCTTACTCGATGCATTTATTGTTTTGCCTATCCCTAACGTTAATATTCTTGAGACCAGCGAACTGCATATGGCGCTAACGTCGGTAGAAGAAAACGAAGCGATGTCTGCGGTATGCCAGGGCTTTATCGGCTCAGGTATCGCAGGAGAAGCGCTGCTTTTATTCCACGATTCTAGTTTTGCAGATATGTCTAAGCTGATGAATTATAAAGGTGAGTTAGACGATAACGGGCAGCTGGAAGTACTAATGGATATTGCCAATATTCTTATTGGCGCTTGTCTTAAAGGCGTATCCGATCAACTCGATGTTGGCTTCTCGCAAGGCCACCCAGTGGTCTTAGGGCAACATTGTAATATCGGCGATTTAATAAATAGTAATACCAGTCGCTGGCAAAAAACCTTGGCAATTGAAATCAACTACACTATTGAAAAGCACAATATTCAATGTGACTTATTGTTGCTGATTACCGAAGATTCACTGCCAACCCTAAATAACAAAATTTCTTACTTATTTGAGCACCAATGAGCCAACATCAAAATGAAATGAATGAGTTCCACTGGATGCTGGACATGATACAAACTATCGATGTCGGCCTAGTGGTGCTCGATAAAGATTATCAAGTACAAGTGTGGAACAACTTCATGGAAACCCATAGTGGCTTGCGTCCCGACCAAGCCCAAGGCAAAAAGCTGTTTTCATTATTCCCTCAGCTTCCAGAAGATTGGCTACGCCACAAAATTGATTCTGTATTTTTTCTAAAGAATCGCGCATTCACCACCTGGGAGCAGCGTCCACACGTTTTTCCATTTAAAAATTATCGTCCTATTACGGGTACGGTAGATTTTATGTACCAAAACATAACCATTATCCCGCTTACTTCACTAACCGGTATTGTTACCCATATTAGTTTGATTATTTATGATGTTACCGATAGTGCCGTAAATAAGCTTGAGGCGCAGAAGGTTAACGAAGAGCTAAAAATATTAAGCCGCACCGACAAGCTGACTCAGCTTTACAACCGAGGGTACTGGCAAGATAGGTTAGACCAAGAATTTAATCGTTTTGTGCGAAACACCGCGCCTAGCTCTCTGGTGATGTTTGACATTGACCACTTTAAAAAAGTAAACGATACCTACGGCCACCCAGCAGGCGATAAAATCATTACCTTAGTGGGTGATACCTTACGCAAAGTTATGCGTAAAACCGATATTGCAGGGCGTTATGGTGGTGAAGAATTTGGCGTAATTTTAACTGATACAGACTCAGAACATGCCAAAATATTTTGCGAGCGCTTACGAACCGCTATTGAAGCCTTAAAGCCGGTAGTAGGTGGGGTAGAAATCCCCTTTACTGTGAGTTTAGGAGTCGCGGAATTAGATGACCAAACCGCAAGCGCAAAAGATTGGTTAGCGAATACCGACCAAGCTTTATACCAAAGTAAACACAAGGGTCGAAACCAAACCAGTTTGTTTAGTCATAAAACTAACTAATTTTGGGTAGTCATTAACGAAAAAAGCAAAGCCTAGGCTTTGCTTTTTTGTTTTGACTTAAGCTCTTACGCGACAGCAGAAACTTGCTGCTGACTATCAGCAAACGAGATAGCATCGCGCCACAGGGCTTCTACCTGCGATTGCATAGTTTCGTCGGTTTCACCGTCAAAGTGAGCATCCAACAAAGCAATATGCATTTGTGATTTTAAGCAATGCACCATTGGGCGACCACTTAATTCAGTCAAAGTTGCTACTACACCTAGGTGATCACCTAAGTATTGAATAACATTTTTTGGTGGAGCATTTAGATTAGTGTCGTGGCTGTTCAGGTAAGTCTGCAGCAGGGTGACATAATTCTTGAGCATCGGTAACCTCATTTTCAGGGTTCGATACTCGATACATAATATAATCGCGGTAACCAGTAATTACCTTGATGCTTCCAGATAAATATTTATCTAGTTCTGTATCGCCAGTATCAACAATCAACGGGCGTCCATGCAAAGATTTAAGTTTAGTTTTGCTTGCTACAACTACAATATTATCTCGGCCAAGCTTGCGAATAACCGCAGGACTTAGTTGCTGATTGCCACGGCCAAATAAATGACCTTGACCACCAATAGGTGTAATCAATAGCTTTGTTTTTACGTCGCTTATTCTATTAATCAGCTCTGCTGCGGTCAAATCCTCTTGGACGATTTGGTGATCTTTAACCAAATCTACTCCCAGAAGAGTATTAGGCAGTGATAACTCCTGCATAATAGCGGCTACAGTGGAGCCTGATCCCGCGATAAATTGTTCATCTTCTAACAACTCTATCACTTCAGCGGCGATATCCTGTAAAACCAGCTCTTCAGATTCAATACCAGCTTGCTTAACAGATTGAACATAACGCACTTCATCGGGCACTAACATCTCGCCAAAACACTTGGCTCGAACCCTACCTTCCCGAAATGCTTGCTCATCAATATCCATGACTTCGGCACTTTTAAGGCTTAACATTTCGCCCTTGAGCAACTTTTCAATGACAATGCCACTAGCTGCTGGCGTTACCCCGTAAACTCCAGAGTGAATTTTGCACCCAGCTGGAATACCGAGGCATTGAGTACCCTCGCCCACAGCGCCAAGCACATCACGGGCAGTACCGTCTCCACCAGCAAACACCAATAACTCAATGCCTAGTTCCGCTAGTTGCTTAGCCGCTTGTTGGGTATCGCTTGCTTGCGAGGGTTGCTGAGCTTGATAAACAACTTTATGAGGGAGCGAAAGCTTTTGGCACAAACTTTCGCCCATTTCGCCAGAAGCTGTGTAAACAACAAACTCTTGCTTAATATCACTAAGTGCCCGTAAAGCCTGTTCGGCGCGTAAGTTGGCTTTCTTTTCTGCACCTCTGGCCAGCGCTTGTTCGCTTACTCCATCAGAGCCTTTAAGTGCTACGCTGCCGCCAACACCAGCAATAGGGTTTACAATTAAACCCAGTTTAATCATTTGCACCCTCTACCATTGCTTGATTTGCCTTATTTAACACCGTCATGAATCTTTGAGCCCTTGCAGGGAAGCCTTGCTGCAAATATAGCTGATATTGCTCCTCAACTGCAGCAGCAAACGCGTGGCGGTCGCTCTGGAAGCCAGATAAGTTATCTACACTCACTTGAAAAGGCCGGCCTGCAGCATAAGCTAAGCCACACTCCACTGCTTGTGGCTTATACTCTACTTTTTCAAAATCCAACTGCTGTTGTTGGTTTCGTCCATCAGCCTTATACCAATAACCATAATCTTCTAACAGGCGGCGCTTCTCACCGGCAATACACCAATGGGCAATTTCATGCAGCGCGCTGGCGTAGAACCCGTGGGCAAATACCACTTGGTGTTTGGCTCGCTTGTCGCTTGCAGGCAAGTATATCGGCTCATCATCTCCGGCTACAAGTTCGGTATTAAAGTCAGCGAAGGTTTGATTAAACAAAGTAATAAGCTGTTTTACATCGTCCAGCATGGTGACTTACTCTCTACTTCTGTCTGCGCTATAAAAAAGCCCCTAAATGCAGCATTTAAGGGCTTAATAATAAAGGCTGTGAGCTTAACGCAGAATCGGTGTCTCTGTCGCTACAGCACCGTTTTGGCCCCGCTGACGCAAACAATGATCCATTAACACAATGGCTAACATTGCTTCTGCAATTGGCACCGCTCGAATCCCAACACATGGGTCATGACGCCCTTTGGTCACTACCTCTACAGGCTTACCAAATTTATCGATGGTTTGCCCCGGTACGGTAATGCTTGAAGTTGGCTTTAAGGCAATATGCGCAACAACGTCTTGGCCAGAAGAAATACCACCTAATACGCCACCAGCATGATTAGAGCTAAAGCCTTCTGGAGTCATTTCATCTCGGTGTTCGCTACCGCGTTGATTAACCACCGCAAAGCCATCACCAATTTCGACGGCTTTAACCGCATTAATTCCCATTAAAGCGTGGGCAATATCGGCATCTAAGCGGTCAAATACTGGCTCACCTAATCCAACCGGAACCTGTTTGGCAACAATGCTTAAGCGCGCTCCAATTGAATCACCTTCTTTTTTAAGCGCACGCATGAACTCGTCTAGCTCTTCTAACTTGCTTTCATCAGGGAAGAAAAACGGGTTTTGTTCGATTTGCGAGAAATCAACATTCTCAGCTTTTACCGGACCGAGTTCACTAAGGTAACCGTGTATCTCAACACCGTGATGTTGTTTTAGGTATTCCTTAGCAATTACTCCCGCCGCTACACGCATTGCGGTTTCACGAGCGGAAGAGCGACCACCACCACGGTAATCACGCGTACCGTATTTTTGATGATAGGTATAGTCGGCATGGCCTGGGCGGAACATGTCTTTGATGTTGGAGTAATCTTTAGAACGCTGGTCAGTGTTCTCAATCATTAAACCAATAGATGTACCGGTAGTTTTCCCTTCAAACACACCCGCAAGAATTTTAACTTGGTCTGGTTCACGACGTTGAGTGGTATAACGCGAAGTACCCGGTCTACGGCGATCCAAATCTTTTTGAATCATCTCTTCAGTTATTTCGAGTCCAGGTGGACACCCGTCAATAATACAACCCAGAGCAACACCATGGCTTTCACCAAAGGTTGTTACGCGAAAGAGCTGGCCAATGCTGTTTCCTGCCATTAATTCTATCCTTACTATTCAAATTGCGAGCTGCAAGCAAGTAATTGCTCACGGCTAATAATAAATACTCCGTGTCCACCGTTAGTAAACTCTATCCAAGTAAACGGGACATCGGGAAACTGTTGCTGCATATGCACCTGGCTATTGCCAATTTCTACAATTAGCAAACCATTTGGGTTTAAGTGCTCGGCAGCATCAGCCAAAATTTTCTTCGTTAACTCAAGACCATCAAAGCCCGAGGCAAGGCCTAGTTCTGGCTCATGCATAAATTCATCAGGCAAGTTACTCATGTCTTCAGCATCAACATAAGGGGGATTGCTTACGATTAAATCGTAGGTCTGTCCGGTTAACTCAGTTAATCCGTCAGACAAAATAGGCGTTACTTGCTGCTCTAAACCATGGCCTTGAATATTAATCTCTGCCACGGCTAATGCATCTTCTGATATATCAACCGCATCAACTTCCGCTTCTGGGAATGCATAGGCACAGCCAATAGCAATACAGGCGCTACCGGTACACAAATCTAGTATGCGTTTTGGCTCTTCTACTAACCACGGCGAGAATTGCGTTTCAATAAGCTCGGCAAAAGGAGAACGCGGCACAAGCACCCTTTCGTCCACATAAAACTCTAAGCCGGCAAACCATGCTTTATTGGTTAGATAAGCCACCGGTAAACGCTCTTGTACACGTTTTACCACTAGCTCAACCAGTAAACTACGTTCTTGACGAGTTAAACGCGCGTGCCTTACCTCTGGATCAACATCCAAAGGTAAATGTAAGCTTGGCAGTATCAACTGTACCGCTTCATCCCAAGCATTGTCGGTTCCGTGACCATAGAAAACGCCCGAAGCATTAAATCGACTCACCGCCCAGCGGATCATATCTTGAATAGTATGTAACTCATCGATTGCTTCTTCGATAAATATCTTTTCCAATTTGGCCTCCAGATTAAGTACAATCACCCACTATATGGCTTCAGGCACAACTGATTATAAAAGATGAAAAAACCAACTGACGAAGATTTCGCTGCTTTCAAAGAAGCGCTCAAAGGGGTTCGCCAGATAAAGCAAGATAAAATAAGTCTTGAGCCCACTCGAATCAAGCAAAAAAGCCAACAAAGAGAAAAACAACAACGAGCGGCGCTAAATAATAGTCAATTCTTCTTCTCAGACGAGTACCACCCTTTACTTCCCGACGAAGGCCCTATGCGCTGGCAAAGTGATGAATGTGACCCCTATGAGCTTAAAAAGCTAAGGCGCGGAGATTACTCACCTGAGATCATGCTGGATTTACATGGCCTAACGCAGCTGCAAGCCAAACAGGAAATTGCAGCCTTAATTGTAGAGTGCAAACAGCAGCATTATCATGTTGCTTCTATTATGCATGGCCACGGCCAACAGATCCTCAAAACTAAAGTGCCTCAATGGCTAGCACAACACCCCGAAGTATTAGCCTTTCACCAAGCGCCTAAAGTACACGGCGGTTCAAGCGCATTACTGATATTAATCAGCTCTCCAAACTAAAAAACCACTCCGAAGAGTGGTTTCTATTTTCAAAATAAAGCCCTGAGCTTAGGCGGCTTTATTCTTGAATTCGTCGATATGTTGATTCACTTCTGCCACTGTTTGCCGGTGCTTAGTGGTTTTGTGATTAGCCAAAGTTTCTAATTTACCATTTTTGAACTCGTATGCCCCTCGTCCTTGAATATACAAGCGTCCTTTGAAAAACGCTTTAACGTAACGGGCAATTTTTACCGGAGAATAGCGCGAAAATATCTTCATTCGTTATGTCCACTGCTGTTTTGACAAAACGAATATTACAGGGAGATTTAGGCGAATTCTAAACAAATCGGCAGCAATTTACAGTTACGCGAAGAAGATCTCAAAAGCACAAAAAACTGGGAACCTATGAGATCTAGAGCAAAACACCACCGCTAAACGTTAAGCTAGTTTATTAACTTACTTTGTTACAAAGTGACTGGATGCTGCAGGGAGATAAAGCTGTTTTCTTGCCCTACCTGCAACTCGGCCACGGCGGCTGTACTAAATAATGGGGCGCCAGCATCTGCCACTAAACCTTCTACAATAAAGCCAACTAAAGGCAAATGAGATACCACCAACATGCTGCCTTGTGGTTGCTCTAGAGCAAGCTCGTTAATTAGAGCCACTACCGCAACTTCATCACCAGAAGGAGTAAGCTCATTTAGCTCAATAACCTTTACCGCTTCTGGTAAAGATTTAGCCAAACCTTGCCAAGTTTGCTGAGCACGCAAGTATGGGCTCACCAATACGTAGTCTAATTGCGGCAATTTATCAGCTAAATACGCCCCCATTTTACCTACTTCATTTAAGCCAGACTGATTGAGTGCTCGCTCGCTATCGCTAGCTGCGAACATTTCGGCTTCACCATGACGCATGATAAATACTTGCATAAAAGGGCTCTTCTTAATAATTGAGACGTGTTAAACGCTTAAGCTTACTAATTTTGGCTGCTAATTTAATTGATATGCCACAAAACATCCATCAGAGTTTGCAAGACCAAGTTAAGCGACTGATAATCATACTATCGACATAAACAAGGAATGTTGCCTTGCGCTCTAGCCCTAACGATCCAAAACATTATCGTTACATAACATTAGACAATGGTCTTAAGGTCTTGTTAGTTCAAGATGAATCAGCGCAAAAGTCGGCTGCTTCACTGGCAGTAAATATTGGCCATTTTGACGATCCCAAGCACCGTGAAGGGCTGGCTCACTTTTTAGAGCATATGCTTTTTTTGGGTACCGACTCCTATCCCAAAGCAGGTGAGTACCAAAGTTTTATTAATCGCCACGGCGGTAGTAACAACGCGTGGACTGGTACCGAGCACACAAATTACTATTTTGATATTGATAACGAATGGTTTGATGAAGCCCTAGATCGTTTCAGCCAGTTTTTCATTTGCCCATGTTTTAATCCCGAATTAGTAGAGCGCGAGCGCCAAGCGGTAAACTCAGAGTACCAACTCAAAATTAAAGACGATGTTCGCCGCATCTATCAGGTGCATAAAGAAACGGTAAACCCCGAACACCCATTTAGTCAGTTTTCAGTGGGTAGCTTAGACACCCTTAGTGACGGCGACAGTTTAATTCGTGACGACCTGATTGCTTTTTATCAACAGCACTACTCCGCTGACTTAATGTCACTCGCCGTGCTTAGCCCTAATGAGCTTGACCAAAATGAAGCTCAGGTGCGTCAGCTGTTTGCCGCTGTGCCACAGGTAGCGGTTGAAAAAGCCCAAATAGCGCCCTTTTACTTGCCAGAGCATTTGGCCTTAGAAACGCATATTCAGCCAGTTAAAGATCTTAAAAAACTTACCTTGTCATTTGGCTTTGGTGACATGGATTCACTGTATAAGCAAAAGCCGTTAACTTATATTGCTCATATTTTGGGTTATGAAGGGCCAGGCAGCTTAGTGGCTTTATTACGCCACGCAGGTTTAATTAACTCTATGGCAGCAGGCGGTGGAGTTAGCGGCAGTAACTTTAAAGACTTTTGCATCAGCTACTCCTTAACCGATGAAGGCTTGAACTGCATAGACTCAATCATTGATGCCAGCTTTAGTTACTTGGAGATGATTCGCCAACATGGCTTACAAGCGTGGCGCTACAGTGAAAAACAACAAGTATTTGAACGCGCTTTTCTCTATCAAGAGAAATCACGCGCAATCGACTTGGTCTCCCACCTAGCCATTAACTTGCAACACTATCCGCCCGAAGATGCTATTTATGGCGATTACGCCATGGAGAACTACGATCAAGCGCTGATATCGCAATGCCTAAAACAAATTGTTCCAGAGCGAATGAGGATTACTATAGTCTCCCCCAATGTTAAAGGAGATAAAGTTGCTAAGTGGTACCACACGCCCTACTCGGTAAAAAAAATAGAGCTGGAGCGCATTAAACGTTGGCAGTCGCCGAACGAATTAGAAAGCTTGAAGTTACCCGCCAGCAACCCATTTTTGTCGTTTAACCCTTCGCCTTTGGTTGAAGCTCAAGAACAAGAAGCCGAACCTCGGCTAATGCTCGACAAACCTGGTTTTCGTTTGTGGTTTAGCAATGAGCCGGAGTTTAGAGTGCCCAAAGGGCATTTGTATGTGTCTGTAGATTCAAAGCATGCAGTCGCCTCGGTGAGAAATATCGTCTGCACCCGCCTAATGGTGGAGCTAATGTTAGACCACTTAAGTGAAATGACTTACCAAGCCGAAATCGCCGGTATGTCTTATCAGCTGTATGCCCATCAAGGCGGCTACACTCTGCATTTATCTGGTTTTAGTGATAAGCAAATATTACTGCTTAAAATGATTATGAATAACCGTTTATTTGGTCATTTTGAGCGTAAGCGCTTTGGCATAATCAAACAGCAGCTGGCTAAGCATTGGCAAAACCAGATGCAAGTAAAACCGATTTCGCAATTGTTTAGCGAACTCACATCTTTACTGCAACCCAATAATCCACCGCCTAGCGCCTTACTTGAGGCCTTGGAAGACGTTCAGCTAGAAGAGCTGCCCGATTTTGTGGCCAAGCTTTACCAGAACATTCACATTGAGATGCTGGCCTATGGCAATTGGTCGGAGCCAAAAATTGCTAAACTGGGTGAGTTTATTCAACAAGAAATATCACCCGATACCAGCCCATCGAAGGAAACACCTAGAAAGCTAATTAGCATTAAAGATCAAGGAAGCTTGCTCTACGAAGTGGAGAGCCAACAAAATGATTCGGCACTGATGATTTATTACCAAAGCCGAGACTTAACCCCAGAGAGCATTGCCTTGTTTACCTTAAGCAACCACATAATGACCTCAACCTTTTTCAATGAACTACGCACCAAGCAGCAACTGGGTTACATCGTAGGTACTGGTAATCTGCCGCTTAACCGCCACCCCGGCATTATTTTCTATGTGCAATCTCCCCATGGGCAACCACAAACATTGCTTAATGCTATTAATGACTTTTTAGATGAGTTCCCAGTATTGATGTTTGAACTAAGTGATGCGCAATGGCAACAAAGCAAGCAAGGGCTTATTGCGCAAATACTCGAACGAGAAAGTAATATGCGCACCCGCGCCCAGCGTTTTTGGGTAAGCATAGGCAACAAAGATCTCACCTTTAGGCAACGCCAGCGTGCCGCAGAATGTATTGAAAAGCTTGAACGCGTTGACTTGGTTCGATTTATGATGAGCTTAAAAAGTAAGCAGCGAGACCGGGTGATTGTTTACAATCATGGAGCAAGCGAACAACAGCCTGAACCTTTAAATACCCATCATTTAGAAACAGTGCGGATAATTAACAGCCGTAGTGAATTTCAGAGTGATTCAGCGATTTATTGCTACAACTAGTAAGAATTGGTGTTTCGGTACTTATTTTATTAAGCAGCTAGGCTTTCATACGGCTATCGTTGAAGCCTTGGCTGCGCTTCACGTTAAGCTTCTGGTGAGTCCAGAGTAGCGGCATACATAGCGGGCCAAATAACAAGCCAGCAACGGTCCAACGCCAACGCGGCAAAGAAAACTTAATGGCTTCAATGTAGAAAAATAGGCCAAAACAGGCTGAAAACAACAAAACGAAAAACATACAACTCGCTCTAATACAGACAAGGTGTGGGATAGTAACAGAAATGTCTTATTTAGACTAAAGCCAAGGCGAATAATTCACCTTGGCTTTGTTTGACTTGCTTTACAGCTTAAGCGTAATAGCTTTCACCTTGGTCAGCCATGGTTACTAAGGCTTCACAGGGTTTAAAGCGTTCTCCGTAGCTTGACTCCATCGCTTGCAGCTCTTTTACCAAAGTAGCGATGCCGATGCTGTCCATAGCGCGGAAAGGCCCACCTAAGAAAGGCGGGAAACCAATTCCGAAGATAGCGCCTAAATCACCATCTCGAGCACTGCGGATTACTCCTTCATCTAAACAGCGAGCTGCTTCGTTAAGCATCATATAAACACAGCGCTTGGATAAAGTGCTAGCATCCATTGCAGCCTTAGGTTTAACACCCAACACTGAATAGACTTTTTCATCCACTTGCTTAGCTTTTGATTTTTTACCCTTGCCGTATAAGTAAAAACCACGGCCATTTTTCTTCCCTAAACGTTTGTCATCAATCAACTTGGCAAACGCA
Organism: Agarivorans sp. Alg241-V36; assembly: GCF_900537085.1. Taxonomy (NCBI): domain Bacteria; kingdom Pseudomonadati; phylum Pseudomonadota; class Gammaproteobacteria; order Alteromonadales; family Alteromonadaceae; genus Agarivorans; species Agarivorans sp. Alg241-V36. Next base: position 928,055 of record NZ_UNRE01000001.1, on the reverse strand, counting down.
TCAGGCGCTTTAAAACGCTCACCTAACTCAGCTTCCAAAATTGGGGCAATTTTAGAACCAACATCAATGCCAACTTCATCAAGTAAGGTCATTGGGCCTACTGGAAAACCATAGTCCAACAAGGTTTTGTCTAAATGCTCTATGCTTTGCCCTTCTAGCAACAGCATAGCGGCTTCATTCATGTAAGGCGCTAAAATGCGGTTGACGTAGAAGCCGGCACCATCTTTAACCACAATGGCAGTTTTACCTTGTTTACGGGCAAACTCTACCGTGTCAGCAATGGTTTGTTGGTTAGTCCCTTCGTGAGGAATAATCTCTGCCAAAGGCATCTTTTCAACTGGGCTAAAGTAATGCAGGCCAATCACTTGTTCAGGGCGCTCAGCTTTAGCTGCAATTTGTCCAATAGGCAGTGAAGAAGTATTGCTGGCAAAAATTGTTTGTGGGTTACAGTTGGTTTCTATGTCAGTAACCATTTGCTGTTTTAGCGATAAATCTTCAAATACAGCTTCTATTACAATTTGGCTGGTTTGCATGCCGGTAAAGTCGGTGCCGCCAGTAATATTGTTCATTTGCTGCTGCAATTGTGCGTGAGTAATAAAGCGGCGTTTGCGCTTTTTATCCAGTAACTTATAAGCGTAATTTAATCCGCCTAATACCCCTTTCTCGCTAATATCTTTAATTCGAACCTGTGCTTTTGCTTTGGTTGCAGACACAAAGGCAATACCCGCCCCCATTAAACCACCGCCCAATACCGCAACTTGATTAATCTTTTGCGGCGACACACCTTCAAACAAGCTTTCTTTCTTCAACTCGTTTGAGGCAAAAAACAAGCCTCGTAGTGCTGCTGATTCAGGGCTTTTCACCAAATCAGCAAAACGTTTAGCTTCTTCTTGGTAAGCGGCTTCGGAATTTTTTTCTATCCCCGCTTTTACACAAGCAATAATTTCCATTGGTGCCGGGTAGTTGCCACGAGTTTTACTTAAGGTTTGTTTAGTCACTTGAGAAAACAGCACGTTGCGGCCTAGAGGATTGCCCTCTAGCAATTTTGACACTGTATTAAGTTTGGCTTTAGGTTTACGCTTGGCTTTACCTGCGTATTTTTTAGCAACATCGAGCAAAACACTGTTTGGCACCATTTCATCAACCAAACCGCTTTTAAGCGCCTGCTTAGGGCGTAGTTGTTTGCCCGTAAGCATCATCTCTAGGGCTTTTTGAATACCCACCAACTTAGGCAAGCGTTGCGTACCGCCACCGCCTGGCAATAGGCCAAGCTGTACTTCCGGTAAACCTAGGCTGGTTTTATCATCTTTACTACATACTCGATAATCACAGGCCAAAGCCACTTCTAAGCCACCACCTAAGCAAGGGCCATGAATAGCCGCAATTACCGGAAACGGTAGCTTAGCTAAACGTGCAAATACTTTATGCCCGTCTTGCGATAGCTTTTGTGCATCAGCTGCGGTTTCGCAGTTATCCAGCATGCCAATGTCTGCGCCGGCAATAAATGAATCAGGTTTGCCGCTGTATACCACCATTCCGGTCAATTGTGATTGAGTAGAAAGGTCATCCAAAATGGCATCAAGCTCTGGGCCAAACTCTGCTTTTAAGGTGTTCATGGTTTCGCCTTGAACATCAATCTTTAGCAGCGCTACATTCTCTTCAATTGTTAGGGTAAAAGTTTGTTGTTCCATTACTCAACCTCCAAAACCATGGCCGCACCCAAACCACCTGCCGCGCAGGCCGTGGTTAAACCTAGTCCACCACCGCGACGACGAAGCTCATTAAGCATTTGCGTAATCATTCGTGCGCCGGTGGCAGCAAAGGGGTGACCATAAGCAATTGAGCTACCCATTACGTTGAACTTCTCCATGTCAATTTCACCCAAGGCCTTGTCTCGGCCAATGGATTGTGCAAACTCATCACTGGCAAACATCTTTACATTGGCTAAGGTTTGCGCAGCAAAGGCTTCGTGCATTTCAATTAAATCTAAATCTTGCAGAGTAATACCCGCGCGGTCTAATGCGATAGGCGTGGCATAAGAAGGCCCCATTAACATGTCTTCCCACACGTCGATACCGGCAAAGGCATAACTTTTTATGTAGCCTAAAATCGGTAAACCTTGCTCTTTGGCTTTGTCTTCACGCATTAGCAAGACCGCGGCCGCACCGTCGGTAAGCGGAGTGGCGTTTGCCGCAGTGACCGAGCCATGTTTGCGATCAAACACCGGCTTTAACTTGGCCAATTTCTCTTCGCTTGAATCACCACGAACATTGTTGTCGCGGCTAATTGAGGTTTTAAAAGGCTCTGGGTAGGCAGTCATCACTTCATCGTCTAGCTTGCCTTCTTCCCAAGCTTGATGAGCTAAACGATGCGAGCGCGCTGCTAACTTATCTTGGTCGGCGCGTTTAATGCCATGGCTTTTGGCCATTTGCTCGGCGGTTTGCCCCATGGAGATACCGGTAGAATACTCCGCCACTGCCGGTGGTACCGGCACCAAGTCTTTAATTCTTAACTTTTTAATGATATTCCAACGTTGCCCAGCGCTACGTGCTTTAGATAGGTCTAGCAAACTGCGAGCAAGTTTTTTACTTACACCAATAGGTAGCACTGACGATGAATCTGCGCCACCGGCAATACCACAATCAATGGTGCCAGCCATGATTGACTCAACCACGTTAACCGCGGCTTGAAAGCTCGTTGCACAGGCACGAGACACACTGTAAGCATCGGTAGATACGTCTAGTGGCGTGCCTAGTACAATTTCGCGGGCAATGTTGGGAGCAGCAGGCATTTGAACTACTTGACCAAAAACCAATTGCTGAATTTCTTTCACGTCGAGGTCTACGCGTTTAATTAATTCATTTACCACCATTTTGCCGAGGTCGACAGCAGGAACATCCTGATAAGCAGTAGATTGACGAGCAAATGGGGTACGCAATCCAGCAACTACTGCTATGCGTGAGCCATTCGCGGTTTGTAAAGATTGTTGTTGGTGCATTCAATTTATCCTTAACAAGTTAAGAGGTCAGACCTCATAAGCTTTATATTAACCATTTCTTCACATAATTCAAACAAGCGATTAAAACTAGTAGTAAGCCGTCAAATTTAAAGGAAATTTTTTGAGCCTAATTGCAGAGTGTTTTATCATCCGCATGCGATGAACAATTCAGAGGATAAAATGAGTAACAACACACTATCGGCCATTCGAGATTACCTTAACCAAAGCATAGTTGGCCAAACTGAATTTATTAATCAATTACTTATCGCTTTATTAGCCGACGGGCACATTCTCGTAGAGGGTCCACCAGGACTCGCCAAGACCCGCGCGGTAAAAGCACTATCTGAGTGTATAGAAGGTGACTTCCACCGCGTCCAGTTCACACCAGACTTATTGCCCGCTGATTTAACCGGTACCGATGTATTTCATCCAGAGACCGCCAGTTTCAGTTTTCAAAAAGGGCCTATTTTTCACAACCTTGTGTTAGCAGATGAGATTAACCGCGCCCCTGCTAAGGTGCAGTCAGCCTTGCTAGAAGCCATGGCTGAACAGCAAATCACCGTTGGCAGTAGCAGCTACCAGTTGCCTAAACTGTTTATGGTAATGGCAACCCAAAACCCGATTGAGCAAGAAGGCACCTACCCGCTTCCCGAAGCCCAGCTCGACCGCTTTATGTTTAAGCTGTGTTTAAACTATCCTGATGCGGAAAACGAGCTAAAGATCCTTCAGCTTACTGAGCGCGAAGCCAAGCAAGTACATCTGCGTCAGCCAGAACCGCTCACTCAACAAAAACTGTTTGCCCTGCGCCGAGCCATTATGGAAGTGCATATTGCGCCGCAACTTAATCAATATATTGTTGATTTAGTCGTAGCCACTCGCCAGCCCGAACGCTATACCGACGAATTTAGTCAATGGTTAGAATTTGGTGCTAGCCCGCGCGCCAGCATTTCCCTAGCCCGTGCCGCGCGCGCTAAAGCATGGCTTGAAGGGCGAGACTTTGTTAGCCCAGAAGATATTCAACAGCTTGCTTACCCAGTATTGCGCCACCGTTTATTGCTAAGCTATCAAGCGCAAGCCAAAGGCATTCAAGCTGATGCCGTGATCCAACGTTTGCTTGAATTGGTGGCCTTTGCCTAATGGATACCATTAGTCGCCAATCGCCAGTCAGTTTACAGATTGAGCAGTTGATAGAAGCGCGCGCCATTCACTTAAACATGCCGCCTTGGCGTCAAGTAAGCAGTAGCCGCCATGGTAACCGCTTAAGCAAGGTACGTGGGCGTGGCATGGAGTTTGACGAAGTGCGCCATTACCAACCGGGAGATGACATACGCTGCATCGACTGGCGTGTGACTGCGCGCACCGGTAAAACTCATACCAAGCTATTTAGAGAAGACCGCGAACATCCGGTGTTTATCTTTCTTGATTTATCGCACTCGATGTATTTTGGTAGTGGTGACAAACTCAAGTCGGTATTTGCCAGCGAATTAGCCGCTTGTTTAGGTTGGAATGCACAGCAACTGGGCGAACGAGTGGCCTTAACCCTTCACCTAGGTGAACAAGCCCATAACCAAAAACCTGCAGCCAGTAAAACCCATTGGCTAGCTCAGCTGCAAAGCATTGTAGAAGTGCATAACCAACAGTTTGCGACTCTAGCTCAGCAGCAACTGCAAGATTGTTCTCCTACTCATAACCTTGAGACTTTATGCCAATTGGTTAAAACCGGCTACCAAGTGCATTTAATCAGTGACTTTTACCACTTTGACAGTGCCGCAGCTTTGCATTTACAACGCCTAGCTAGCCACAATCAGGTTTTCGCTTGGCAAATTAGCGATCCCTTGGAACAGCAGCTGCCCAAGGCAAGCACCGCAATGCAACTGCAAGTTAGCAATGGCAATAGCGAGGGATATTTGCAGCCCGACAGCAAAGCATTTAGGCAGCAGTTTAGGCGCTTAGCCAAACAACGCCAGCAACACATTGAACAGATGTTGCAGCAGGCGCGTATTCCTCATCAGCATTTTTCAACAGCTTTAGAGTGGCAGGACTATGCCTGAGCAAACGAACCCTTTAGCAGATTTAAAAGACATTATTTTACCCGCCAGCTATGAAACCGCCCTACCCGCCATAGGTTGGTGGCTACTCGGTCTGTTGGTAATTGTTAGCCTAGTGGTGCTAATGTTTGTAGCTTGGCGCTATTGGCAGCTAGATAAACCACGTCGCGAAGCCATGCAATCAGTAAAGCAACAGTCCATGAACTTGGCAGAACTTAACCTATTAATGAAACGCCTAGCCTTAAGTTATTATCCGCGCCAGCAAGTCGCCTCATTAAGTGGTGAAGATTGGTTAGCCTTTTTAGATAGCACCTCCAGAAAAAATTCGACGGTTTTTGCTGAACAACATAGCGCTTGGCAACAAGCCTTGTATGCTGCAGAACCAACAGAATCAAATCAGCCGTGCATCGAATTGGCAGAGCAATGGATTAAGCAACTTAGGCCGCCGCTTAACCTAGCCAACTTGTTTGGCTTCAAGTCAAAGCAGCAAAATACCGACCAACAAACTAGCAGCGCCAATAAGGGAGGCGCAGATGTTTGAGTTTGTTTGGCCTTATGTATTCTTGCTGCTTCCAGTGCTTTGGCTAGTGGAGCGTTTTAGCCAAGTTAAGCAACAGCAAAGCGAAGTTTTAGTTAACAACAGCTTGCCTTTCACTAAAGCACAAGCAGCCTTAGAACAAACCAATAGCCCACTTAAAATTGGCTTTAAATGGCTAGTGTGGTGCTTGTGTATTACCGCGCTCGCACGCCCAGTGTGGCTAGCCGATGAAGTGCAAGGCCTTAACGAGCAAGGTCGTGATTTACTGTTGTCAGTAGATATGTCGGGCAGTATGCAGATCAAAGACATGCAGCTTGACGGAGAAGCGGTTGACCGTCTCACCGCTCTCAAGTTTTTGCTCAGTGAATTTATTGAACAGCGCCGCGGCGACCGCTTAGGCATGATTTTATTTGCCGACCATGCCTATTTGTCCAGCCCATTAAGCTTTGATTTAGACAGTTTACTGATTCAAGTAAACGAACTGGTACATGGTTTAGTGGGTGATAGAACCGCTATAGGTGAAGGCATTGGTCTGGGCATAAAACAGCTAATGAACCACCCTGCAGAACAACGTATCTTAATATTGCTTACCGATGGTCAAAATACCTCAGGCTCGGTAGACCCAATGCAAGCCGCTGAAATGGCAGCTATAAACCAAGTGGTCATTTATACCATTGGTGTAGGTGCCGACGAGCTTTACCAGCAAACACTATTTGGCTCTCGCAAAATAAACCCCTCGCAAGACTTAGATGAGGGTGCGCTAATTCGCATTGCAGAAATGACTGGTGGGCAATACTACCGTGCTCGCAGCACCGAGGAATTATCGCAAATTTATCAGGAAATAAACGCCTTAAACCCTATCTCCGAGGCCCAACAATTTTACCGACCACAATACGAGCTTTATTTTTGGCCACTAGCCCTAGCCTGCCTATTGTTAATGGCCAGTTTAGCCAGCCCGCTATTAATGCGCCGCTTTGATCGGGAGGCCAGCGATGTTTGATATAAGCTTCCTTCGCCCCGAGTGGCTGCTGCTAAGTCCGCTACTCTTGCTGTTATTGATGAAAAAACAGCAGCGTGAACAATCGGCTTGGAGCAAGTTACTTAGCCCAGGCATTGCAAAATACTTGGTTGAAACACAAAAACAAAACAAGCAATCACAATGGTCGCTCGCGGCTTTATTTGCCTTGATTTTAATCGCCCTAAGCGGCCCCAGTATTATTAGTGATAATGTGCCGATCTATCGCGAAGGCTCGGCCCGAGTGCTCATCATGGACATGTCTTATTCGATGCGCGCACGCGACGTAAAGCCCGACCGAGTAGAACTGGCAAAATACAAAGCGCTAGACCTACTAGACCAATGGAAAGACGGAGAAACGGCCCTTATTGCTTATGCCGGCGATGCCTTTGTACTTAGCCCATTGAGCAGCGATACCAATACCCTCGCTAACCTGGTTCCCCACCTAAAGCCCGAGTTGATGCCAGCGCATGGCTCAGCACTTAACCTCGCCATTGAGCAAGCCGCCGAGTTAATTAAACAAGCAGGCTACGCCCAAGGTGATGTTGTAGTGATTGGCGATGGGCTCAGTGAGCAACAAATGCAACTTAGCCTAAGCAGTTTGCAGCAACACAAACTACGGTTCTCGATGTTGGCATTAGGCACCAAAGATGGCGCGCCGATCCCTTTAGAAGATGGCAGCATGCTCAAAGACCAATCTGGCAGCATTGTTATCGCCAAATTGGAAGCAGATAACTTCCTACCACTTTGCCAAAAGACTGGTGGCATTTGTCAGCTAATCAGTGCCGACAATAGCGACATCGAAAAACTAAGCTCACTGCGCAGCCGCGATTTTGATAGCGAGCAACAAAGCAATCAACAAGCTCAGGTAAGAAAAGACATCGGCTTTTACCTCTTACCTTTTATTTTGTTAATGCTACTCAACAGCGTGCGTCGCGCAGAGCTATTGCTAGTAAGCTTGTGTGTGAGCATCTTTGCTCTGCCCAAGCCAGCTCTGGCTAACTCTGTTTGGAAAAACCAAACCCAGCAGGCCCAACAGGCTTTTGAAGAAGAGCGTTTTGCTGAAGCAGCCGAGCTATTTAAAGATCCTAAGTGGAAAGCCTCTGCCCTTTACAAAGCAGGCAAATACCAAGAAGCGCAACAATTGTTTACTCAAGACAGCAGCGCCAATGGATGGTTTAACCAAGGAAACACCCATAGCCAACTTGGTGATTATCAAAAAGCCCTAGAAGCTTACGACCAAGCACTTGAGCTAAAAGGTGACTTCCCCGCTGCACAACACAATAAAAATCTAGTTGAAGAGCTACTAAACCAACAGCAACAACAGCAAAGCCAGCAGCAGTCGGATCAGCAGCAAGACTCTGAGGATTCTGAGCAATCAGAATCGGATTCTTCCCAGCAGCAAAACCCGCAACCACAAGGCGGCGAAGACCAGCAAGAAGAGAGCTCACCGTCTGAGCAAGAGTCAGAGCAAGAGTCAGAGCAAGAATCCGAGGCAGAGCAACAACAAGCTCAAGCCGAGGATGAACAAGCAAGTGATGAACAAGAGCCTGAGCAAACTACTCAAGCGAACAGCACACAAGGAGAGCCAAGTGACGAAGAAGAATTACAAAAGTGGCTCGACGAACTGCCCAATGACCCAAGTTTATTGCTCCGAAATAAAATGTACCTTGAATATCAAAAACGACGTCGTCAGCCAAGTAATCAGGAGAACTGGTAAGTGAAAGCGCTTAGTGTAATTTTTATTCTTTTACTTAGCTTTAATGGTTATGCCACCACTAAAGTGACCGCCTCGGTGAGTCAAAACCCCGTGGCGGTAGGTCAGGCTTTCACCCTGGAGATAGTGGCAGACGATACCTTAGCGGCCAGCGAGTTTGATTCATCGGTATTGTTAAGGCAAAAATTTGTAGTGGGCAGTACCTCAACCAGCCGCCAACACACCAGCATTAATGGTGAATCATCAACTCAGACCCGCTGGACCACCACTTTGTTAGTCCGTGAAGAAGGCAACTACCTGATTCCGAGCTTTAATATTGGCGGGCAAAACACCACACCTATTCAACTAAAAGCTAAAGTCATCGCTGCGATTGAGCCAAGTAAAGATCAAGTTCGCATGGAAGTAAGCCTTGATAACGCCGAGGTTTACATTGGTCAGCCGGTCACCTACACCGCCAAAATTTGGGTTGCGAACAGCTTAGACCAAGCTAACATTATCGCGCCCAGCATGTTGGGCGCCAAAATCGAAAAGTTGGGTGACGACAAACAAGACTTAGAAGTGATTGACGGCAAGCGATATCGCACCCTCACCCGCCATTGGTTACTTACGCCAGAAAAAGCCGGTGAATTTGAAGTAAGGGGTCCGCGACTTAGCGGTTTAGCTAACGACATCAACCGCCGCGCTCGACCGGTAGACATTGCCGCGCAAACTCTGTCTTTAGAAGTAAAAGCCCCACCTGCGAGTTTCCCAGGTACCTGGCTGCCGTCTAACGACCTTTTGCTATATGAAGAAATTCAACCTTTGCAAAGTGACTACCAGCAAGGTCAAGCATTTACCAGAATCATCAACCTAACCATTGCCGGTATTACCGAAGATCAGCTACCTGAAATAGATATAGATTACGGCGAGGATTTTCGCGTTTACCCAGAAGCTTACCAAGACCGCACCATCGTTAAAGACGGCATTGTATTTGCGCAGCGCACCCTTAATGTAGCGCTCATTCCAGTAAACGAAGGCGAACTCACTCTGCCCGGCTGGTCGCTACCATGGTGGGATTTAGCTAAAGACCAACAAGCCAGTGCAGATATTGCGCCGCGCACTATTACCGTGGTGGCTGCACCGGTTAATCAGCAACTGCAAACACTCAGCAGTAATCAGAATATTGCTCCTGAAGTGATAGAAAAGCCGAGCACCTCTTTATGGACCTGGTTTTTCGCCTTAGCGTGGCTAATCACAATGGCGCTATTGGTTTGGATAATTAAACGCAAAAAAGTTGCTACAACTGCGGAGACAGCGCTTGAACAAAGCGAGTATACAACTGCATTAGATGATGACTATTGGGCGCAATTTTCAGCCGCATGTAAAAGCGGTCAAATGCATCAAGCAGAACAAGCATTAGGGAAGTGGATAGCTAAGCAAGAGCTAAACAGTAGTTTTGCCAGCTTACATAAAGAAATTAGTACCGCAAATTGGGCTAGCGAGGCAAAAGAAGATTTCGATTTGGTCGCATTTTTTCAACAATGCCAAGCTTTAAAGAAGCAGCATCAGAACAAAAAAGAGCAAGGAGAAGCAGCGCTCTCCTCGCTCAATCCATAACTTACAACAGCGTGTTTAGCGGTTTAAGCCTAATTGGAAAATTAGGCTTTCTGCTTGGCAACAAAAAGTAAACGAAGCAGCCAGCTTAACGCCGCCTTCTACAGCGCTAATCTCGCTGCTAATCTCACAAGGATCAGATTCAGCTTTACGCGCTTTTTCTACCAACAGGTTCAAACGGGTTTCGGCTTGTTGTTGCTCGGCAAACACTTCTTCAACTTGTGCTGTACACTCTTCACCGTCGATAACGGCACCAACATCAACACAACAACAAGTTTTAGATTCTTCTAACTTAGTTTTCATCTATTTTCCTTTCATTTACAACAGGCCTTAGTTATAACTCATCAATCTAAACCAAAGCGAAATCAGGTGTATAGTGTGTACCATAGACCAAGTACGGTCTCTTTGATGCGTATCATAACAGATTAGCCTTCTACGTTTTATCTAGGAAATTACATGGTTGTTGATTTTTTTCGAAAGAAAAACCAAACCGACTCGGTCATGTCGGATATGGAAGCAAAACAAAAACGTTATGAAGCCCTAGTACAGGCTTACAATAAGGATGTTTACCGTTACGCCTACTGGCTAGTAAAGGATAAGCATGTCGCCGAAGACATAGTTCAAGAAACTTTTCTTAGAGCTTGGCGTTCACTCGACAGCCTTAAAGATGAAAAGGCAGCTAAAGCATGGTTAATTACCATTCTTCGCCGAGAAAATGCCCGTCGCTTCGAGCGAAAACAGTTTAACTTGGTCGATATCGAGGACCACTCTGTTGCCGATGTAAACGCTACATCTACCGAGCAACAAATTGAAAACGAATGGTTACGACGCCAAATAGATAAACTGGCACCTGAATATAAAGAACCGCTGCTACTCCAAGTGATAGGTGGATTTAGCGGCGATGAGATTGCCGAGATGTTAGAGCTAAATAAGAATACTGTAATGACGCGGCTTTTTAGAGCAAGAAATCAGCTCAAAGAAGCCTTAGATAATGACCAAGAACGAGGACAAAGCAATGGATGAGCTAGAATTTCGCCGCCAGTTGTATACCAATCCTCGAGAGCGTAGCGATACGCTTATACAGGAAGCAACCCGCACGCCTAAAAATAAAAAGCTGTATGACGAGATGCAGCAGTTTGAATCTAAGCTAGAGCAAGCACTTGATGTAGATGTGCCCGACGCCCTAGCAGAGCGATTAATTCTCAGCCAAAGCTTTGATGATTCGCAGTTAGAATATCGCCGTAAAACGCGAGTGCATATTGCCATGGCAGCATCAATTGCCTTTGTGGTGGGTTTAAGCTTTAGCTTAGTTAATTGGCAACTACCCGCAGGCCATACAGATATGGGACAAGTGGCTCTAGAGCATGTCTATCATGAAATGCCCTTCACCAGCGGTGTCGATGAGCAACCTAACTTGCAAACCATTAATGCCAAGTTAGCGCGTTATGGGGCAAATTTTGAGCAGCTGCCTGGCGAGGTAGTTTATGTTAACCACTGTGCATATGCCGGCGCTCCAGCATTTCATATGATTATGAAAGGTGAAATGGGCTCAAACATTAACGTCTTTGTAGTGCCCAAGTCCACCGAGCTACAAGCAGTGGAAAGCTTTGCCGATAAAAAGATGCACGGGATGGTCTCCAAACTATCTAATGCCAACCTTGTGGTAGTGGGCGAACGCAATGAACCGATAGAAAAAGCGCTCCGTACACTTACTGCAGATTTAAACCAATCTATTTGATTTAATTAATTAAAAGTCAACGCCTATTGTCTTATCAATGGGCGTTGATTTTTTTGTTTGTAAACTAGTAATAAAGCTCAAAATTCCCGCTTGATGTTTCTAAGTAATCATTTATATTTCTTAATTCACCACGATCAAACAAGTGTTTAACTTTTGTGCAGCAGCTCCAACTTTTGACATAAATCATTAACAAACGCTTAACAATTATTATTTTAACTCTTAATCTGGTCAGAGGTCAGCGCTCTTACTAAGACCATACATAACTAAACGTTTAACCCCGTAATTAGAGAGGGAACGATGAAGATAAGGAAATTGCCACTCGCGCTTCTTGCCGCGTCAGCTACATTCACTGCCGCCCATGTAAACGCCGCCGGTTTTCAATTAGTAGAACACTCTGCTTCGGGGCTAGGCCGCTCGTTTGCCGGTGAAGCCGCTATTGCCGATAACGCAGCCGTTATGGCACGCAACCCTGCCGCAATGTCGATGTTCGATACCATTGCAGTATCTGGAGCCTTGAGTTATATCGCCCCTGACGTTTACGTAAGAGGCAACACAGGTAACAGCGGAATAGATGAAGCCTTAACCAACAACGATGTAGTACCCGGTGCGGCAGTACCTGCAGGTTACTTTATCCAGCCACTTAGCGATAAGTGGGCTTGGGGTGTAGGTATGTTCTCGAACTTTGGCTTATCTACCGACTACCCTGAAGACTACCCCGCAGGCTCTCTTGCTGGCCAAACTGAACTAATCACTCTTAATTTAAATCCTAATGTCTCGTACCGCATTAATGACCAATTTAGTGTTGGTGCCGGTGTAAACGCCGTTTACGGTACTGCTAAATTAGTGCGTAATTTTGGAACTAATAACTCAGGCTTTCCTGAAAGCGGTACTGCCGCTTCATTGGAAGGTGATGGTTGGGGCTTTGGTTGGAACATTGGCGGTATGTGGGAAGTGAATGAAGATCACCGCTTTGGTATTAGTTACCGCTCTAAAGTCGATTTAGACTTTAAAGGTGACTACCACTCTGACATTCCAGAAAGCTTAAGTGACAACCCATACGGAACCGGCGGAAAAACCATTGGTGGCGAGCTAACCCTAAACCTTCCTGACATTTTTGAAGTATCTGGCTACAACCGCTTAAATGATGCCTTTGCCGTGCACTACAGCTATGTATGGACTGGCTGGAGTACCTTCCAAGAAATTAACGCCACATCAGAAGGCATTGGTAGTGTATTAAATAAGCCTGAGAAGTTTAGTGATTCTTATCGCGTATCATTTGGTGGTACTTGGTATCTAAACCAAGCTTGGGAACTTCGCGCTGGTATGGCCTTTGACCAAAGCCCATCTCGCACCCATAAAACCATTAGTATCCCCGATAATGACCGCTACAACTACGGCATTGGCTTTACCTACCACCTAAGTGACAAAGGTAACTTAGATGTAGGCTTTACGTACATCCAAGGTAAAGAAGGCGCCTTCGAAGAGGAGCTAAACGAAGACATTTCTATACCGTTTGTATCGAAAGGTGATGCTTACATCGCTGCGATTCAATACAACCACAGCTTCTAGATCTTGTTTAGCAACCGGCAAAGTGCCGGTTGCTTGACCTAAGCATAAGATTAACCCACGCTTCAGGTATCCATTCACATACCGAGGGCTGCCATGGTAAATAACCCTACCCCCTACGCCATTAGCGATTTAGCGCAAGAATTTACCATAAGCACTCGCAGCATTCGTTATTACGAAGACCAAGGTTTATTGCAACCGGTTCGCGATGGCAGCAAACGCCTTTTCTCAAAACACGACAAACTTCGGCTAAAACTAATACTACGTGGCAAGCGTTTAGGCTTTTCTTTAAAAGAAATAAAAGAGTTGTTCGATTTATATGACGCGAAGTTAAGCAGCGGAAAAGAAGTAGAAGGTTTAATTGGCAATATAAAACTACGCAAGTTGAGCTTGTTGCAACAGCTAGAGGACATTCAGGTGGTATTAATGGAGCTTAAGTCAGCAGAGCGCCGCTGTAACGACGCTCTGAAACACCTCAACAAAGATTAATGCTCGCCAGCATTGCCTTGAATAAAGTGCTTACGACATAAAGATACATAGCGCTCGTTACCGCCAATCTCTATTTGCTGCCCTTCACTGACAACTTGACCATTTTGATCAATGCGCGCATTAAAATGCCCTTTATTACCACACCAGCAAATGGTTTTAAGCTCTTCTAGTTTGTCGGCTAAACACAGTAAATGATAAGCACCTTCAAACAGCTCACCCATAAAGTCAGTTTTCAAACCATAAACCATCACTGGAATATGCAAATCATCCACTACCTTAGCCAGTTGATAGACTTGAGCTTTGCTAAGAAACTGCCCTTCATCAACAATCACTACATCTTGTTTATGTTGCTGATTTTTAGCTGCAACCAACTCGAACAAGTCTTGCTGCTTGCAAAATGTCTCTGCAGCTAAAGATAAACCGACTCGTGCTTTAATTGTACCCACGCCATCGCGGGTATCCATTGCCGGAATAAGCGCCAAAGGGTTCATGCCACGCTCTTGGTAGTTAAAATGCGCCTGAATAAGCTGGGTAGATTTCCCCGAGTTCATCGCGGCATATTTAAAATGTAATGAAGCCATTTACAGCGCTGTTCCTTGTTTATTTACTGCTTAGTGCCAAAGCTGAATTTTGCTGGCGATGGTACAAAGTTGCGATAGTAATGGCAAACAATAACAGACCAACGGCTAATGAGGCGATCACACTTCCGGTTGACCCCATCACTAAGTAACAAGCAATACTTATTTTTGCCACCAGTAAAGCATAAGGAAGCTGAGTTGCAACGTGGTCGATATGATGACAAGCAGCGCCGGTCGACGACAAAATCGTGGTATCTGAGATAGGTGAACAATGGTCACCAAATACCGCACCAGCTAATACTGCAGACAACATAGGCAAGATTAAACTTACGTCACTAGCCACAGACATATCAGCAGCAATTGGCAGCATAATGCCAAAGGTTCCCCAGCTAGTACCAGTAGCAAATGCCATTAAACCAGCCAGTGCAAACACCAATACCGGCATCATGCTTGGGCTAATGGCGCCGTCTAACTTAGAGGCAAGGTATTTGCCCGTTTCCATGTCGCCAATAACGCCACTAATTGACCATGCAAAAAACAAAATCAGAATCGCCGGGCTCATTGCTTTTACGCCAACCCAAATGGCATGGCCAAGTTGTGCCAAGCTCAGTTGTTGTTTAAGGGCAAAACCAAGGCTAATCAATAAACCAACAACACCACCGGTAACCAAGGATAAAGTCACGTCGGTATTTTCGAGCGCGGCTAATAAGCTAAATGCTTGTCCTTCTTCTAAGGCAGCCGCTCCAGTTACCACAAAGCTAGCAAAAGTAACCAAAGTTAAAATTACGATGGGTAGTACTAAACCAAGCGGTGAGCCATTGTCAGCTTCAAAGTCATGATTAACGCTACCTGCAGGAATACCTTTTTTCTCATCAAACAATTGCCCCTGCGCAGCATTTTTCTCGTGCTGCTTCATTGGACCAATATTGATATTAAAATAAGCAACCACTAAGGCCATTAACAAGGCAAAAATGGCATAGAAGTTTAGTGGGATCATGGTGGCAAACGCAGCCAGCGGCGTGATATCGGTAATGTTATGAGTTACCAATAAGCCGCCAACCAAGGCAATAATGTAAGCGCCCCAACTAGATAAAGGCATAAGCACACACATTGGCGCAGCTGTTGAGTCAAGCAAGTAAGCTAGCTTAGCGCGTGATACTCCCACTTGGTCTGTAAGCGGTCGTGCAACACTGCCCACCGCCAAACTGTGGAAGTAGTCATCCACAAAAACCACAAAACTTAACAAGGCAGTGGTTACTGTAGCGTGACGTTTAGTTTTAATCCGTTTCTTAGCCCACTCAGCAAAGGCAGATGTTGCCCCGGTAGCGGTCATTAAGCTGGTCATCGCGCCTAGTAGCAGCAAGAAGATAATGATTTGTAGATTCCACCAATTTGGTGCACCGTCATCCCAAGCTAAGCCTGCTGCTAGCTGCGACAAATAAATACCAGAATCTACAAAAGAAAAGTTACTAAGTAATAGAGCACCGGTGACGATGCCACAGCTAAGCGCAATAATCACCCGTCTTGTTGCTAGGGCAACCAACAGCGCAATCACTGGTGGAAGAATAGATAAAAATGAATCGGTATAAGCAATGGTTTGCATGTTTTCTCTGTTTTTAATTCAGAGAGCAAATTGAGTGACCAGAAGCCGAAAGGCTTTCACTCTGTAGCTCTCCATAGTTGGACTATGACAGTATCGTATTTATTAAATCCGACACCAGTAATTAACCTTGATAAGGCTAGTTACTTCGGCGCGGGCCCCTTTCATACAGAATCATTGGAATCACCCCACTCTGCACTACTTTTGACCAGCGCTCCTCTACAATATAGCGTTAAGCGCTGCATTATACTTAAACACACAGAGCATTCAACCAAAACAGACTGCAATCTCAAGTAGTGAATCACAAACTATATTGCTTATTTAAGTTTAGTTTATTGACAAGTTTTATTTAGTAATTAATATTTTAGTGTAGATTAACCAATACTAATAAATATATAGGATTAACATGAGCGATTTCGTTAAGGTATTTTTAAACGCAAGAAGTCTTAAAGCTGCAACAAAAGAATTATCAATTGAGCAATTAGAAGATAGCTACAATAAACTTAAAGTCATTTTAGATGAACGTTTCGCTCAACAAGCTGAAGAAGAAAAACAACAGCAAGAAAAACGCGAGAAGTTAGAAAAATATAAAGCCCTACTCGAGCAAGATGGTATTGACCCAAGTGAATTACTATCAATGATTGGTGACGCGCCAGTTAAAGAGCGTAAAAAACGCCAACCACTGCCAGCTAAATACAAGTTTATTGACGAAAATGGTGAAGAAAAAACCTGGACAGGCCAAGGCAGAACACCTTCTCCTATCCAACGTGCAATAAAGAATGAAGGTAAAACTAAAGAAGATTTTCTTATCTAGTTTATTGCCAATATAAAAAAGGAGCCTTAAGGCTCCTTTTTTATTCCACAACGACTAAGAGGCAAAGCCATTTGGGTTGCCTTGTTGCCAACGCCAAGAATCCTCAGCCATATCATCTAAGTTTAACTCTGCCTGCCAATCTAATTCTGCTTTAGCGAGACTCGGATCAGAATAACATGCAGCAATATCACCTGGGCGACGTGGAGCAATTTGATAAGCAATTGACTTACCCGACACCTTTTCAAACGCAGCGAGCATTTCTAATACGCTGTAACCTTGTCCGGTGCCTAAGTTGTAGGTGACCAAACCTGAATTAGCCGCTAATTTGTTTAAAGCCTTTAAATGGCCTTTAGCTAAATCCACTACGTGAATGTAGTCTCGCACACCGGTGCCATCTACGGTGTTGTAATCATCGCCAAACACACTTAATTGAGCTAATCGACCTACCGCAACCTGAGTAATATAAGGCACTAAGTTGTTAGGAATACCGTTAGGATCTTCACCAATTAAACCAGACTTATGGGCACCAACCGGATTGAAATAACGCAGTAAAGCTATGTTCCAACTGTCATCCGATTTATATAAGTCGCTAAGCATATCTTCAACGATCAACTTAGAGCGCCCGTAAGGGTTAGTAGCGCCAGTTGGAAAGCTTTCTAAAATTGGAACAGTATGTGGGTCGCCATATACTGTAGCCGACGAACTAAAGACTAAATTTTTTACATTATGCTCAGCCATCACTTCGCATAAGCTTAAAGTACCAGAGACATTATTTTGATAATAATGTAATGGGATAGTTGTTGATTCTCCGACTGCTTTTAAACCCGCAAAATGAATAACGGAAGTAAAGTTATGCTGACTAAAAACAGTGTTAAGCTCTGCTTTGTCTCGAATATCAACTTGATAAAACGCTGGGCGCTTTTGACAAATTTCCTCAATTCTATCAATTGAGGCTGCATGAGAGTTACAAAGGTTATCAACAATAACCACTTCTTCTCCCTGGTTTAATAACTCAACCACAGTGTGGCTGCCAATATAGCCTGCTCCACCGGTTACTAAAATAGTCATAACAATCCTTTATAAAGTAATACGTTTGGCTCCATCGATGGGGCCGCTATTCAATGCCAATAAATTTATGAGTTTGTAAAGATAAGCGCCAGTTGTTTTCTATACAAGCTTCAATACATAAGTCAGTCGCTCTTTGCTGCTGGCTAATTGGTTGTAAACACACCAATACATCTAGGTTTTTAGTCATACCAGCTAATAGATTCTTTAAATTAGTTAAATCTCGCTCTCGAGCCACAGGATGTTTTATTTCGTTGGCCCGATGTAAAGCTTGCTCAATAACGACTTTTCCGCCTTTCATCTCTACTTTAGGCGATACGGTTACCCAAGCTTTGTTGGCAACTTTTACTGGATAAGTGCCACTGGTTTCAATTTGTACCGAATAACCGGCTTCAATTAGCGTTTTGCTTAGTTCCGTCAAATCATACATGCATGGCTCACCACCGGTGATAACCACATGTTTTGCTTTATACAGAGTTTGAAACTGCTCAAGCAATTGAACCGCGGTTAAATGCGCCCAGCGCGCGGTATCGCCACTAGCACCAATTATTAGCTCTGGCTCTACTTTGTCGGAATCTAGTACCTGCCAGGTATGTTTAGTATCACACCATGAACAACCTACATCACAGCCCTGTAACCGGACAAATATTGCAGGTACACCAGTATGAAAACCCTCCCCTTGGATGGTTTCAAACACTTCGTTAACAGGTAAAGCAAAAGATGCCATTTGTATCCCAGATCATAATAAGCGAAAATCTAGTGCAGTATTAAAACACATTTTAAAGAGCAAATAATGAAAGAAAAAGCGGTAGTGATTTATTCAGGTGGAATGGACTCATTCACTGTTCTGCATAAAACCCTGCAATTGGGCCTACAACCTTATGCTCTTAGCTTTAATTATGGCCAACGCCATGTAAAAGAATTGGAATACGCTCAAAAGGTAACTGAAGAACTTGGTATCAAGCATAAAATCGTAGATATTACTGCAATCAATCAATTACTGGCTGGTTCTTCACTCACCTCTGACATAGATATTCCCGAAGGGGACTATCAAGAAGAGTCAATGAAATCTACGGTAGTGCCGAACCGCAATATGATTTTGCTATCTTTGGCTATTGGTTACGCGGTATCGATTGGTGCTAAAAAAGTCTTCTATGGCGCTCACTCTGGCGACCACGCTATCTACCCCGATTGTCGCCCAGAATTCGTAAAGAAAATGAACGATGTGAGCCTTATCGCTAACTATGATGCTGTAGAAGTAATAAGCCCCTACCTTGAGCAATCTAAAATAGACATTTTAAGCGATGGATTAGCTATGGGTTTAGATTATGGCAAAACCTGGACCTGTTATAACGGTCGAGAGCATGCCTGTGGTAAGTGTGGCGCCTGCCAAGAGCGTTTAGAAGCATTTAAACTAAACGCCGTTACAGACCCTCTAAGCTACGAATAAATATGCTCAAGTATTTTGTCGGCCGCTTTTGGTTTTTACTTATAATCATCACCTGCTCGTGGTTTACCCTAGCTCACACCGAGCTTATGAGCTGGAATAAACAGTTGATAGCTGAAGGCGAATATTGGCGAATTATGACGGGTAATGTTAGCCACAATAACCTTATCCATTGGTTGATGAACGTAGCCACCTTAGTACTGGTTTATTTTGTTTTCGATGACCGATTATCAAATAAACACTTTATGTTGCTTAGTATTAGCTTATGCATTGTGGGTGGTGGACTGCTATGGTTTGCTCGATATGATGAGTATGTAGGGCTATCTGGTCTTATCCATGGCTTAATTGCCTACGCAGCAATGGTTGATTTATTAACCGACAAAAAGCGTGTGGGAAGCATAGTTCTGGCGGGTTTAAGTGCAAAGCTACTCATGGAGCAACTATACGGTGGTGACCCATGGGTCACCGACTTAATTGGCATCGACGTTGCCATCGATGCCCATTTATTGTTTGCAGTACTCGGAATTAGCTTTGCTTTGTTGTTATGGTGGCCGTTATGGCGCAATTACCAACTAGGCACTTAACTCAGCATTAATAGAGCTTAATACTTCTGCAGGAGAGCTAGCTTGAGTGATTGGTCTGCCTATCACTAGATAATCTGAGCCTGCAGTAACTGCTTCAACGGGTGTCATAATTCGACGTTGGTCGCCTTGCGCACTCCCGGTGGGTCTTATGCCAGGAGTCACTAAAGCGAAATCTTCACCAAGTTGAGATTTTAGCAGTTTAGCTTCGTGGGCCGAGCACACCACTCCGTCTAAACCAGATTGCTGAGTTAACTTGGCTAAACGCTCTACTTGTTGCAGCGGGCTAAGTTCTATACCTAACTCCAACAAGTCAGATTGATCCATGCTGGTTAATACCGTCACCGCTATCAGTTTAGGACGCTTGTCTCCATAGGGTTCTAAAGCAGCTTTAGCAGCTTCCATCATTCTACGGCCGCCACTGGCATGCACATTAACCATCCACACACCCAATTCAGCTGCAGCAGTAACAGCTTTAGCTACCGTATTTGGAATATCGTGAAACTTTAGATCGAGGAAAACTTCAAAGCCTTTACTATGAAGCTCTTTCACTAATTGAGGGCCGAACAAAGTGAACATTTCTTTACCCACTTTTAGACGACATGAGCCCGGCTCTAATTGCTCTACAAATGCCATACATTGATTAATATCTGCATAATCAAGGGCAACTAATACCTTGGGGTCTTGCATTGTTACTACTCTCCGTCTAAGCCCACTATTGGTTTAACTGTGCCCCAGCTCTTACATGATGGACAATGCCAATATATAGAGTGAGATGAGAAGCCGCAGCGTCGACACTGATAGTGAGGTTTAATCTTTAATTGTTGGGTAACCAAGCCTCGCAGAACTTGCAGGCTTTGTTTAGCTTGGCCCTCTTCAGCAGATGCTAAATGAAGGCCCATTAAATGGTGAAATCCTTTCATGGTAGGGTTGCGCTTAAGCTCATCCACCAATAGTTCCTGTGCTTGCTCAGCGCCATGCGCCTCACGATAAATAATCGAAAGCTCTACCACCACACTTGCAATGCTCTTTATTGAAAGGCAATACTCTAAAAACTGCTGGTAATATTCTGGCTTTGCTAAATTATCGCTGCAGGTTTTGTAAAGTGATAAAGCATCGGAAGCAAAATCGATATCTTGCTCTGGGATTCTATTCAAATTTTTAAGGGCGGCTTTGTAGTCGCCTTCGGCATTTTGGATTTGAGCAAGGTGCAAACTGGCTCTTACACATTTCTTGTCAGCACTAAGGGCTTTTTTCAGTAAGCCTTGGCTCTTCGAAAGTTTACCCGCCGTTTCGAGCTCTTGAGCTTGCTCGCAATAAAAATGCGCTATCTGGCGATTAACGTCACTGAGCTCTTTAGGATCAATTTTTTTAGCTACCGCAATGGCTTGTGGCCATTCTCGGGTTTGCTGATAAATACTTAGTAACTGCTTTAATGCGAGCTGGCGGTAATCAGGTTCTTCTTGCAGCTCTATCAGTAAGGCTTCGGCTCTATCAAACAAACCCGCGGCCAAGTAGTCTTTGGCCAATTGATGTAACGCTAAGTTTTTTTGATCAATATCGATGCCTTCGCGGGCAATCAAGTTTTGGTGAATGCGAATGGCTCTATCCACTTCTCCGCGTTGTCGGAACAAATTGCCCAACGCGAGGTGGGTATCGATGGTTTCGGAGTCTACTTGCAGTAATTCGACAAAGAGGTCTACGGCTTTATCTGATTGGTTGGATAAAAGAAGATTTAAACCTTCTACATATTGCTTAGATACGTGATTCGCTTGCTGTTGCTGATTTTGTCTAACACTGCGCTGCCCCATATACCACCCATAAGCGGCAGCAACTGGTAGGAGCAAAAACAACAAGCCTAGCATTAACTATCCTTGACCGTCTCGTCTTGTAACTTATTCAGCTGTTTTTGCTGCTTAGCCAAACGACGTTTTAGGCCGGCACTTTCTAAGCGGATACGAGTATAAAAAGCTAACAAAAATAGGAGACAAGTAATGAAGCCAGCCACGAATAAGCCGGCCATAAGCCATGACAAACGCATGTCTGACTCTGCAATAAGGTAGTTAACACTTACTACTTGATCATTTTGCGCGCCCACAGCAAGTGCGGTAACAAACAGTACAACTAATAACAGTGTCGAGAATATTGCTTTCACATAACCTCCCAGAGCCAAACAAAAGCTAGGGAAATTATGCAGCAATCACGTTAATTTAACCAGCCAAGATCACCTAATTGTAAAAGAAACAATACTATAGGCTAGCGTTTACGCGTTCTCGCAATTCTTTACCAGGTTTAAAGTGGGGAACATGCTTCCCAGACAACTCTACCTTTTCACCTGTTTTTGGATTTCGGCCTACTCTTGGTGCACGGAAGTGCAGTGAGAAGCTACCAAAACCACGAATTTCAATTCTGTCGCCTTCCTGTAGTGAACAGGTCATTTGCTCAAGAATTTCTTTAATTGCCGACTCAATTTCTTTACTGGTAAATTGAATATGTTTACTAGCGAGTATTTCAATCAAATCAGATTTAGTCATGGATTCTCCAAGCCATTGATAAAGGGAACTAATACCAGTGTAGATAAAGAAATGGGGGGGAACAAGTCCCCCCCAATATTCAATCACATAAATCTAAAAAAGATTTAAAGATTATTCGCCTTTAAGTGCAGATTTGAATGCATCTGCCATAGCGTTACCAATCTGAGCATCTTCTTTCTTGTTCAGAGTAGCCATTGCTTCTTTCTCGTCCGCTTCGTCTTTAGCACGGATAGAAAGGCTGATTACGCGGTTCTTACGGTCAACACCAACAAACTTAGCTTCAAGCTTGTCGCCAACAGAAAGAACTAGTGATGCATCTTCAACACGGTCACGGCTAACGTCACCAGCACGTAAGTAACCTTCAACGCCACTTGCTAGCTCAACAGTTGCACCTTTAGCGTCAACTTCAGTAACGGTACCGTTAACTAAAGCACCTTTCTTAAGGTCAGCTAGGTAGTTGTTGAACGGATCTTCAGCAAGCTGCTTAACACCTAGGCTAATACGCTCACGCTCTGCGTCAACTTGTAGTACAACAGCTTCGATTTCGTCGCCTTTCTTAAAGTCGCGAACCGCTTCTTCACCTTGAGCATCCCAAGAGATGTCAGATAGGTGAACAAGACCGTCAATACCGCCGTCAAGGCCGATGAAGATACCGAAGTCAGTGATAGACTTGATCTTACCTGAAACTTTGTCGTTCTTATCATGAGTGCTAGCGAATAGCTCCCATGGGTTAACTTTACACTGTTTCAAACCAAGTGAGATACGACGACGTTCTTCGTCGATATCCAATACCATAACTTCAACAAGGTCACCCACGTTAACAACTTTAGATGGGTGAATGTTTTTGTTAGTCCAATCCATTTCAGAAACGTGAACTAGACCTTCAACACCGTCTTCGATTTCAACAAAGCAACCGTAGTCAGTTAGGTTAGTTACGCGACCTTCAAGACGAGCGCCTTCTGGGTAACGGTTAGCAATTGCTACCCATGGATCTTCACCCAGTTGCTTAAGACCTAGAGATACACGAGTGCGCTCACGGTCAAACTTAAGAACTTTAACGTTGATTTCATCGCCAACATTAACAATTTCGCTTGGGTGCTTAACGCGTTTCCAAGCCATGTCAGTGATGTGTAGAAGACCGTCAACACCGCCAAGATCAACGAATGCACCGTAGTCAGTAAGGTTCTTAACGATACCTTTAACTTCTTGACCTTCTTGTAGGTTCTCAAGAAGTTGATCACGTTCAACACTGTTTTCAGTTTCGATAACAGCACGACGAGAAACAACTACGTTGTTGCGTTTTTGATCAAGTTTGATAACTTTAAATTCAAGCTCTTTACCTTCTAGGTGAGCAGTATCGCGCACAGGGCGAACGTCAACTAGAGAACCAGGCAAGAATGCACGGATGGTGTTAACTTCAACTGTAAAGCCACCTTTAACTTTACCATTGATGATACCAACAACCGTTGCTTGCTCTTCGTAAGCACTTTCAAGTTGGATCCACGCTTCGTGACGTTTCGCTTTTTCGCGAGAAAGAACAGTTTCACCGAAACCATCTTCTACAGCGTCTAACGCTACGTCTACTTCCGCGCCTACTTCAATTTCTAGTTCGCCAGCAGAGTTTTTGAACTGTTCTGCAGGGATAGCAGATTCTGACTTAAGGCCAGCGTCTACTAGTACCATACCGTTTTCGATACCTACTACAGTACCTTTAACAATCGAACCAGAACGAAATTCTAGGTCTTGAAGTGACTCTTCAAAGAGTTGAGCAAAAGATTCAGTCATTATTTAATTACACATATAAGAACGTCCACTCAGCAATCCGGCTAAATGGGGTTAATAATAAACACCTAATTCATCCTTGGTATAGGTGCGCCAAATCCCAGAAATTACTGGGTTAATTTACTGTCGATATAATCTATCGACATTTTCACCACTTCCTCAATAGAAAGTGATGTAGAATCAATAACTAACGCATCTTGAGCAGGAACTAAAGGTGCAACACTACGATTCCTATCGCGGTGATCACGCTCTTCAATTTCGCTCAAAAGGTGGTCAAAACTAACACTAAAGCCTTTTTCTTGCAACTGATTATAGCGCCGCTGCGCGCGTTCTGCTGCACTTGCGTCTAAAAATATCTTGGCTGGAGCGTCAACAAAAACAACTGTTCCCATGTCTCGCCCATCAGCAATTAAACCAGGTGCTTCACGAAATGCTCGCTGACGTCTTAACAAGGCTTCTCGCACTCGCGGAAATGCAGCAACTTTGGAAGCGGCGTTCCCGGCTGTTTCTTTGCGAATTTCAAGGGAAACATCTTCACCTTCTAGAATGACTAAGGTATTGCCGTCTTTAGCTTCAAATCGTACATCAAGATGAGCGGCTAAAAGACTTAAGGCTTCTTCATTGTCTAAGGCTACTTCATGATGCAAAGCAGCTAAGGCTAAGACTCGATAAATGGCTCCGCTATCCAGAAGTTGCCATTGATAATGCTGAGCTAGTTTTTGGCACAAGGTACCTTTACCAGAACCACTAGGCCCGTCAATTGTCACCACTGGAACGTTTTGAGTCATGAGTCCTCCATAATGTCCAAAGCAAAATGCGAGTTCTTATCTGGAGATAGATAAGAACTAAAAATTCGGCGGCATTATACGCGAAAAGCTCGCAATAAGCCTCACTAATTTATTAACAAGAAACAAAATAAACCGAATGCTTATCCCACTTTTAAACAAAAAGCAGTATATCATCTGGATATACTGCTTTTTATTAATAGTGTCTGCTAATTATTAGGCAGGTAGCTCTACACCAGAATCTTTGATGCGTGCCAATTTGTAACGAAGTGTTCTAGGGCTAATACCTAACTTTTCTGCAACATCTTTACGTTTGCCATTACACGCTTTAAGCGTATCTAAAATGATTTGTTGCTCTTGTTGGCGCAATTCATTACCTAAGGGTTCATTTGCTGGTGATGACTCAAACACTGGCTCAACCTGTAAAGGCTCTAGCTGGTTTTCAATAACCAGGCAGTCATTATCAATGACATTACCATTGGCTAGAATAAGCGCCCTTTGCATTACATTGTCTAGCTCGCGCACATTTCCAGGCCAAGAATGGTTTAGTAATTTATGCTGTGCACTTAGACTCAACTCGTAGTTTTGCGCACTATGGCGATTGAGCAGGTGTGTTGCTAATGGCAATACATCACCTTTACGCTGGTCTAATGGTAGCCAGTTTAGTGGGAATACATTGAGGCGATAATACAAATCCTCTCTAAACTGACCCATCTTAACTATCTCTCGCATATTTCGGTTGCTGGTAGCAATCACGCGAACATCAAGTTTAATCATTTTGCGACTACCCAAGCGCTCAACTTCTCGCTCCTGCAACACTCGCAATAACTTAGCTTGCAAACCAAGGTCCATTTCACTGATTTCGTCTAGCAAAATAGTTCCACCTTGAGCCTGCTCAAACTTACCCGGACACGCTTTTATCGCACCGGTAAACGCGCCTTTCTCATAGCCAAATAGAGTGGCTTCAAGCATGTTCTCAGGAATTGCCGCACAGTTAATTGCAACAAATTCTTGGTCCTTACGCTGCGAACAATCGTGAATGTAGCGAGACAGTACCTCTTTACCCGCACCACTTGGTCCGCTAATTAATACTGATGCTTCAGATGCTGCAACTTTTTGACTCAATTTTAGTAACGCTTCTGTCGAAGCATCGCCATAAATAGGCTCTCGTTTTTCAACTTTAATTGACGGCGCATAACGGCCAACTTGGTTGAGTAGTACTTCTGGAGAAAAAGGTTTTGACAGGTAATCAATGGCGCCATCACGCATAGCCGATACCGCATCATCAATCTTGGCGTAAGCTGTCATCAACAATACTGGCGTTTGCGGCCATTTTTGTTTGATATTTTTAAGTAGGCTTAAACCATCCATGCCACTCATTTGCACGTCACTCACCACCAAATCGACAGGAGCTTCCGCTAAGGCAATTAGTGCAGACTCTGCACTATCAGCTTGTTCACAGTGATAACCAGCTAATTGCAAGGTATCTACCAATGCTTCACGCAAACCGGCATCATCTTCAACAATAAGAATCGTAGATTGACTCATGGTTATTGCCCTCCTACAGCAAGATCATGATGTTGCGCTTCGGCAAGTGGTAAACGCACCTTAAAGCGCGAGCCTTTCGAATTAGATTCAAGCTCAATGCTTCCGTGATGCGCCTTGACTACCGACTTCACTACCGCCAAACCTAAACCTGTTCCGTTTTGCTTAGTGGTATAAAAAGGTTCAAATATCTTTTGTTTGCTCGCTTCATCTATACCACCCGCTTGGTCTTCGATGCTAATCAGCAGCTCTTCAGCAGTGCAGCTAAGTTGTACTTTGATTTCACTTCCCTTCGCGCTTAACTGTGCGGCATTTTCAACCAAATTAGACAAGGCAGACACCAAGGCATTAGCATTCACTAAAACCTCTACATGGGGTGCACTAACTACACTGGAGAATTTAACCTGATGCTGACGCACGCAAGCCTCGGTAGCAGCTTGTAATTGCTCTACGATGTCCTGAGCACTGACCTGATTAACCACCATTTTTTCGCCACTTTTAGCAAACAACAGCATATCGTTCACTTGCGTTTCTAAATCATTAAGGCGGTCCATCATTTTATTCTGAAAATTGTCGCGGGCATTATCCGACAAGGTTTTATTCGATAAATTAGAGCCGTACAGCATGGCTGCAGAAAGTGGCGTTCTAATTTGATGGGCTAGCGAGGCCACCATATTTCCTAAGGCAGACATGCGCTGTAACTTGGCAACATTAGCTTGTAGTTGACGAGTGTGTGTCATATCAGTCAACACGATCAGCTGACCTTGAGTATCTTGCAAAGGCGAGAGGCTTAACTTTACCCGCCTACCGTCGACTAATGAGAGCTCGTGTCCATCATCGGCTTTTGGTGAGAACAGTCTTGGCACTGCCTCTAACCAGCGTTGTTGCTCAATATCTCCACCCAGTAATTGCTTGGCCACCGGGTTTGCCCTAGAGACAAAACCTTTATTATCAAGCAATACCAAACCTGATGGCATAACGTCGAAAATCTGCGACAAGTTATGCTCAGATAAGCTGGCTGGCTGTTGTTGAAGTTGCACTGAGGGCATGAAATAAGCTCCGCGTCATAAAACCGTTAACAGTGCTTATCAATCAATATTCGTGCCATATAAAAAAGGCTCTGTATTCAGAGCCTTATGATAGGGTTGTTGCGTTTAGCTATCTTTATTCAATCCATACTTACGCATTTTTTCAACCAAGGTTGTTCGCCGCATCCCCAGTTGTTCTGCCGCTCTAGCAACAACACCGTCTTGCTGCTCAAGCGCTTGGCGAATGAGGTCAATCTCTAAGTCAGCCAATAGCTCTTTTAAGTTAACGCCTTCGTCTGGAAGTTGTTGTACCGCTCCCCAACCCTCTTCATCAAGCTCCTGATCTTGCTCCCCATCAGGAAATAACGCCTCAGGGCTTGGGTCAGAAAATACCGAGGCATCCTCATCACTAAAAATAGCCAACAGCGCATCGCGCTCAGCCAGTTCAGGGCTGTAATTCGGCTCAAAGGTTTCGGCATCAATATGTCGATACTTCGGCGGCAAATCATTTACGTCGACAATTTGGTCAGGGTGCAAAATAAGCAAGCGCTCAACTAAATTAGATAGCTCACGTACATTACCTGGCCATTGATGCTGCATTAAGGATTCAACCGCGCGTTGGGTAAACCTAACCACAGCCGAATGCTCGTCTTCATGGCGATTAACCAATTCTTGAAGTAGCAGAGGAATATCATCTTGACGCTCTCGCAACGACGGCATTTCAATAGGAAATACGTTCAAGCGATAGTATAAATCTTCCCGAAACTTCTCTTGCTCAATCATTCGCTCTAATTGGCGGTGTGTAGCTGCCACTACTCTTACGTTAGCCGTTATCGCCTTGCTACCCCCTACACGTTCAAATTGACGTTCTTGCAGCACCCGTAGCAATTTAACCTGCATAGGCATCGGCATGTCGCCAATTTCGTCTAGGAACAGCGTTCCACCTTCGGCCAATTCAAAGCGCCCTTTGCGCATAGCAAAAGCACCAGTAAACGCGCCCTTCTCATGACCAAATAACTCGCTTTCGAGTAAATCAGGTGGAATTGCACCACAGTTAATCGGCACAAACGGGCCTTGGCTGCGCACCGAGTGATCATGAATGGCTTTGGCTACTACTTCTTTACCAGTACCTGATTCACCAAGGATAAGCACGTTAGCTTCTTTAGTCGCCACCTGTTCGATTAAGTGACGTACTTCCTGAATAGCGATACCTTTGCCAATCAAATTTTGGCGTAAACGTTCGCTCTTAGCCGGGCTAGCTTTTCCTGGAAGGTGGGTTAAGTATGCATCACAGTGATGGAGCAGCTGAGTAAGCTGCTCATAACTAAAAGGAAGATCTAAATGGCCTATAAGGTTAGGTAAGACCTCAAAGTTGCTGCCCTCGCCTACCGTTAAGAATGGACAATGAGGATGCTTAGCTATAACGCTCTTTACATCCTCCAACTGCTTACTGATTAGAACGACCTTGTCTGCATTATTCGCCAAAGCACTAAGCTCGTCGGTATTGCACACGTTAAATTGTTGGCCAATAAAACCAAGTACCGTTTCTAGTTGTTTAGCTCTCTCTTGGTCACTTTCACAAACTAAAACGCTATTGGATGCTTGCATCCCTTTCCCCTGCAAAAATAAGCTACCTTGCGATACGCTTAATTTAGTTACCCTAAGAATTAATTGTAAACAGGCGTCAAAAATACGCAAGACATAAGCAGTAAAAGCGACAAGAATATGACGCATCTTTGATTTACAGAATACGCAAAGGCTTGATAACTCCTGAGATTGTAGATGTTGTGTAGAATTAATAGGCTACTACTAACAAAGTACGGTGATTTTTATAGCCAAGTTCATAAATGGAGCATTTATTGCTTATCGTAACAGTAACGGAAGTTTATGATTTATCTAAGCGTCCTATTGCTAACGAATATATGGAATCGTTATGTTTGATAATAAGTCTATTTTAATTACTGGTGGCACAGGTTCTTTTGGTAAAAAGTACACAAAGACCATTCTTGAGCGCTATAAGCCTAAACGCCTCATTATTTATTCTCGTGATGAGTTAAAGCAATATGAGATGCAGCAGCAGTTTAACGATCCATGTATGCGATATTTCATTGGTGATGTAAGAGATCGAGAACGCCTGATACAGGCGATGAACGATGTAGATTACGTTATTCACGCTGCAGCACTAAAACAAGTGCCAGCTGCAGAATACAACCCCATGGAATGTATCAAAACCAATATTCATGGCGCTGAAAACGTAATTAAAGCCGCTATTGAAAACAACGTAACTAAAGTAATAGCGCTTTCGACAGATAAAGCCGCATCTCCAATTAATTTGTATGGTGCAACCAAGCTCGCGTCAGACAAACTATTTGTTGCTGCAAATAACATGGTTGGCCAAGGACAAACGCGATTTGCGGTTGTACGTTATGGCAATGTTGTCGGCTCTCGGGGATCGGTTGTTCCGTTTTTCAAACAGCTAATTGCTAACGGCAGCGACCACTTACCGATCACCCATGAAGATATGACCCGCTTTTGGATTACTCTTCAACAAGGCGTTGATTTTGTCCTTAAAAATTTTAGTCGAATGTATGGCGGTGAAATATTCATTCCTAAAATACCATCGGTTCGAATCGTAGACTTAGCCAAAACCTACGCACCAGATTTACCGATCAAAATTATTGGTATTCGCCCTGGAGAAAAGCTACACGAAATAATGTGCCCAGGAGATGACTCTCACCTCACCATTGAATTTGGTGACCACTATGTCATTTGCCCTAGTATCAAGTTCTACAATGACGAGCATAATTACTCGAGAAACTTAATAGATGAAGTGGGTAAGCAAGTTGAAGCTGGATTTGAGTACCACTCAGAAACCAACCCAGATTTTTTAAGCTCCGAGCAAATTTTGTCTTTTGATCAATTGGCAGAGATATGATTCCTTACGGAAAACAGAATATTTCTGAGCAAGACATTGAAGCTGTTGTTGAGGTGCTGCGCTCTGATTACTTAACCCAAGGACCTTGCGTTCCAGAGTTTGAGAAAGCTCTGTGTGAGTTAAGCAGAGCCGAATACGCTCTTGCCACAAACTCAGCGACCAGCGCTTTACATATAGCGTGTAAAGCGCTCGAGGTGGGAAATGGTGACATTGTTTGGACTAGTCCAATTACGTTTGTGGCCTCAGCAAACTGCGCACTGTATTGTGGTGCTAAAGTTGATTTTGTCGATATTAATCCCGATACCTTTAACTTGTGCCCTAAGGCTTTGGAACAAAAGCTAGAACAAGCAAAACGACAAGGGAAGCTGCCAAAGGTCTTAATAGCAGTGCACATGTGTGGTCAACCTTGTGATATGCAAGCTATTTCAGCACTTGGTAAACAATATAACTTCAAAATTATCGAAGACGCTTCTCATGCTATCGGCGGACGTTATCTAAACGAAAACATTGGCAACTGTAATCATAGTGATATCACTGTATTTAGCTTTCATCCAGTGAAGATCATCACTACTGGCGAAGGAGGCGCAGCACTAACCAATGCCCCCGAACTACATAAAAAAATGCTCTTGCTACGCAGTCATGGAGTGACCCGAGACCCACAATTGATGGACCAAGCCCCCGATGGCGATTGGTATTACCAACAAGTGGATCTAGGCTTCAATTACCGAATGACCGACCTTCAAGCTGCGCTAGGTACTTCACAATTACGAAAAATCAGCCCTTGGATTGAACAGCGCCAAAAGTTAGCACAACGCTATACAACAGGTTTGAGTCAGTTGCCCTTAGATTTTCCCTTCGAATTGGAAGAAGCGAGTTCTGCTTGGCACCTATATGTTATCCGCTTGCATGACGCCAGCAAACGAAAGCAGCTTTTTGCTCATTTAAGGCAAAATAAAATCAACGTTAATGTTCATTATATTCCCGTTCATCTACACCCCTATTATCAGGCACTTGGCTTCCAAGTTGGTGACTTTCCGGTAGCTGAAAACTACTACCATCGGGCAATAAGCCTACCGCTATACCCAGGCTTATCTGACTCACAACAAGATTATGTTATGCACTGTTTGGCCGAGGGGCTACGATGAAACGTATTGCGATTATTCCTGCTCGTGGTGGCAGTAAGCGGATCCCCAAAAAAAACATTCGCCAGTTTCGCGGCCAACCAATAATCGCTTATAGCATTCAGAGCGCTTTAGAGTCTGATTGTTTTGATCAAGTCATTGTCTCCACTGATTCAACAGAGATAGCGTCCATTGCCGAAAGCTATGGCGCTTCCGTTCCTTTTCTTAGGCCAGCAAATCTCAGTAATGACTTTGCCGGCACAGTTGAAGTCATTCAGCATGCACTTAAGCAACCGTCGATTGAACAAGAGCTTGATTACGTTTGTTGCATATACGCAACCGCTCCATTTGTGCAGGCTTCTCATCTACGCAAAGGCTTAGAATTGCTAATCCAGCAAGATAGCGAATATTGTTATCCAGTATGTGAATACCCAAGCCCAATCCAGCGAGCATTAGCGGTGGATAATAATGGGCACATCGCGATGGCCAAACCTGAGGCAGTCGCCACTCGCTCACAAGATTTACAAGCGCATTATTACGATACTGGGCAGTTTTATTGGGGCACCCGCAATGCCTTTATCGCAGCCAAACCCATTTTAAGCTCTTTAGCCAGTCCGTTAGTTTTACCAAAAGGTTCGGTGGTAGACATTGATGACCCAGATGATTGGCGACTGGCCGAGTTGATCTATCAGCATCGAATATTAGAGGAAAGCTAAGTGCTTGTGCTTATTCGCGCTGACGCATCATCCACAATAGGTACTGGCCATGTAATGCGCTGCCTAAGCCTTGCCGAGCTCTATAAATCTCTAGGCGCCGATGTTAGGTTTATTTGTAAAGACTTTACAGGCAACCTCATCACTAAACTAGAAACACTTGGCTACCCAGTTGAGCGTCTCTCCATTTCAAAAACATCATCCGCGCAAACTGGATACTCACATTGGCTCGGAGGTACGCAAGAAGATGACCTCAAACAAACTCGCCAATTTATTCACAGTTTGAGCCACAAGCCTGATCTACTGATTGTCGATCACTATAGCTTAAATAAAGACTGGGAAACCCCAATCAGCGCTCATGTTGAGAAAATCATGGTTATAGACGATCTGGCCAATCGCCATCACAACTGTGACATCCTCGTTGACCAGTCTCCAATGCGTGGTGAAGCTGACTACCAAAATTTAGTTAAACCAAAATGCCAACTGTTACTGGGTAATTATTTCAGCATACTAAATCCCTCTTACTTAGGGTATCGACAGCGAGCGTCATTCAAGCGCCAAGCATACTCTTCGCTAAAACGGCTACTGCTCAACTTTGGTGGTAGTGACCAAGACAATTTAACCCTTAAAAGCTTGCAGCTATTAGAAAACTCTCAACTAGCCGATGTGGTGATTTTGGATGTAGTAGTGGGTGCTGCTTACCAACAGCTCGACAGTTTACAGCTCGCAGCCCAATTAAGTCGATTCCAGATAGAAGTAAATCAAGCAGTAAAAGATATGCCGCAGCGCCAACTAGCTGCCGATCTTGCTATTGGTGCGGCTGGCGGATCGGCATGGGAGCGCTGCTACCTTGGTTTACCAACTATTTGCTATTGCATGGTAGAGAACCAACGGGATAATACGGCTGCTATGGATGCTCACGCAGTTGCAGTTGTCATTCCTGAGCTTACTCAACAAGAGCTCGACCAAGCCTTAGTCAAAGTAGATGAACGCTACCAAAATTTATCGGCTGCAGCGCAAGCTTTAATCGATGGGCATGGAACAGAACGCATAGCGTTTGCTTCCTTAACAACCTCGAATAATCTGGGTCGAGCAATCTACCTCCAGCGAGCAGCTCGTGGCGACGCAGAACAATTGTTTCAATGGCAATCACTGCCTCAAACCAGACAATATGCAAACTCACCTGAAGCGCCTCTTTGGCAAGAGCACCTTAGTTGGTTTGAGCAAGCCTTAGACAGTTCAGACGAATACATTTTCCTAGCCAAGTCGGGTAACGTTGACTTGGGCAGTGTACGACTCACTCAACAAGCTAATAAAAGTATGTTGATTTCCATTTACTGCGCCCCTGCTCACTATCGCCAAGGCAACGCCTATGCGATGCTAAGGCTAATAAGAATGTGTTTCCCAACCGTAAAACTTGAGGCGCAGGTCAAAATAGAAAACCACGCCTCACAAAAACTATTCAAGAAGTCAGGTTTTCAACAAATTAAACCCGATTACT
The DNA here is from genome assembly GCF_900537085.1 of Agarivorans sp. Alg241-V36. Taxonomy (NCBI): domain Bacteria; kingdom Pseudomonadati; phylum Pseudomonadota; class Gammaproteobacteria; order Alteromonadales; family Alteromonadaceae; genus Agarivorans; species Agarivorans sp. Alg241-V36. Next base: position 894,324 of record NZ_UNRE01000001.1, on the reverse strand, counting down.
GGGTCCAGGAGCAAAGATAATAAATGAACGAATTTTCGATTGAGGGTCGTCAACTAGGTCAGTCTTTTCCGCCCTATATTATTGCGGAACTGTCAGCAAACCATAATGGTTCTTTGGAAAAAGCTTTGGATACCATGGTTGCGATAAAAAATGCCGGCGCGGATGCAATCAAAATCCAAAGCTACACTCCTGACACAATGACGATAGATAGCGAGATGCCAGGTTTCCTTATTGAAAACGGTTTATGGAAAGGCCAAAGCCTCTATCAATTGTATTCCAAGGCCTATACTCCTTTTGAGTGGCATCAAGCATTATTTGATAAAGCAAAACAACTTGGCATTACACTGTTTTCCTCTCCCTTTGATGAAAGTGCGGTGGACTTGCTCGAATCACTTGCATGCCCAGCTTATAAGATTGCTTCCTTCGAACTGGTCGACCTACCGCTGATTAGCTACGTCGCAAAAACCGGTAAACCCATGATTATGTCAACCGGCATGGCAAGCTTAGAAGAAATATCCGAAGCCGTCGCTTGTGCACGCGACAACGGCTGCGATGAACTGGTATTGCTACATTGCATTAGCGCCTATCCCTCGCCCATTGAGCAAGCGAACCTAAGCAGTTTACAAGGACTTGCCCAGAAATTCGATTGCTTAGTTGGCTTATCAGACCACAGCATTGGTCATACTGCGGCAGTTTGTGCAACGGCGTTAGGTGCCAGTGTAATTGAAAAGCATGTAACACTAGATCGTAACGATGGAGGTCCAGACTCATCATTCTCTTTGGAGCCTTTAGAATTAAGCCAACTGATTCAACTAAGCAAACAAGCCCACGCCTCATTAGGTGAAACCAGATTAGAAATACAAAAAAGCGAGCAAGAAAACCTGCGCTTTAGACGCTCAGTCTATTTTGTTGAAGACCTAGATGCTGGCACAGTAATTGAATCTAAACATTTACGTAGAATCAGACCTGGTTTTGGTCTTCCCCCCAAGGCATTTGATCAATTGATTGGCAAGACGGTAACCCAAGATGTAGTGAAGGGAACCCCGACCTCTTGGGATTTGGTTAATTAGAATTTATATAAAAGGAATGGATATGTCAGAACAAATCAACATACAGCAGATAATGCAAGACTCATCCCAAGACGCAGTTAGCTTTGCAAAAGAACGCTACAACTACGATTTAGATTTTTCTGATTCTAGCGTCACGCTGGTGAATAACATCATAAGTGGCATAGACGCACTCTCAATTGATGACAAAGATCTTTTCACGCTATCCTACATATTTGGCGCTTACGTGGGCGAAGTCTTCATCAAACAGGTAGGTGGTGCGTGGCTATTTCAAGAGGAAACAGAGGATGAACCGCCACAAACCTTTGTCAAAATTAACGAAAACACCATCGCATTTCCTAGCAAGGTGTACCACTTACTGATGGGTACGGAAGACCAAGCTTTGGATGAGTACTTTGCTGAGCTTGTCGTGAGCCATAAAAAAAGTAGCACACAATAGTCACCCCAGCTGGCATATCACACAAGGCGTATAGGGTCATAGCATGAAATCAATCTCTCGAGACAAAATCTTAGAATCAAATCAAAAGGTACACTCACTGCTGGTTAAGAGCGGAGACTACCAACAGAGCCCCCACTTCAAAGAGGAAAACCAGACAAAGGTCCGCTCCATCTTAAAAAAGCTAGCTGGTAGTTTGCCTAGCACCATTAGAATGGTTGACTTTGGTTGTGGTACCGGCTTCATCATTAACTTGAGCAAAGACCTGTTTGATGAAGTACATGGCGTTGATATAACGCCGGAAATGATGGCGCTAATTGACACCTCAAGCAACAACGTAATCTTGACAGAGTCCACGGCTGAGCAGACCCCCTACCCAAACGAGTATTTTGAATTTGCTACCGCCTATTCTTTCATGGACCACCTTGAAGACCTAGAGAACTTCTTAGTTGAGGTTTATCGAGTGCTGCAAAAAGGAGGGGTGTTCTATTCAGACCTAAACCCCAATCGTGAGTTCATACAGACCATGAGCCAGCTCGAAGCCAATGAAGAAGCCACATCCCCGTTGATGCAACGAGAGATCAAAGCGGCTTTGCACAATGGAGAACACTATGCCCAAGAGTATGGAATCGACCCGGAAACCTTAGAATGTGCAGAGCCAATTAAAACAGTGGAAAAAGGCTTTTTAGCTAAAGACATTACTAGAGTGGCAAAAAAAGTTGGCTTTAGCGATTGCCGCATTGAACTAGATTGGTACGTCGACCAAGGTACCATCATTCATCAACACTCTATTCAAGCGGCTGAAGAAATAGATAGCTACCTGCGCTCAATTCTTCCCATGTCGGCACATTTATTCAAATACATCCGAATTGTGTTAACTAAGTAATGATCGATAAAAACTTACAAGAGCGCTTCAACCAAGAAGGAATGGTGCTAATTCCATCTGTCTTTTCCGATACTGAAGTGGCAGCGCTCAAAACAGAGCTGCTAGCGGCAACTCTCGAAGATTACACCGATCCAGTCAAACATTTTGATAAAGGAATGGTGCACAATTGCATGCTGAGAGGTAGGCACATGTTGGCACTACTGGATAATCCCAAGGTCTACAACTGTGTCACCACACTGCTTGATCCTTGCGCCATTATCTATGCTTACCAGGCTTCCACACTGATGGCTAAGAGTAGTAACTACGGAACTCGAGTTCATGTTGATTGTCCACGATTCATACCAAACTATATGACTAACCTCGGACTTATACTGCCGCTCGATGATTTTACTCTAGATAATGGCGCGACCTACTACCTACCCGGCTCCCATTTAAGCGAAAACATTCCAAGTGAAGACAATTTTTACCAGCAAGCACAAAGAGCAGTATGTCGTAAAGGAGACTTGATACTGTTCAATGCCCGCTTAGTACATGCGGCAGGTGCCAATGATACCGAGCAGGAACGCTGTGCGCTAACAATCAATTTCTGCCGTTCCTATATGCGCCAACGCTTTGACTTTCCTCGACTTATGCCAACTGAGCTAATAGACACTCTAGGCGACAGGGGCAAGCAATTAATCGGTATGAATGTAAGAATGCCCAGTTCTTTGGAAGAGTTTTACCTCCCCGAAGAACAACGACTCTACCGTGCAAATCAGGGTTAAAGGTAATGGTAAAGCTAGTAATTTTTGGTATAGGTGATTTGGCTAGACTACTAAGTCACTACGTTCAGCAAGAGCAAGCCTACGATTTAATCGCCTATACCGCAGACCAGCAGTACTGCTTAAGCGACGACTTTGCCAATAAACCACTGATCGCATATCAAAATTTACGAGCCCACTTTCCAGATAGCGATTTCAAAGTACTGGTTGCTGTGGGATATCAAAGCTTACGCGCCAAAGCTTGTGTATTTGAAAGAGTTAAGGGCGATGGCTACCCACTGGCAAACTTTATCAGCAGCAATGCAACTGTTGACCCAACAACTACTATAGGAAACAACAACATTGTTTTTCCAGGTGCGCACGTTGAGCCGTTTGTTAGGATTGGCGACAACAACATTATGTGGAATCAATCTCATATTTGCCACGACAGCCACATCGGTAGTCATAACTTTTTTGCTGCGAAAGTGCTTGTTGGTGGAAAAGTAACAGTCGGTAACGGCTGCTTTCTCGGTTTCAACTCAAGCGTGCTCCAGGAACTAGACGTCGCAGACGAAACCCTACTTGGTGCGGGAGGTATACTAGTAAACTCCAGCCAAAAACATACTCAGTACCTTGGCCTCCCAGCAAAAGCCATAAAGAGTCACAAACAGACAGGCATAACTGTATGAAGACGGTAGCGATCCTCCAGTCCAACTACATCCCGTGGCTGGGCTACTTCTACATTATCTCCCAAGCAGATGTTTTTGTTCTCTATGACATCGTCCAATACACAAAAAATGATTGGCGGAACAGAAACCGTATTCTAAGCAGTAGTGGCCCTCAATGGCTGACCGTACCTGTAGCGCATTCAAACTTAGAACAAGCTATTGATTCAGTGACCATAGCTAAGCCCCAGTGGGCAAAGAAACATTGGAGAAGCATTGAGCAAAATTACCGAAAATCGCCCTTCTTCGAACAGTGTCACGCCGGCTTTAAGCAAATATACAACCAGCATTGGGAGCACTTAACTGAACTAAATCAGGCACTTATTAGGGAAGCTTGCGACTGCTTAGGCATCTCAACCACGATTATCAATGCGAGAGAGTTACAGCCCAACGGGGATAGGAACGAAAAACTGGTAGATATTTGCATTAAGCTAAAAGCAAGCAATTACCTTTCAGGGCCAGCGGCGAAGAACTATATTGAGCCGCAGCGGTTTCACGAGCAGCAAGTGCAACTAGATTGGGTAGATTACTCTCCCTTGGCACCGCTTTGCCCTGCTAACAGTGAAAATTTCTCCATTCTTCACACCATATTCAACAATTTAGGACAAGCTAGACAGCTACTCGCTGAGCATTCGTCTCAAAAAATGCGCTAACCTGAGCAATAACTTGCTCTATCTGCTGCTGCTCCATATTGTAAAACAATGGCAATCTAACCAAGGTATCACTAACCTGACTAGTGTGCTGGTCAATTCCGAAAAACTCGCCGTATTTAAGTCCGGCTGGAGAGCTATGCAGCGGAACATAGTGAAATACGGCTGCAATTCCCCGCTGTTTTAGATAACCAATCAGCTCATCTCGTAAAGGCTTTGATTGCACCCTCAAGTGGTAAATATGGGCGTTATGCTGGCATTGTTCGGGAATACTTGGCAGAGTAATTTGCCAACGCTGACTGAAGGGGCGAAAAGCCTGGTCATAAGCCTGCCAGATTGCTAGTCTACGAGCCCGCACTTGCTCAAAGAATTGCAATTGTCCCCAAAGGTAGGCGGCTTGCAACTCACAAGGCAAATAGCTGCTCCCCAAATCAACCCAAGTGTACTTCGCTACGTCACCACGAAGAAAGCTGCTTCGATTAGTCCCTTTCTCTCTTAAGATCTCAGCGCGTTCGGACAGTGACGGGTCATTGACCAATAACAAACCGCCTTCCCCTCCACTTGTGTAGTTTTTGGTTTCATGAAAGCTGAAAGCTGCGAGATGCCCGATTGTTCCACTTGGGCGACCTTGGTAACGACTCCCCAATGATTGCGCGGCATCTTCAATTAAGTAGAGCTGATGTTTTGACGCTAGCTCAAGCAATCGCTCCATGTGACAACAAACACCTGCATAATGAACTGCTACAATGGCACGCGTCTTTGGAGTAATGGCTTGCTCAACTTTCGCTTCATCGAGGTTTAAAGTATCTGGTCGAATATCAACAAACAACACTTTGGCACCGCGTAATACAAACGCATTTGCCGTGGACACAAAAGTGAATGATGGCATGATCACCTCATCTCCCGGGCGAATGTCCAACAATAAAGCGGCCATTTCCAAGGCGTGGGTGCAGCTCGGAGTTAGCAGGGCTCTATGACAGCCAAGCTCCTGTTCAAACCATTCTTCACACCTCTTGGAAAACGGTCCGTCGCCGGACATTTTCTCTCCATTGAAGACCTGTTCAACAAACTCTAGCTCACTCCCAACACGTGCTGGTTGATTAAAAGGAATCATTCACATACCTCGCGCTGGTTAGCTTCTATTAGCTCGCAGTCGATAAGGATTTGCTTAAAAGAGCACTCTCGCGTAGTGATTTGCTGGTACTCTTCCCGTGCTAGTTGCTGTTGACTAGCATAGAACTCCCTGTCCGAGGCACATCTTTTGGTGTACTCAAACAACTCCTCAATAGAAGCCAAAGAAAATTTATCCTGTACCCACCATGCCACATCGCTATAGGCTCTTGCCAAAGCCGCAACGGGAACGCCGGCTCCCATAGCCATGACGGCGCCAGTTCCCCCCCCCATGCGATCGGGGTTAAGAAACAAGTCAGTACTAGCAATTAAAGACGCTAAATCCGATGTAAAAGAGACAAAATGAAAGCGTTCAGGCATGCCAATTTGATACTCAGCAAATTGCTCGGCGTCAGCACCAATCACCACCACATCTATCTGAGAGTTACTACTCAGCAAATTGTGCAGCAAATCAAGGAAGCTCTGATCCACTTCCTCACTTATCCTCAAGCCAACCAAGCTGATTAAGAATTTACCTTCAGGAAAGCCCACACTAATTCGTTCTAATGCTTTATAAGAAAAAGGCTTAGGGTAAGATCTAGAAAGCTCCAGTGCATTTTCCCCGCGCGAATCCACGTGACCGTCCACCGGGTGGTTTAGATACAATGGTTGGGTAAATAAAGTCAGCGGGCTTCCCGAAGAGGTGGGGTGGGTAATTACCGGGAAACTTTCTCCTGCCATTCTTGCCACAGCATCAGCGAAAAGGTTGCTATCAGAGACTGACATCAAAAGCTTAGGCGGGGTTTCCACCAGCTTGCTAGCTAGGGTGAACTGCTGTTGCTCTTCAGTCAATTGATAGAATGGAATCTCAACACCGGAATAAATAATTCGATTTAAGGGCAAGCTATTCCTGGTGACGACTCTTTTTTCTGGTAAAAGAGTCACGTCGATCCCTGCCCCATTGTATTCTTCAAGCTGATTAAAGCCCACCGCCCCTACAAACATCACATCAGCTTGCTCTGATGGTAGAGCAGCTAAGTTAACAATACTGACCTCAAAACCCAACTGAATATACGTTTTGGCCATATTCAGAGCCAACAAAGTCGGCGCGTGCTTCAAGCCAAGGAGCTGATTAGTAACTAAGACAATTCGCTGGTTTGAACTTTGAGTTTCTCGGGGCTGGATTGCTGGCTGATTAATCGCCCCCATTAACGCATCATTGCGCTTGCTGTGTCGATTAAGCTCTGCGTAATACTTGGAAAAAACTTTCTTATATACGCGATCTAGACAGTGATATTTGAACTCTTCTGAAAACATAACCCGGTTTACAAAAAAGAATCTGCATAACTGCCAATACAGAAACCAATGTTTCTGAACAGATAGCTCTGCTCTACTGAGGTACTCTACTATCCCCTCTACTGCTTGTTTTCGGTCACCATAGAGTAAGTGGATGGATAGTAAACAAAGATAGAAATCCTCAGACTGATTGGACAAACGTTCAACCTCGGACAGTACAAGGCCAAAAATCCGATTCGACTCATCATTTGTTTGGCTTGACTGCTCATCTAGCTGAGCCAAAAAGGCCTGTAAGGTTTTAGCCACTCGATTCGCAGTCACTGGCCCCGATACACTAGCCATTATTTGCTTTAGAACTTCACTCTGCTCAATCAAAGTGCTCAAATTCATGTAGGGCTCATCTCCGTAGGTTTTAAAAGGGCTCACACCCAAATTGGCTCACACTAACACCTAATCACTAAAGCTAGCACCAGCCAATGGTGCTGCCGTTTGATCAAATTCACCGTAATGCTCAAGATAAAAGTCTTTCGCATCGTCTAAGTAATTCTTCCAAACTTCAATCGCTTCGGCCAAACGAGACATACACAGCACTTCATCTTCATCAGAAAACGCCAAGCGAGTCATATATGTGAGACAAAACGCACCGCTACCTCGAAGTAAAAAATAAAACAAAGAATGGGGGTCTTCGGACGCCTGCTTAAACAATCTTCCCTGCTCTGCCATCATTTCGAGTGTTTGCTCCCAGCTAATGCATGGCTCATCCCACAAGGCCCGTATCGGTTCAAAACTATCAATGAAGTTATCTTTACGATAAAAACCTTCAAAATCTTCAACACAAGAACCAAGCTCACTTCGATAAGCTTTACTGGAAAGTCGATGCTTAAATCCCGTCTTATCTAATGCATTATTTAACAACAGCACTGAGTCAGGTTGTAGCGGCATGGTTCCTTCTATATACGCTCCATCACTAGTGTTATAGCACTCAACTCTAGGAAACTCCGCCAGCGAGGTTGCAATAATCTCTGCGGAAAATTTAAATTCATGCTTGGTATAAACCTCGCTTTCAAAATTTCCCTTCACTCTAAACCCAATACCATGACGGCCATAATCGTATAGTTGCTCTCCATCCTTCTTATAGTAAGCAGAGTGAACACTGTGGTGCTTCGCCAAGTCCTTAAAGCCTAGGTCAACACCAAACAGATAAAGTTGTTTAAACCCTAGTTTAAGCAGGGAAGAAATAGCGCAATTAGACACTGTTGGATAGGAATAAAGTATACCTTGGTATTCCGCAAAACTTTCGTCCATACGGCCGTATGCCACAGTGGAGGCCTCTCCCAACTTCATACCCAAGAAGCAATCTTTAAACATGGCAGCAACATTAGGATGGACACCACAAACCGATAATAAAGAGATCTGCTTTAACCATTGCTTATCAGGGACTTGAGAAATCCACAGTGTTGTTGCATTGGTTTGCTCAACTTCCGCATGGAAATCGGGTTGGATACCCAACTCATACAGCGCCTTTAAGCTTGTTCCACAAGACACAAGGATCGCTTTATCACGGTTTTCTTTGATCACCTCTACGCAAGAGTCGAGAGACGGCCCATTACCTATGATAAAAACCGGCGTTTCAGCTAACTCTTGAGTAATATCCTCTGGCTTATCTTTGAGTAAAACGTGCGTCGAACTTTGCTTTAATAGATGGTTAGTATGAGTAATATTGAACAGTGAATGATCATAGTACTCCATGATATTGGTGAGGATCTGAAATTGCTCACGAGTGGCTCGAATACTCTTATCTAACTCCTCATCAAAATAGCTCGTGAAGAAAAAAGTATATGAGAGAATATTGATGCCTTGAACATGCATCCGCAGATGGATGTCATTAAACATATTACTGCCATCATCACCGATATTAAGGTAAATATGGCGCTCTTCTTCATCCGCAACACGGAGTATTTCGGCCCAGTCTATCGTAAATAAAGACGCATAGAAGAAGTCCCAGCTAGGTTCATAAAGAATGAAGTTATCAACTTTGTGCTGAAGCAGTAGTTGTGATACTTGGTAGCCCAAACCACAGCCATACATAATGAATGAAGGGATCTTCTCTGGCAACTGTCGGCTATCACTAGGAAGCTTCTGAACTAGAGCGCGAAGCTCATCGGAGTATTTGTAATGTAAAAATGGACTTGGCTTTCGCAGAATATAACGAGCATCAAGCGTTTCTATTCTTGGTGATTTCAGGTAGTGCTCAAAGAACTGCTCAGACTCTTCTTTGGGCGAACGTTGGAACAAAACATCACCACTCACCGCATGGAATAAATTAAGCTCACCATCTGGCATGCTAAACAGTTTCCACTGGCTCAACTCATAATTTTTAAATGCTTCGGCAATATCAGGAAAACGCTTTTCTAATGCGGCAAAATTTCGTTGAAAACGACTAGAGACTAAGGCCTCTTCATTAACACTCTTACTAGATGTTTCAGATTTAGAGTACCAATTAATCAACGGTAAAGTGCACTCATACTGACGGTCACGACTGATTGCTTTAGGCGCAAAGCTAGAAAAATTAGCTAAGCCCACTTCACCTTTTGCAACAGCTAGTTCAAGTTGGTTAAACTCGCTATAGCTATAATGGCGTTGTAGGCAACACTCTACAAGCTGATGCTGTTTAACCCACTCATCAATGTGAGAGAAACTCTCTCTACCTTCAACCCCGCCAACCATGGCTACTTCGCAGCCATTCTGGCTGGCATAACGTAACACCGACATCCAGTTCGCACTGTACAAAGAAATATGCAAAAGTTCGAGTGATGGCTCAACTATAAGCAAACGCTTCCAAGGCTTTAGTGATAACAACTTATCAATATGCAGCCCCAAGCCACAACCTAATACAATAAGGCTGTCGCAAGTCTCTGACAAAGGCTGATAATTATCTGACAAGCCGGGAAAATAACTGTCAAGTTTGGCCCCTGGAGCGGCATCAAATGTCGGATTAGGAGTCTGACTAAGCTGACGTTGAGCTTGCAAAGCTTGTTTAGAAAAACTAGTGACTTGCTGCTCTACATGAAGAGAAGGATTAACGTGATACAGCGCCCTCCCTTTGTAATTGTTACTGACATTTAGGTGCTTGGTTCGGGTCACAAAAGGAGCATATTGCTTAAGAATATAAGCGCCGACCTGCTCAGATAATGAAGGGAAAAGCGTAGAAAAAGCTTTGAAGTTTTGAGCAAAACGACGCTTAGTGTAAGCGCCCATATTGGCTTCTAGCTTAGATTGAGTCTCTTCGTCAGTATGAATCTGAAAATTGACGTTAAATAGCATGCAGACCTCAGACTAGGTATTTTGATTGTACGCCGAGCTAACCTTCCTCCCTCTACGCATTTTTCCAAGCTGTTCACTTGTCTGTTGTTTTTCCAGCGCTAAGGCTTCAAATACTTGTTTCATTTGAGCCACATAATCAACAATAAGCTGCTTATGCTCGCTAGGCATGTCTTCTGTGCCAGTGCTAAAAAACGATTCGACTTGTTGTGCGTGCGATTCTAGCCTTGCTAAGATTTCTTCTTGATCTATGAGGCCTTCTAAAAGATCTTCTTTTAACTTAACCAACAACACACTTGCTTGTTCAATTTGAGCTTGCAGTAGATTGAGAGAGCGGTCACTCATCGTTGGTTATAAGCTTCAGTTTTTGCTGACTCTGGAATTTGATCCCATGCCGATTTAATTGGTAGGAATACTTCCATCACCTCAGCAATAATCGTTGCATCATTGTTGATGCTAGCTTCAGACAAACGTTCGAGCATAAAGTTATACAAATCTTGTAAATTGGTAGCTATTTCACCACCTTTCTCATGATCCAATGTATCTCTAAGAGAAGTAATGATGGAAGTTGCCTTAGCAATTGGTTTAGCTTTGCTAGAGATATCATTACGCTCTATACAACCTTTAGCAACTGACAGATTTTCTAATGCAGTTTGCATTAAGAGCTGAGTAATCTGATGTGGGTCGGCAGTAGCTATTTGATCTTTAATTCCTACTTGTCGATATTGATTAATTCCATGTTTGTACATGCATTACATCCTATAAATTATTAGCCAAGCTGGCCCATTATATAGGACATCTGGCTATTAAGCGCACCCATGGTTTGGTCGAATGCGGTGTATTTAGCTCTTAACGTTGACTCATACTCAGCCATTCGCTCTTTCAAAGCAAGGTCAGCGTAGTCAAGATCTTTAAGTTGTGAGCGAGTTGTATCTTCGCGCGAGGCTAACACCCCGCCAGTTTGCTCATAACTTTTGGTAAAGTCGTAAAATGTATCGACTATGCCATTCTCTCCTGCAAAAATCTCACCAAGTTTATCTAAATCACCATTTACCCACTCTTTCAATTGACCTTCATCAAGCGTTAATTGACCACTGTCATCCATCTCAATACCAAGAGCATAAAGGGTAGTGACACGTCCTGGCTGACTTGGGTCCTCAAAGCCAGTAGTGCTCATTTTACCTAAACTGTACTTCATTGAGCGGAACATGGCATCACCACTAAGCTCTTTACGACTACTGTCTTCGCCTTCTAGTACCTTATCTGGCTTACTGTATTTGTCGATTTCTGAGATTATTTTGTTGTATGCGTCAATAAAACTACGAACACTTTCAACTGCCGCGTCATCGTCAGGTTTAATTTCGAGTATCGTAGAGGAGCTAGTCAAAGTATTGACGTCTAAAGTCACTCCAGAAATAACGTCGCTGAAAGTATTAGTATTGCTAGTAGCCTCAATACCATTTACTGATATGCGCGCTTCCGAAGCGCTTTTAGTTACTTGAGTATTACCAATTAAAGCATCCAAGTCGCCATTAGCGGCACCACTTGAGATTATCCGCAAGTCATTTGGGTTACCATTAGCAGGATCAGCATCATCGTCAGCGCCCGACTTTGAGGAGTCGAACACCAGTTGAGTACCAGTACCAGTGTTGATTAAGTTCGCGCTTACGCCAAAGTTTTCGCCTGCTTCATTTACCGCCTCCCGTAATTGTGACAAGGTCATGCCAGCGGTAACTTCAACCGTGAACGTTTCTTCATCGGCACCAGAGCCCGCCGCAAAAGTTAATTCACCCTCAGTGTTAGCAATAACTGTAGAACTAGACGCATATTCATTTTGAGTGGCTACTCTTGAACCAGATGCAAGAGATAGCACCTCAACGTCATAACTGCCATTTGTAGCATCATCCCCAACCGTTACTCCGAATGGTCCACTATAACTCTCTCCACTTACATTACTCCCGCCGACAAAAGCGGAGCGAGGGAAAAATGTGGTGGGCTCCTTGGCTTTGTCCAAAATACCAAGAAACGAACTCATAGCTGACTTAATCGAGCCAACAGCTGAAAGAGTCACATCGAGCGATTCACGCCGCTCCTGAAGTCGCGCTTCTTGAGGTACTTTCATTGCATCAATAGAGACTTCAATTAAGGCCTCTAAATCCAAGCCACTACCAATACCCGCCGCTGTAATGCCTGTCATAATCTATTACTCACTCAACACTAAACTATTTGATCAACAAACAAACCTGTTGTTTGCCCTATCGCATCCTGAAACTTTTTTAATCTCTCTTCCAGTTGACGGTACTCTTCCGTAGGAATTTCTCTAATCAACTCATCTGTGCTTCTGTTAAGCACTGAAGTAAAAAATTGACCGTCACGCTCATCCACAACAAACTTTACATCGCGATCTTGAACTTCGAGCAATTGGTTAAGCGATGCAACAACATCTTCCACCTGAGACTTGTCTTCGGTTTGTCGTTCTTGCTGCTTAGCTTCTTGCTCAGCTTTGATCTTTTCTTGTTCTTTTTGAAGCGATAACTGTGCCACTTCCATCTTGTCAGCGGCACTTACTTTTTGCTTCTGACCACCAGATAAACTAGTTGTGAGGTTAGAAGCAGCTATTGAGCTAACATTGCTATCCATAAACCAGACTCCTTAAACAAAGCAAGCCACACTTATTAGTATAAGTGTGGCTGCGTCTTTCTTCACTATTATTAACGATTAAACTAGAGCTAACGCAGCCTGTGGGCGTTGGTTTGCTTGAGCAAGAATCGAAGTACTGGTTTGTTGAAGAATCTGAGATTTCGTTAACTCAGCGGTTTCTTTAGCAAAGTCAGTATCTTTAATTCGCGAGCGTGCACCGCTAACATTCTCTGAAATGTTCGACAAGTTGCGAATCGTAGATTGGAAACGGTTTTGCAATGCACCTAAGTTAGCACGTTCCGAATCCACCGACTTCAAAGCAGAGTCAATTGCGGCCATCGCTGCAGAAGCACCACCAGCAGAAGATACGCTGATACCGCTTACGCCTAGTCCACCGGCAGTAATAGTGGTATTGATCGCTACATTGATTTTCTCACCAGCATTCGCACCTACCAAGAAGTCAGCACTGTAGGCACCATCTAGAAGCTTAGTTCCCCCAAAGTTGGTGGTATCACCAACACGAGTGATTTCTGCTTTTAATTGACTCACTTCAGATTGAAGTGCTGCGCGATCATCACTGTTGTTTACACCATCTTGTGATTGAACAGCGAGAACGCGCATACGTTGAAGCATATTGGTTACTTCATCCATTGCGCCTTCAGCAGTTTGTGCAACAGAGATACCGTCTTGTGCATTCATAACCGCACGATCCAAACCTTGGATTTGCGATGTCATGCGATTAGAAATTTGTAGACCTGCTGCATCATCTTTTGCACTGTTAATTCTGAAACCAGAACTTAAACGCTGATAGGCAGTATCTAAAGAATTACCAGAATTGTATAACTGGCGCTGTGCGTTCAATGACGACACATTGGTGTTGACAACTAATGCCATAATTTGAGCCTCCTAAGAAATCGCTCATCCTGATTGAACTGTGTCAGGACGACCTAAACCATTTGTTAGTTGTTGAACCCCTGATTCATGAACCGTAAATCAAGACAACTTAAAAATGGACCAAAGTTTTATTAACTTCATATTTGTTAGCGGCAAGGGGGGGGAAAGCTTTAGAAAAAAAGAGGAAAAAATCGGAATTTTTTTGCCGCATTTACGGCAAGCCTTGTAAACACGGGCTTCAGGGACCAGAAAAAACTTCTAAACTCAGCTAAAAAACGATACATTTGTAATCATTGAGCAATAATTGAACGTCAAATTATTGCTGTTAATTTTTGGCACGTACATTGCTTTATTACCCTTGCAGTCTGAACCGCTGCGAAAAAAAGGCCAAGTGAGTATGCATCACTTGACCGTATCGCTCGAAACGATAGGAGATTGAGAGCGAAACTAAAGCGCTACTTATTATTGGTATGGAATTGAGCCTCCTAAGAGTACTAATAGCGCTACTGCAGTCTGAGGACGGTGGATTGAACCCCCACCGTCCTTTCTTTTTTTATATTATCCAAGTAGAGATAGTGCAGCCTGAGGACGCTGGTTGGCTTGAGCCAAAATAGTTGTCGAAGTCTGCTGTAGAATCTGGTTACGCGTCAATTCAGCAGTTTCTTTGGCAAAGTCCGTATCTTTAATACGCGAACGTGCTGCGGTTACATTTTCAGAAATATTAGACAAGTTGCGAATGGTAGATTGGAAACGGTTTTGCACCGCACCAAGGTTTGCCCGCTCTTCATCAATGACTTTAAGAGCAGAGTCAATAGCTGCCATGGAACCACTTGCCCCGGCAGCGGAGGTTACAGAGATAGCCGCAATACCAAGACCAGTTTGAGTTACTGAAGTCGCAATAGAGACTTGGATATTCTCACCAGCATTTGCACCTACCAAGAAGTTTGCACTGTAAGAACCATCAAGCAATTGAATTCCACCAAACTTAGTAGTTGTACCAACCCGACTGATCTCAGCTTTAAGCTGGCTTACTTCCGCTTGCAAAGCTGTGCGGTCGTCGGAGTTGTTAACACCGTCTTGTGATTGGATTGCCAGTACGCGCATACGTTGTAGCATGTTGGTTACTTCATCCATCGCACCTTCAGCAGTTTGCGCAACTGAAATCCCATCTTGGGCGTTCATTACCGCACGGTCCAGACCCTGAATTTGGGTGGTAAAGCGGTTTGATATTTGTAGGCCTGCCGCATCATCCTTGGCGCTATTAATACGCAAACCTGATGATAAACGCTGAAACGATGTATCTAGACCAATACCTGAGTTGTAAAGTTGACGCTGTGCGTTAATTGATGACACATTAGTGTTTACGTATAAAGCCATGATATTTCTCCTATCTATATATTAACCATTTATAGGTTTTATTAGTTGTCAGTTATTTTTTTGTTTCTGACTTACCCTATATAACGGCAGCACTTCAATATTCTTTAGCATTTATTTTAATTTTATTTAGACACCCTAAACATTTAAAACAAAAAAGGTTGCTTCAATATTGAAGCAACCTTTATAACGGCCGAGTTGAAATAAACTTTAACGCTTTATAAGTAATTAAATAACGATAGTTGGCTAATGCGACTATAAGAAGAATATGAGGTGTTTAACGCTAGCTCTGCTTTTTGTAGGTTGCTTACTGCCTCAGCGAAATCAACCTCGCTGAGGCTTGCTCTTGATTGCTGATTAATCACGTCCATAGAAGCTGCAGCTGAGCGAACTGAGTCCAAAGAATTCCCCCTCGCACCAAGGGATCCTAAAGTAAGGTTAACACTTTCCAACGAGTTATCTATACCTACCAAGAAATCAGACTGAGCCTCAATAAATTCACTTTCCACTAAACTAGGGTCTTCTAAGGCAATAATAAAATCTGACAACATATTTAAAACATTGTCTTTTTCTGGTGGAGCTAATTCAAATGATTCGTTGGCACTACCTGCTGCGGTTGTAACGGTAATTTCAAGCCCATTGAAGTTTATAGGTTCATTGGGTACATAGTTTCCGGTAACTGGAGGAACTAAAGACGCGCCACCATTATCTAAAATTTCATAAGTATCTGGGACACCAGCGGTAGTTTGTACTTGATAAATATTGTTAACCGGAGTGATAGGGTCATAACTTAATTTGTGAAAGCTATCATAAGCTCTTTGGTCATTAACTATAGAGGTAACGTTTGGAGTAAGGTCATTAGTTTTAAAACGTTTAAACACATTATCAAAAACTTCCTGCCCTGTATCATTACTTTGAATATATACTGATGAAGATACTTTTAATTCATTAACTCCCGCATCACCCTGGTAATTATAATCAACACCATCATAAACATAAGGTTGCTTTTGAGTTTGAAAGCCCGAAAATACATAGCTACCATCAGCGTTTTGACTATTCATAAAATCTAGCACTTGGTTTTGGATCTGACGTAACTCTTGTGCTAACGAAGCACGCTCAGTTTCACCATTAATACCATCACCAGACTGAACTCCCAGTACACGAGCTCGCTGCATCGCGGTAACCATACCATCTAAGGTTGACTCTTCAAAATTAAGTGCGTTCTCAAGCAAAGTACCATTTTTAAGATGCTGCTCAGTCAAAGTGATTTCGGTGGTCAAAAACATGGTTTTGCTCATGTCTGATGGACCATCGGCAGCAGTTAGCAACTTTTTATTGGTAATAAGGTGTTGGTTCATCTTCTCAACTTGTTGCTGAGAATTAAGCACGCCGTTTAGTGAGCTTTGATACAAGTTAATACTGGATACTCGCATAATCAATTACCTCACTGAGTTTAATATAGTTTGAAAAGTTTCTTGTGCAGCACTAATCACCTGGGCAGATGCAGCATAAGCCTGTTGAAAACGAATCAGGTTAGAGGCTTCTTCATCTAGATTGACGCCAGAAATCGAATTATGTCGTTGGGTACTTTGCTCAAGTAAAGAGTTTGCAGCAGATACCGATACCCTCGCCTCACTTGTTTTACCACCAACAAAACTCACTACACTGGAATAAGCATCGTTCATCGTCATTTTGTTGTCGCCACCGGTGGCTAAACTCTTTCGTACTAAATCTTCTTGCTGTAAGTCAATTAAGCGTAGGGCATTGTAGTTGTCGTTAAAACCATCAGTGTTGTAGCCCATAGTGAAAACGTCACCTTCTTGCACGTCACCATCAATATTAATTTCATAACCGGGCGTTAAAGCTGGCACAGCATTGGCAAACAACTGCTGACCGGCACTTGCTGCTGGCGCAGTGGCCATTAACGCGCCTAAGCCGTTATAGATTTCATAATCTCCTGTTGCGCTTATACGCACCTCAGCAGGGCCGTTGACATCATAGCCGCCAGGTAAAGTGAAATCTGAAGTCGCGGGGTCAGTATCGTAAATAGAATCAATGGAAACCGTTGCATTCCCACGGTTATCAAGTTCGCGTTCAACACGTATTGGTGACGCTAAGGCTAATTTCTCTGGCTGACTCATGCTTACCGTCATTGACGCAGCAGCATCACGTGTTGGTTGAATAAGGTGTTTATCACCAGCCGCAAATGGACCTGATGAGAAATCCCAATCCATACCATCAAGCTGAAAGTTGGTAGGTGGAATTGTCCCTGCAATTGCCGCCTCAATAGGCTGGTCACCATCATAGCGTTGTACTTCAAAAGTGGTTGCAGAGGTAAAAGTCACTCGATAGTCAAAAGGCGTTACTTCACTACCGCTACCAGCAATAAAGCTTCCGCTAATGGTGCCTGCAGTGGTATTAGTCGAGAATTCTTTTCCGTTAAAAGTTGGCAAGGTGAAAATATCACCACCAATATCGCCGTTTAAATCCATTCCCAATCGGTTTTGAGTATTGAAGGCATCTGTCATTGCAATCGACAACTGACCCAATTGGTTACGGCTGGTATCTAAGGTGGTTTTACGGTATTCCATCAATCCACCAATGGTACCGCCGATATCATCACGTCCAATAATGCGAGTAGAGCCAGCCAAACTCAGCGTCATTTCTTTTTGAGTACTATCTGGGTCGCCATCAACAATGGCTAACTTGGTATGGTCATCTTGCAATACCAAGGCTTGGCCTGAGCGCATAAACACCAGAGTTGAACCATCATCTTGAACAATGGTGTTTATATCAATTAACTCGGCTAGCTCTTTAATGGCCTGATCGCGTTTGTCAGACAGAATTGCATTATTGCCATCGAGCGGGCTGCCACCAGCTGCGATAATTTCTTTGTTAATTTCTGCTATGTTGGAAATTAGTGCATTGGCTTCATCAGCCTTTTCGATAATATCTTGGCTAATGTTTTTCTCTTGAACTTGGTACTGTTCAGTTAAGGTTCGGTAACGATCTGTTAAAGCATGAAACTGAGACAATGCCAACTCGCGCGTAGAAAGAGCCGTTGGGTTGTCAGTTGTTGCGTGTAACTGGGTAAAAGTATCGTCAAACTTACTGCTTAAAGATAGTGAGTCATCACTAAGAATTGCATCGATATGGCTTACCGATTCTAAGTAAGCATTGCGGTTTGCATAGGTAGAAGTATCACGAAACATTTGCGCTTGGGCAAAACCATTTAATACTCGCTCGGTGTAACCTTCGCGAACGCCGCCTAAAGTATCGGCTGTATAAAAGGTGCGCTGTAAGCTGTAACCAGGAGTATTCACATTGGCAATGTTATTACCAGTTGTCATCAATAAACGTTGATGCGCAGCAACCCCAGAAGAACCAATAGTGAGTAGGTCATTCATTGCCATAGCTTAATTACTCCCCTTCAACCGATTGTTGGCTAAATTCCGCAAAATGTTTGCCATCTAAAATCTGGCCAATCTTGTTGGCGTATTGAGGATCGGTGGCGTAACCAGCGGCTTGTAGCTCTTTAGCATACTGCTTCGCATCCATGCCATTTGCCAAAGCTTGTTGGTATCGCGGTCCTTCTACAAACGACAAGTAGTCTTTCACACTTTCTTCAAATGAGTCATATGAGCGGAAGGCTGCTCGCTCCTGATTGGCTTGCCCATTTCTATACTCTAAAGTGTTCACAACTGCTTTATCTCCTTGCCAGCGACTATCCGCTTTTATCCCAAATAGATTGTGGCTACTTGAACCATCACTATTAGTGATAACCTTTTTACCCCAACCTGATTCAAGTGCAGCCTGTGCAACAATCGCCATGGGCTCAATGCCTTTGTCAGCGGCCCATTTTTTGGCGACAGGCAAAATTGCTTGTATAAACTCTCCAGGAGAGGCAAAACCTTGCCGACTTATTGCCGCCGCTTCCTCTGTTTTTTCACTAACTGCAAGGCTCGCGGTATCTTTTTCTAAAGTTTTGCTACTTGCGGCCGTTACACTAGTCGATTCAGCAATATTCTTGCCAGTTGTATCAGATGCATTTAAAGAACGCTGTTGAAGATCAATATTTTGACCACCACGCAATACAGATGCAGGGGTAACATTGGCGGCGGCAGGATCAAGTTGAGCAACAATTAAATCAGCAAGCCCAAGCGCACCAGACGACGATAATTCCAGTGCCATTTGGTTATCATGCATGTCTCGATAAGTTTGGGTGTGGCGGTTATTTAATGGCGTATCGCTTTCAAACAACTCATTACTCTTACGCATCTGTTTCATCAACATCTGCATAAACAGAGATTCAAACTGGCTGGCTACTTGTTTGAGCGCCTTGTTCGGATCTTTTTGAGCAGCACTTCTTAGCTCGTCTAAACTGGCTAAATCGTGATAGTTTGCTGACTGTTTGACTGCGTCCATTGCCATGTTAAATCACCAACAACTCGCCTTGAATCGCACCGGCTTGCTTTAAAGCTTCTAAAATAGAAACCAAATCACCCGGCGCAACCCCTACTCTATTCACCGCCCTCACTAAATCATCAAGCGATGCACCAGGGTCGAAGTTAAACATTCTTGAGTCTTCCTCGGTCGCTTCAATGGTACTAACCGTGGTTTCCACTGTTTCACCATCAGAAAAGGGATTAGGCTGAGAAATGAGCGGTGTTTCAGAGATTTTGACGGTTAAACCACCATGGGTAATTGCAGCTGGTAATAGCCGAACGTCTTTACCAATAACAATGGTACCGGTGCGCGAGTTAACGATGATTTTGGCTGACTCTGAGGCTGGTTCAAAGGTTAAGTTTTCTAAGGTTGATAAATAAGCGACTCTCTGGCCAGGATCACGTGGCGCAAATACTTGAACAGATGCGGCATCCATCGGTGTTGCCGTGTTTGGCCCCACTAAACTATTAATGGTATCGGCTAAACGTTTAGCGGTTGTGAAATCTGAGCGCTTTAGGTTAAAGGTGATGGTATCACCACTCATGAAGGGCGATGGTACCGAGCGCTCTACAATTGCACCGTTTGGAATACGACCAACGGTTGGGGTATTTGAAATAACTTTAGAGCCATCGGCCCCTTCTGCGCCAAACCCACCAACAATTAAGCTGCCTTGGGCTAGCGCATACACTTCACCGTCAGCACCTTTTAAGAAGGTTTGCACTAAGCTACCACCACGTAAGCTTTTAGCTTCACCAATGGCAGACACCGTAATATCAATGGTTTGACCGGGTTTAACAAAGGCTGGTAACTCGGCATGCACAGCAACAGGAGCTACGTTCT
This sequence comes from Agarivorans sp. Alg241-V36, assembly GCF_900537085.1. Lineage (NCBI taxonomy): Bacteria > Pseudomonadati > Pseudomonadota > Gammaproteobacteria > Alteromonadales > Alteromonadaceae > Agarivorans > Agarivorans sp. Alg241-V36. The sequence goes on along the minus strand of NZ_UNRE01000001.1, from coordinate 873,899 downwards.
TAATCTTTAAGTTAGTGCCTGGAGGAACAGTAATGCCAAAGTTACGTAGCATGGTGGCAAAAGACTGCTTTGCAAAATCACTGTTTTTTTCACCGGTACCCGGTAAGCCCACCACCAAACCGTAACCGGTTAATTGGTTAGCCCGCACACCAGCAACATTTGCCACGTCTTTCACACGTGCAGCATTCACCGAGTTTGCAACTAGACACAAACCAATGCTAAATAATACAACGCCACGTTTAAACATAAGACTACTCCTAAAACTCAGGGCTTAGAATGGCCAAGCTGGGCCATTAAAGAATTTAGATAACCACCCCTGATTAGTGGTATTGGCAAAATCACCGGTGCCGCCGTATTGAATACGCGCATTGGCAATACGTAACGAGGTAATTGAGTTATCAGGTGCAACATCTTCTGGACGAATAATCCCAGTTAAACGAATGTATTCATTACCATTGTTTAACATTAGCCATTTCTCACCGCTAATAATTAGATTTCCGTTGGCTAATACCTGTACCACGTTCACCGAAATATTACCGTTCAAGCTATTGCTTTGAGCCGCGTCGGCTTCACCAGTAAAGTCACTGCTTTGGCTTAAACCAAGTTCTATTGGATTACCGTTAATTGTAGCTACACCGCCCGGTACCGTGATCTGGTTTAGATTTAAGTTCTTATCTTTAGCAAGTTCATTACTTGCAGATTTACTGGCTTGAGTGCTTTCTGCTAGGTTCACCACAATAATGTCACCCACTCGATGTGCCTTTTTATCTGAATACAGATTATTGGCGCCATTTTCTGTGAATAAAGAACCGGTAATTCTCGCTTCTACTGCCACATCTTCTGGATATATCGGCGCAAACTCTGGGTCATCTGGCACGACTGCCGTGTTTACACTGGCACAACCAGTCATTGCCATACAGGTTGCTACTACCATTAGTTTATTCATGAGCAATCCCTCTCTCTAAACTTTGATTACAATTGTTGCGTTGCGAAGGTCAACATTTGGTCTACAGTTGAAATCACTTTTGAATTCATCTCATAAACACGTTGCGCTTCAATTAAGTTAACTAGCTCTTCAGTTACATTCACGTTTGATGTTTCTAAAGAACCTTGGCGGATTGCGCCTAAACCATTTTCTGATGCAATACCATTTTGCGGAGCACCACTGGCACCGGTTTCTAAATACAAGTTTTGTCCACGAGGCTCTAAGCCTGACGGATTAACAAAGTCGGTGATGGTAATCTGACCAATAACTTGGTTATCGGTTTGCCCGGGTAAGCGAACACTCACCTCGCCGTCTTCACCTACGGTAAAGCTCTGTGCATCTTCTGGTACTTGAATTTCTGGCTGTAAGGGATAACCCGCACCTGGGGTTACAATGGTACCTTCGTCATTAAGACCAAATTGGCCGTTACGGGTATAAGCAGTCGTGCCGTCTGGCATCAAAATTTCGAAGAAACCGCGGCCATCTACCATTAAATCAAAGGCATTATCGGTGGTTTGAACATTACCTTGGTCATGATTTTTTTGCGTGGCGACAACTTTAGCACCAGCACCAATCATAAGGCCTGACGGCATGTTGGTGTTCTGTGAAGAACGACCACCCGGTTGGTTAATGGTTTGGTAAAGCAAGTCTTCAAAAACCGCTCGGCTTTTTTTGTAACCAACGGTACTGGCATTGGCTAAGTTATTTGAAATAACCGATACGTTAGTTTGTTGGGCATCTAAGCCAGTTTTACTGATCCATAATGCGGGATGCATAATACGCTCCTTATACCTAGCTTAATCGCAACAAGCTGTTAGTGGCTTTTTCGTTTTCTTCAGCGGTTTTCATCATTTTGATTTGCATTTCAAATTGACGCTGCATGCTGATCATATGTGTCATTTCTTGCACCGGGTTCACGTTGCTCCCCTCTAGTGCTCCCTTCACCAATTCAACGGTGGCATCGGGTTGATAAGGCTGGCCATTGGTGGCTCTGAATAAACCGTCATCGCCTTTCGTTAACTCACCAGCAAAAGGTTTACTTAGCTTAATTCGGTTAACCTCTTCCAAGGCGTCGGCAGGCGCACCTTCTGGACGAATTTCAATGGTGCCATCTTCGTTAATCTCTAGCTTTTCAACAGGTAGGGGAATAATAATTGGCGCGTCTTGGTTGCCCAATACCGGCTGCCCTTGCATGGTTTGTAAGACACCCGCTGCTGAAATGGTAAAGTTACCGTTTCGAGAAAGTGCTTCATTGCCATCTTTATCTTGAACCGAAAGCCAACCTTCACCTTTAATCGCCACGTCTAAATCTCGACCTGTGGTTTTTAATAGACCATCGGTAAAGTTTTGCGTTGGGCGCTCGGTCATTGCGAATACCCGGGATGGCATGCCAGGACCAAAAGCCTGCATTGAGCGTGCGTTCTCTAGGTCGGCTTTAAAGCCTGTGGTATTTGCATTTGCAAGGTTATTACCACGTACCGCGAGCGAGTGCATATTTTGTTTTGCACCGGTCATCGATATATAAAGTAGTTGGTCCATGTCTATTTCCTACGTCAATTAGCTGACTCAATGGAAACAAAGCAATTAGAATGCCAGAAGGTAGAAAAAGAAAAACAGGAAGAAAAAAGGCAATTAAATCAAAGAAATAAAAAGGCAGCCAAGGCTGCCTTTTTGACTAAACCATATCCAGCTATTAACGGATTTGAATAATGGTTTGCTGTAGTGTTGAGTTAACTTCTAAAGCTCGAGAGTTAGCTTGGAAGTTACGCTGGGCGCTAATCAAATTCACTAACTGCTCGGTTAAGTTAACGTTGGCTTGCTCCAAAGAAGCCGAGTTAATTTTACCAAATGTACCTGAGTTACCTTCACCGGCAATGGCCTCACCACTTAACTGGGTTTGTTGCCATGCGGTATCGCCAATTTGCGACAAACCTTGGTTATTGGCAAATTTTGCTACCGATACTTTGGCAATGTTAGTGGTCTCACCGTTACTGTATGAAGCCACAACCAAGCCATCTGGACCAATATCAATACCTGTCAACTTACCAACGGTAGAACCATCCTGCGATAAACTAGATACTTCAAAAGCTGAGTTGTATTGAGTTGGGCCATTTAAGTTAAAGGTAATGGTTTGTGTTGGATCTACAGAACCTGTCACAGGATCCCAAACACCACCTGGGCCACTTGGTGGAGCAGTACCTAATGGCACTGTTTCAATGATTAGTGGCGCGGTAGAGGCCAATGCACCAGTGTTATCAAAAGTCAGTGTGGCAGACGCTGGAATGTTAGGGTTTGCGTTACCTGGATTAGGGGTATTTGCTGTACCGCCTGCAACATCTACTGGTTGTCCGTCAATGTATATCAACTTGTGCCATGTATTTGCTGTGGTGTCATCTTTAATAAAGAAGGTCTCGGCAACATGCGAACCACCTTGCGAATCATACACCGTCACAGATGTGGCAGAAGTATAGGTATTGCTATCGGTTGGATCAAAATCGCCAATATCATGAGTGGTGCCACTAGAGGGCAAGTTAAAACTCATATCCACTTGGCTAGTCATCGTAGGGTTACCTACTTCAGCACTAATTTGAATAGCACTGGTTGCCGCCATACTTACAGCAGAAGGTGTACCACTGCTGTTTACCGTATAACCTTGCAGGTACTGACCTTGTGAGTTAACAATAAAGTTATCAGCGTTTAACTTAAAAGCACCGGCACGAGTAAACTCTCGCGTTTGGGTGGTTAGGTCTGACGCCGTAACAAAAAAGCCTTCGCCACTTATCGCCATATCTAAGGCATTTTGGGTAAAGTTAAGACTACCTTGGTGAAACTGTTGAGCAACATCGGCAGTTTTTACGCCATTACCCACAGCGGTACGAGCATTTGAGAAAATCGATGTTGCATACACATCGGCAAACTCAGCACGCGACTCTTTAAAACCAATGGTGTTGACGTTAGCAATATTGTTCGCCGTTACGTCAAGATCCTTTTGCGAGGCATTGATGCCGCTTAGAGCGATATTAAATGACATCTCTCAATCTCCTATCGTTTTACTATTCTTTGTTAGGCTTTGGCTACTTCGAGAACATCGCTCATTGCAATGCCACCTAAACCTTCTAAATTGACGACTACGCCAGATGTGCCACCTGCTAAGCTCACGCTACCTACGCTTGCATATGTTGCGGTGGGTAAACTGATCTCTTTACCGCCCTGAACACCATTAACTTTAATGTTGTACTTACCTTCTGGCATCGGATTCCCATTAGAATCGGTGCCATCCCAAGAGAATGGCATGTTGCCGCTTCCCTCACCTAAGTCGATAACTTTGACGACTTCACCCGCCGCGTTTTCGACCGAAACTTTTACATTAGTAGTTGCTGCACCAGTTACCGCTACGCCGTCAAATCCAGCGCCGCCGTTATGACCATAATCTAAAGGCACCAGCACTTTTTGCCCTACTAAGGTTGACGCCTGCAAGGCAGCCGATGAATTCATTATCGAGTTCATGGTGTCAAATTTGGTACCAAGCTCAGCAATACCCTCAGAAGTTTGAAAGCTCGCCATTTGAGCGATCATTTCGGCGTTATCAACCGGTTTACTGGGGTCTTGATACTGCAGCTGAGTGGTAAGCAATGAGAAAAAGTCCTCTTGCCCCAAGGACTGATTATTATTGCTCTCTGGAACAACCGACTCAGGCTGCCAATAATTACTTTGTAACGGATCAATAGTAGACACTGGCTACTCCTTAACTTTTACCCAGATTAAGCGTGCTATTTAGCATTTGCTTAGCGGCTTCAGTTACTTGAACATTTGCCTGATAAGAACGTGATGCACTCATCATGTCGGCCATTTCTTCAATAACGTTGACGTTTGGCTTGAAAATATAACCTTCTTCATTCGCCATTGGGTGTTCTGGATAATACTCTTTGCGCAGCGGTGCATCCGACTCAACAATGCCTGCTACTTTAACTTGTGCAGATTCAACCTGTGCTTGAGATGCTCTATTTAACTCGGCCTCAAACACCGGTTTTCTGGCTCGATAAGTTTGATCAATACTTGAACTGATACTGTCGGCATTGGCTAGGTTACTAGCCGTAGTATTTAAGCGCACTGATTGCGCTTTCATGGCCGAAGCAGAAATATCAAAAACATTAAAAAAGCTCATTATTGACCTCCCTTAATTGCATTACGTAAACCACTAAATTTACTAGAAAGAAAACCAATGCCTGCTTGGTATTCCAAGCCATTTTGCATAAATGCGGCTTTCTCTTTCTGTACATCAACGGTATTACCATCACCGGTATCTGGCTGGTCCGGTACTTGAAAGCCTAACTCGGCAAACTGGCTGTTACCGCCGCTTATATGGCGCTCATTAGTAATATGCATTCCGCCTCCCTGCTTACTTTTGGCTGCAGCAAATGCTTTATTAAAATCTATATCTCGTGCTTTATAGTTAGGTGTATCGGCATTAGCAATATTACTTGCAATCACCTCAGAACGGCGGGCTCTTACACCTACAGTATGCTGATGAACGCCTAATGCTTTATCAAATGTTATTGCCATATACACCTCGTTACACTTCCACGAAGAATATTTAGCAAAAGCTATGCCAGAGTTTTTTTGACGCTTTTTATTCAGCTAACTAAAGGACTTAGTTGTATTGGTACGAAATACCTAGGCGGGGAGATGGGGCTAGCGGCAAGTAAAGCGGCAACTATTGCCATTTACTGCCGCTGATAAAAAGCCTACTTTAATTGATAAACGATACCGGGGTGGCAACGTAGCATATTAAAACGATCGGTTAAGCCAGTAATAGACTCAGATGCGCCTAGCATTAAATAGCCATTGGGGTTTAAGGCTTGAGCAAACTGGTTAAGGATCTTCGATTTCACATCGGCATTAAAGTAAATCAATACATTGCGACAAAAAATGATATCGAACTTACCCATTAAGGCATAACTATCTAAGAGGTTAAGCGGCCTGAAACTAACGTTTTTCCGTACTTTGTCATTAACTCTAAACCTTCCGTCCGTCGTCGCTTCAAAAAACTGACGCTTACGTTCTGGCGATAAACCACGGGCTAAAGCCAAAGTATCATATTCACCACGCTTACAATGCTCCAGCATTGAGGGCGATATATCTGTCCCCACCACCTGCACGCCCATGGGTAAGGTACCAGGGCGCTTAGCTTGGTACTCTAGCGAGGTCATCATAATGGAATAAGGTTCTTGACCCGAAGAGCTAGCCGCTGACCAAATTTTAACTGGCCGCGATAACTTAGTGAATTCCGGCAATAGCTTGTCACCGAGCAACTGAAATGGGTAAGTATCCCTAAACCACAAAGTTTCGTTGGTGGTCATTGCATCAACCACCGCAGCACGTAAATCACGTTCACGCAGGCTCATGGATTTTTGGACTAACTCGGTAAGACTTGCAACAGAGTACTGAGCCATTAATGGCGATAAACGGCTCTTTACTAAATATTGCTTGTTGTCACCTAAAACAATTCCGCACTGCTTTTCTAAAAAGCTGCAAAACTGTTTATACACATCATCTGTTATGGTTCTCAATGCATCCACACTCTATAAAGATTGACGAACAGCAGCAGCTAATTCATCTGGATTAAATTTAGCAATAAAGGCGTTAGCGCCAACTTTATTTACCATAGCTTGGTTAAATACACCGCTTAGAGAGGTGTGCAAAATTATGTGTAGGCCTTTTAGATCTGGATGAGAGCGCACTTCAGCCGTTAAGGTATATCCATCCATTTCTGGCATTTCAATATCGGAAATCACCAGCGCAATTTGATCGGTGATTGGGCCGTCTTTGGCCATGGTAGTTAACAGCTCTAGTGCTTCACGCCCGTCTTGGCAAAGTAAGGCCTCTACGCCTAGCGATGTTACCGCGCGCTTAACCTGATTACGCGCTACGGAAGAATCATCAACCACTAAAACTTTTTTGTCTATTTGAACGTTTGCAGCGGCTTCTTCAACAATCTCTTTACTTACGGTGGTATCTACTGGAGAAATTTCATCGAGGATTTTTTCCACATCTAAAATAGAAACCAGCTCTTTTTCAACTTCTGTAACCGCTGTTAAGTAGTTGAACTTACCTGCGCCTTTTGGCGGCGGTAAAATATCTTCCCAATTCATATTTACAATGCGCTCCACCGAGCCCACTAAAAATCCCTGCACCGAACGGTTGTACTCAGAAATGATAATAAAACACTTGGTTACGTCTTCAATTGGACGTCCACCAGTGGCTGAACTTAAATCGATAACAGAAATGGTTTGACCGCGAATATGCGCTACACCACGGATAACAGGATTTAGTTTAGGCAACGCGGTAAGAGGCGGACATTGTAAAACTTCTTTTACTTTAAATACATTGATGCCGTAGCGCTGAGACCCATTTAACCTAAACAACAACAACTCTAAGCGATTCTGCCCAACTAGTTGCGTACGCTGGTTTACCGAATCTAAAATACCCGCCATATAATTATCACTCCTTAGAAAGGGGCATTAACCTTGCTTAACCCCTGTATACTATCGCTTAATCTTGCTTGATTGTCGTATTTTTGACACCTAAAGGCTTAACATCGACTTGTTAAGCATAGACAAAAAAGCCAATTGTTACTTTGCTTTATCGGTATCATATAGGAAATGTTGATAAAAATTGCTGCTTCACTCTTATTATTTTGTTTTAGTCTTACTGCTCACACTAGCGAGCGGCATTCGCAGCTTGAAAAAGCAGCAGTAGATTTTGTTCGTTCGCAAATAACTTACGACAAGAGTCAAAAAATTGAGCTTACCGCTAATCAGTTAGATGATCGGGTCGCTATTCCAGATTGTTCAACACCTTATCGTTATAGCTTAGCCAATGGTGAAATACGCCGAAATACTAGTGTATTAGTCACTTGTGATGAGCAAGCAAACTGGCGCATATATATCCCAGTACGTAAACAAGTCTTGCTAGCTGTAGTGGTTGCGGCCTCTCCAATTCAAGAAGGAGCCGCCTTAACCAACTCACAACTCACTATGACCTTTTTGCCAGAGAACCGCTTACGCGGGAGCTACTTCACTGAGCTAAGCCCCTTAGTTGGTGCTAAACTTAGACGAGCAATGCGTAAAGACCAAATTATAACTGGGCGCGATATTTGCATAGTTTGTAAAGGTGATGCTGTTACCATCTCTGCAAACGCAGGTGGACTGAATGTAACAACCCAAGGAACCGCTTTATCTAGCGGCACTATCGGTGATAACATTCGGGTTAGAAATAATCAGTCTCAGCGTCTGGTCACCGGCCGAGTAAAGGCAGTTGGATTAGTTGACGTAAAACTTTAAATTTTTTCTAAAGTTTTACCAAAGCAAGCCGATAGCTATATTGAATACGAAAAATTGATTAACTGTGGGGCGCCATTATGGCTTTAAATATTAACAACTTAGGTGGAAACCGTCCTAGTCAACTAGACTCAAATCGAGTTGCTGACAAAGGCACAAAAGAAAGCGCTGAACAACGTTCAACCGCTGGTTCTGCTGCAGCCCAGGATTCAGTTATGCTTACAAACGAAGCACAACAACTAAACCGTATTCAGCAGAATTTGCTCAGTGATTCAGATAGCAGAAGCTCGAAGCTCGAATCAATTAAGCAAGCGGTGGCCGATGGTACTTATCAAGTAGATGCCAATAAAGTTGCACAGAAAATGGGTGACTTTGAAAGTGAGTTTAATAAAGCACTTGGATAATTAGCCTATGTTCGCCCCACTACTGAATACTCAAGAGCAGCAACTCACCTTGCTGCTTTCTCTTTTGGAACAAGAAAAAGTAGCTCTTGAACAAGACGACACCATTGCACTCTATGCCGTCGCCGAACAAAAAGAGCAAGCACTGGTGCTAATAGCCAGTGCTGATGAAGAGATCGCAGCCTCTTCGGAGAAGGAACAACTAAACTCTGATCCCCAGTTTGCTCAACAAGTAGAAACCATCAAAGATTTACTTGCTCAATGCCAAGAGCGAAATGAGTTAAATGGCGAGATAATCAAAGCCAGCAATGAAAAGGTCAGGCAGCTAAGCGCGGTCATTGATCAGCTGCAAAACCAAAATGCCTCTACCTACGATAAGCTAGGTAAAAAGCACAGTTCACAACGAATGGGCAAAGGCTTTAAAGCTTAAGCTTTAGAACGTTCTTCAATAAGAAAATCACTTCGTTTTGAGATAACAGGCCTTCTCACATTAGCTTTGTCTGAAGTATCTCCCCTACCTAAACCTAAACCTAAACCTAAACCTAAACCTAAACACACTACTACATGTGCTTAGTGGTCCAATGCTAGTGTGCTTAAATAAACCACCAACTCAAAAACAACAAAACCCCAGCCAAAGCCAGGGTTTTGCTTGTAACAGTAATAGACGAAATTAACTAACCACGCTCACCCGTCGGCATCTTAGTTTTACTGGCTTGTTTACGCGACTCAATAATCATTACTCCATCTCGCTTAACCGGAGCAGGCACTTTGCTTTGGTAAACTTCGTTAGGAATAAGTTCTTGAGCGGAAGCAACCACAACTTTTGACTGCGCGCCAACAATGCGAGCATTCACCAATATGCCTTGATTTGATTTGCTAAAGGTACCAACTAACAAATATTCAATCGGCAAGCGCTTTGATAACTCTTTTACGTTACGGCTATATACAAAATCACCTTCTTGAGTAATGCGGATAAAACCGGTTGTTTTGTAGTCAATCACAGAAAAGCCGCTTTGCTGCATTTCATAAACAAAGCTTTCGGCTAGTTGCATACCAAACAAATCAGTAGTGCGAAGGTTGTCTAGAGGGACAAAAGACGCCACGCCAATAGGCGTATCTGCATTCACATAATGTGAACTAGATACTAAGCGTTGCGACATTAAATTTACATAATCGGTAAGCGAGTGTTGCACGTCGGGGTCGCTCATGTCAGGCCCCTCTGGCTGAAGCGAACGGCTTTGCATTCCGCTTAAATACAGCTGACCATTCTCGTCAACGACACCTTCCATATAGTGGGAATTGTGAGTATGCGCTGCGTGGTGTTTTGAGCCATCGTACACCACGACCTTCTGCATCGAGGGTGAGCTAGAACAGCCCACCAGCATTGAAGTAGCCAAGGCTACTAAAGATATACCTTTCATGTCGCTTCCTTAATCGTCTATTACGCTTAAAGTATCGGCCAGAAAGGTAAAATCTTTACTAAAAATGAACGGTTTTTTGACTCTCTAAGTGACGGGTTGGCGCCATGGACATAGTAACACGATAAACCTCTCTAAAATCCAGTTGCAACTCAGTAACATACACATCGTCAACTGCATAGGCATTAATTACTTTAGCGCCTCTAATTACCCCAGCAACCGAGGCAGCTAAGCGCTCATTGCCAAGCACCATATCGCTAACCGTTGCCGAGCTATCAATGTGTTGACCGTAAACTTGTTCAGAAAGCTCACGATAAGCATCCAATTTAGAGGCTTTCATCGCACGCAATTGCTTGGCGCTCATGTCAGCCCCACGCTGTTGGCTAATAGGTGCATAACCAACGGCATTAACCACGGTAAAATCGCCTGGAGGTTCATAGGTCCATTCAACTTGTTTAACTTGAGTAGTTGGCGTACAGGCTAATAACAGCAATACCGCTAAACTAATAAACCACGATCTAAAGTACAGTTTGTTCATGACGCTGCAAGCTCCCATTTACACTAGTCACACGCGGAGAGGTGGCTCCCGCCATATTGGGGATAAATTGATACGCCGCCGACACCACCGCTTGACTAGATAATTCAACTAAACGCAGATTTACATGCCTTCCTGAGGTAGTTCGCTGAAAACTACCCACCACCACATAGGTGATTTCCATTTCAGTTCTCAATAATTCAGCATCTCGAGACAAAGAGAACTCGCCAAAACCAGGGTCCATTTGCAACCTACCGGTTAAGCGCGGCTCTACCATGTTTACGCCTTCTTTAGACAAAGCGGCAAACATTGCCTCTGCCACTTGCCGCCCAAACGCATCACTCGATTGCAAGTTATCTAAATCCACTACCGTGCTCACGGCAACAGAATCAGTTTCAATTAGGTCTACATCATCGGTAAGTTGCTTGGACAAGCTATCTACATGCACATACAACGCGGCATCTTGCTGCTCGCGCGCCTCTACATAAGGGTAATTTGAAACATGGTGTAAACTGGTATTGCATCCTTGTAGCGCTACCAGCACAATAAGTAATGTCGTATATCGCATATCAATCTCCTCCGACTCCACTGTTCCTAGCAATAACTGTTCCAGTCAAAAAAATAACGTTTTATTTGGGTACGGTTATTGCTTTGCCTTGGGATAGGAGGGCCTTATGAAACAGATAATTCTTATAGCTGGGCTGCTAATTAGCATGTCAGCACAGGCAATATGGTACGAGGCTAAAGGCCAAGCCACCATCGTAAATAACGACTTTGAGCAAGCCAAAAGTTTAGCCACACAAGATGCGGTTAAGCAGTTATTGTTGTATTCGGGAGCGTCTGTTACCAGTATCAGCAAAGTCTCTGGTGGGCAGCTCACACTAGATCAAATTGAAGTGGTATCGAAAGGCTCGTTGCACAACTTAACTGTGCTAGATGAAGGTAATCACGGCCAGCAATACTATATTATCTTACAAGCCGACGTTTTTCCGGCCACCAGCCAATGTAAAGCCAGTGGTTATAGTAAAAACATGTTGCTACTCCCTCCCTTCTTAAAGCAACAGCATCAAGCGCGTGTTGGCCAACTACAAGAATTGTCACCGGCTATTGAACAACGAACCTACGACATTGCTCGTCAGGTGAGCAATCAGTTCAACGTAAAACCCCCACCAAAGTTACCCTTAAACTATTACAAGCCGGGGGAGCATAACTACAAGGGCATTAAAGATGTTGCCGATCGGTATGGCGCGCAATACCTGCTTGGCTTAGAAATCGAAAACATTTCGCTAGACCAAGTACACAAACCTAAATTTATTAACCTTAGCTATCCTCAACGTTACTTTGTGGTTAACGCCAGGGTATACAACGCCATAGATCTAGAAGAAATATACAACAAGCGCTTTTCGGTAAATGCGCCTTGGGAATTTGATGCCAGAGAAGTGGTATCCCCTCACTCAGCTGAGTTTTGGTTATCGTCCTATGGAGAAACCGTAAATTCTACCTTGCAACAAGTGGTGACAGAAGTAGATGCCCTACTCGCTTGCCAGCCCCTGCAAGGCAGTGTTGTTAAAGTTCTTGGACCTGATCGCTGGCAAATTAATTTAGGTAAAGCAAACCAGCTTAACCGAGGTATGCTGCTAAGCCTTATCCATCAAAACTATCATTGGGGCAACTGGGATATTCCGCGCCAAGAACAAATCATCGCTGATAGCATGGTAAGAATTGAGCAGGTTTATCAAGAGAGCGCAATTGTGGTTGCGGTGGACCCAAGCATGACTGCCAACATCCAACTTGGTGACTTAGTAAGCAAACAGTAAGGCTTGGCTTTTCATAAGCTTAAAGCTGAGTATAATGAAACCGCACATTAGCAGTAATAGTGTGCGCACCTTACTTTGCGTCCCCTTAGTTCAGCTGGATAGAACAAGGACCTCCTAAGTCTTAGACACAGGTTCGAATCCTGTAGGGGACGCCAGCATCTACAACATAAGATGCGCTCCAGCCCCTTAACTTTTGTCAATTGTCTATCTGCGACAGATTCAGTTTTCGTTAAGCTAAGAGCTTCTTCTAACAAATTAGCTACGCAGCTTCCTTGGTACATTCGTTTTCTGCTGCTTTACGTGCTGCGATTGCTTCATCTTGCTTTTTGAAACAGCCCAAATGCCTGCGCTTTCCTTCGATAAATATATGAGCCATCCATAGTGCGTCGCGTTTGTGAAAACTTACACCCTTCATACTGTTACCTCTTCGTTCTATATTCCGGTGCCTTTAAAGCAAAACTCGTTAACCAAGAACATGAAGCAATTTCTGTTGCTACTTTCCTACACTGTTAACTTTTTAGTCAGTATTTTACTTAGGGCACAAAAAAAGCCGCCCTCGGGCGACTTCCTGTCTATGGTTTACGTCAGAGTTCCCTCTAACTAGACCTTGATATTAGCACTTAGCCGCTGGGCCACAAATGTATATCTCTTATACGCTAGATGAATTACATAGTTCAATTGCATAGTTCAATACAATCAAATACCTAGTTTTAAAATAGCCATCCGCTTATGCCGTTCTCAAGTTCTGATTAGCCCGCCTGAAAACAAAAAGCCTCGAATACACCAAGGCTTTACATTAACAGTTTGGCCTTAAATAGCGCCTGCACCTGGCATGGCTTTGCAAACGTAAATGCTTTCTTTTAACCCAGTAAGCGCTTGATACTTTTGCTCCACGGCTTGGCATACATCATCCACAAGCGCCGGTGGCATAAGCGCTACGATACAGCCACCAAAACCGCCGCCAGTCATCCTGACGCCACCTTCCGCACCAATGACTTGTTTTACAATATCCACCAGCCCATCAACTTCTGGAACGGTAATTTCAAAATCATCACGCATAGAGGCATGAGACTGCTCCATAAGCACACTTAGCTTGGCCATGTCATTAGCTTTTAGTGCATCTGCTGCAGCTAAAGTACGAGCGTTTTCTGTTATCACATGGCGAGCGCGTTTCGCTACAACAGGGTCTAGCTTGTTCGAGTTATCAGCAAACACTACTTCGCTTACATCACGTAAAGATTTAAAGCCTAAACCTTTGGCCGCCGCTTCACACTGTTCGCGGCGAGTATTGTATTCACTATCAACCAAACCACGCTTCTTGTTGGAATTAATGATCACTACAGCCATTTCTTCTGGCATCGCCACTGCTTTAGTGTCTAGAGAGCGACAGTCGATAAGCAAGGCATGGTTTTCTTCACCTTCAGCAGATATTAGCTGGTCCATGATGCCGCAATTACACCCTACAAAGTTGTTTTCAGCTTCTTGGCCTATCAGCGCCAGTTGCTGTTGTGATACATCCAAGTTGTATAAGGTTTTAAAGGTTTGGCCAATCACAACTTCTAAGGCTGCTGAAGAGCTTAAACCCGCCCCTTGGGGCACGTTTCCGCTAACGGCTATATCAGCGCCAGAAAAGCTAAAACCTTGCTTTAGCAATACTGAAATAACCCCACGGATATAGTTAACCCACATTAGATTTTCATCAAATAGCAAGGGCTTACTAATATCGAATTCGTTTACTTGATTACCATAGTCAACCGACACTACCCGCACTATGCTGTCGGTGCGCGGCGCGGCTGCAACTACTGCTTGGTAGTCGATGGCGCAAGGCAAAACAAAACCATCGTTATAATCGGTGTGTTCACCAATTAGGTTAACTCGACCTGGTGCTTGAATCAGTTTTGCGGGTGCCTGACCGGTCATTTCAGTAAAGGCACTCGAAACCTTATCAATTAGTTGTTGTTGGCGATTAGTCATTAACGGCTCCTTTACTGATCTTGTTCTTTGTAATGTACGTCACTTAAGTTACGTAGCTTTTCGGCTGCTTGCTCGGCAGTTAAATCACGCTGGCTTTCGGCTAACATTTCGTAGCCCACCATAAACTTACGTACACTGGCACTGCGTAATAGCGGTGGATAAAACAAGGCATGCAACTGCCAATGCTCTGTAGAAGTATCACCCTCTTTAAAGAACGGTGCATAGTGCCAGCCCATTGAATACGGGAATGAGCACTTAAATAAATTGTCGTAACGGCTAGTTAGCTTTTTAATGGCTAATGATAAATCATCGCGCTGCTCATCGCTTAGCTCGCTCATACGGCGAATATGCGCTTTTGGCAATAACATGGTTTCAAACGGCCAAGCAGCCCAATAGGGAACCACTGCTAACCAATGTTCGGTTTCCACCACCGTGCGGACGCCATCAGCTTGCTCCTTGGTCGCATAGTCAACCAATAGGTTGCTGCCATATTGCTGGTAGTAATCTCGTAAGTGTTTATCCTTACGCTCAATCTCATTAGGTAAAAAGCTATTCGCCCATATCTGGCCATGAGGGTGAGGCTGAGAGCAGCCCATGGTTTCACCTTTATTCTCAAAAGCCTGAACCCATAGGTAGTCTTGACCTAGCTCTTCTATCTGCTCATTCCAGGTATCAATCACACCACGAATAGCTGGCACTGAAAGCTCTGGCAGGGTTTTACTGTGATCCGGCGAGAAGCAAATTACTCGGCTAAGCCCGCGTGCTTCCATACTAGTAAACAAAGGATCGGCAGATTTTGGCACATCTGGCGAGTCGGTCATTAGTGCCGCAAAATCATTCCCAAATACATAAGTCCCTTTGTAATCTGGATTAACATCGCCAGAAATTCGGGTATTACCAGCACACAAAAAACAGCCTTCGTCGTAACTTGGAAGCTCGGCGGTAGACGGCGTTTCGTCTTGACCACTCCAAGGTCGTTTAGCACGATGCGGAGATACCAAAATCCACTGCCCCGTTAGCGGGTTGTAGCGGCGATGTGGATGCTCTGTAGGGTCAAATTTAGTGTCTAACATGAGGTTTTCTTACTCCATCAAAAGCACCCTCGGGTGCTCCTTATTTCTAAACAATTACTGGTCGTAGCCCTTGGGATTATTTGACTGCCAGTTCCAGGTATCAGCGGTCATATCATCAATGCTACGCGTGGCTTTCCAGCCTAAAACTTTTTCTGCCTTATCGGTTGCAGCCCAGCACTCGGCAATATCACCATTACGACGAGGACAAATTTGGTAAGCGATCTCTTTACCGCTGGCTTGGCTAAAGGCTTTAACCATTTCCAGTACCGAGCTACCTTTACCAGTACCTAAATTAAAAATATGCAGGCCGGCTTGCTCGCCAATTTTAGTTAAGGCAGCAACGTGTCCATCGGCGAGATCCATTACGTGAATGTAATCACGTACGCCTGTGCCATCTGGCGTTGGGTAGTCATCACCAAATACCGACAAGCTATCTCTTCGCCCAACGGCAACTTGAGCAATAAATGGCATTAGGTTATTCGGAATACCTTGGGGATCTTCCCCCATTAAGCCACTAGGGTGAGCGCCTACTGGATTAAAATAGCGTAATAAAGTAACACTTAAGTCTGGTGCGGCTAATTGAATATCGCGATAACACTCTTCAACCATAAACTTGCTGCGACCATAAGGATTGGTAACATCACCGGTTGGGGTGTTTTCATCAATGGGCATAACACTCGGCTCGCCATATACTGTTGCAGAAGAACTGAACACAATGCTCTTTACGCCAGCTTTGCGCATAACATCGATAAGTACTAATGAGCCATTAACGTTGTTGTCGTAGTATTCATAAGGTTTCTCAACCGACTCACCCACTGCTTTTAATCCCGCGAAGTGAATCACTGAATCAATTTTGTGCTCGCTAAAAATCTTTTCTAGCACCGCTCGGTCTCTAACATCGCCTTCATAAAAGGCAGGCTGTTGCTTACTTAAGGTTTCGATGCGCGATAATACTTCGCGCTTACTGTTACACAGGTTGTCTAAAATAATGGGAGTTAAACCGGCATTAATCAGTTGTACACAAGTGTGGCTGCCAATGTAGCCCATACCGCCTGTAACCAAGACCTTATTCATTACGTTCTCCAAAATCTGTGCAAATTTAGATGCATCCAGTTCCTTTACAAACTGCTTTCACAGCCTCGAATAAGTATATTGAAGCACGAAAGGGTAAACGTTTCCACTTTTAAATATAAAGTAATTGAGCTATTAACTATTTTTGCGGATCTGCTCAATTTTCAAAATTGTTTAGCGCTACAGTAAACTCCAGCTTTCAAGATCTTAGGCAACTAGAGAAAACTACTCACCAAGCCATGTAATAACTGCCATTCAGGGTTATTATTGAAAGGATGAAACTTACATCTCTAAAGTAAACCCGCTGTTTTTGGGGAAAGGTTTTCCTAGAGCATTTTCGCGCATCACATGAGACAACGTTTACCCAAGCTTAAGATTAGTAGTAAATGTCACAAGGTGGTCATGTTTCTTTGAAATATTCGAGTAAGCGGGTGTTTTGTAGATAATTCGGACATATGTAGACCTACCCCTGCATTTATTTGCTGAGCACCAACATTTCGTCACCAATCACAAAAGAATATTTCAAAACCGTTTGGCTTACACTTGTACGCTAAAATAAAACTACCTAAAATAGCCGCCTTAATTTGGCTATTCGCCCTCATCCTCATAAAGGTAAAAACATGCAGCACATCGTTAACATGCTAAGCCAACAAGCTCAGCAGCAGTTAGATCAGGTGGCGCTAAAAATTTGGCGCAATCAAGCATGGCAATGTTTTACATGGAAGGATTTTTCTCAGCAGTGGACGCTAGTTGCAAAAGGTTTAATTAGTCTTGGTCATACCGAGCAACAAGCAGCAGCAATAATGTCTCCCAACATGCCTGAATGGAGCATTGCTGATTTAGGCATACTCGCTGCACGGGGCTGTGTGGTACCTATCTACCCCACTAATACCTTAGAGCAAAGCCAATACATTATAGAAGATGCTAACTGCGAAATTTTGTTCGTAGGGCAAGAAGAGCAAATTCAGATTGGCTTAGAGCTATTAAATGCTGGGCGAATAAACACACTAATTTGTTTTGAAGACAGCAACTACACAGAGCTTGAAAACGTATTAAGTTGGCAACAACTGCTTGAGTTAGGTGAGCAACAAGATAAGCAAATACTCGAGCAGCGCAGCGAGCGCATAACCATGAACGACCTCGCAACCTTAATATACACCTCTGGCACTACCGGTGAGCCCAAAGGCGTAATGCTCGATCATGCAAACTTTGCAGCGGCCTTCGAGATGCATGACCAACGTTTAGAAGTAAATTCTGATGATGTATCACTTAGCTTCTTACCGCTAAGCCACGTATTTGAGCGAGCATGGACTTATTACATTTTGTACCGCGGCGCGAGTAACATCTATTTGGAAGACCCGGCACTGATACAAGAAGCCTTGCCTCGCAGCCAGCCTACCTTAATGTGCAGCGTTCCACGCTTGTATGAAAAAATCCATGCAGCTATTTTGCAGAAAGTAGCTGCAGCACCAAAAACCAAGCAATTATTGTTTAACTGGGCAATGAGAATCGCTAAGCAGCGTTTGTTACTTAAACAAGCAGACAAAACTCCAAATACCCTGTTTAATCTGCGATTTTCCCTCGCCAACAAACTGGTGCTAAAAAAGCTACGCGCGATATTTGGCCCAGCACGCTTATTACCCTGCTCTGGCGCTCGATTAGCCGATGACATCAACAGTTTTTTCCAAAGCTTAGATGTTCCGATTAATTACGGATACGGCATGACCGAATCCACAGCGACCGTATCTTGCTACAGTGAGATGCAAAAGACCATTGGCAGCATTGGACAACCTCTAGAAGCCTTACAAATCAAAATCTCTGAGCAAGGAGAGATTTTAATTAAAGGCGACACGGTGATGCGTGGTTACTACAACAAACCAGAAGCCACCGCAGAAACCATTGTTGATGGCTGGCTGCATACTGGCGATGCAGGAAAGTTAGATACAGAAGGTAACTTGGTATTAACCGAGCGCATTAAAGAGCTGATGAAAACCTCTGGCGGCAAGTATATAGCGCCGCAACGTGTCGAAGGAGCCTTAATTCGAGAGCCCTTATTTGAACAGGTGGCAATTATTGCCGATGCGCGCCATTTTGTTTCTGCACTTATTGTTCCGGCATTTGAAGCCTTAGAAATGCATGCAAAACAGCTGGGCATTAAATGGCAACATCGCAATGAGTTGCTTGAGAATGCCGAAATAAAAAGCCTAATTCAGGCTAGGCTGAAACAAGTTCAAACCAACTTAGCCAGGTTTGAGCAGGTAAAACAATTTACTCTGTTACCACGCGAGTTTTGCATGAAGCAAGGTGAGCTTACGCCAACGTTAAAGCTACGACGAGCGGTGATTGAAAGCCGCTTTGCCGAGCAAATTAGCGCGATGTACGCAGAGCCTAAAACGACCTAAACAATAAACGAAAAAGGCGCTTAAAGCGCCTTTTTTATTGCTGACTAATCTTCCCAATTTGCCCGCATAGTTTCGATAATGCCTTGGCTTACTCCATGAATACTGGGGTAAGCTGCGCTACATACTCGCACTGCTAGCGCTGCTTGGTACTTGTCAGCCAGCTCTTTGTAAGCCTGCATTTCCCATTGCTTAACAAAGGTATTGGCTACCACCACATTGCTGCCTTTAGCTAGGTGATACTCTGTTTGCTGTTGGCACCAACGGTGCGCATTAGCAATTTCATCGGCTCTATAATGGTAGTCACCTTGTTTATCCACAAAGTACATATCAGCCTCTAGATGAACGGCATCAATAGTGCTGGCTAAGGTCGACTTACCACTGCCCGGCAAACCTCGAATAAGCGTAAGCTTAAGCGGCTTATTTGCCAACTAGGATACAGCCTTAAGCTTCGGCTTAGTTTGCTCTTGGCAATAGGCTAATGGCGCTTCTTTTAGCAAGGCTATCACTGCCTGTTCATCCATAGCTTCGCAAGCCTCATTAAGCTCATCAAACAAGGCCATCAGCTCTGCCCAAGGCATAAAGCTCTCGTTGGCAGTAAGAATGCGCGGGTGATCGGTAGGTCGCTCATCATCACCTACCAGCAACTCTTCGTAAAGCTTCTCACCAGGACGTAAACCTGTGTACTTAAGCTCTATGTCGCCATCAGGGTTAAGCTCATCTCTCACTTCTAAACCAGAAAGATGAACCATACGTTTAGCTAGCTCAGCAATTTTGACCGGTTCGCCCATATCTAATACAAATACTTCACCGCCCCTCGCCATAGAGCCGGCTTGAATCACTAGCTGAGCAGCTTCGGGAATAGTCATAAAGTAGCGAATAATATCGGGGTGAGTAATGGTTAGGTCTTCACCTTTGCGAATTTGCTCTTTAAATAGCGGGATGACCGAGCCAGAAGAGCCTAAGACATTACCAAAACGCACCATGCTGATGGTAGTTTCTGATTGGTGGTCGGCTAGGCTTTGCATCACCAACTCGGCCAAGCGCTTAGTTGCCCCCATCACATTGGTAGGCCGTACTGCTTTGTCAGTTGATACCAATACAAAGGTAGTCACTTTAGCTTCAATTGCCGCCTGAGCAATATTGTATGAGCCAAACACATTGTTACATACGCCTTCTACTACGTTTTGCTCCACCAACGGAACATGTTTATAAGCAGCGGCATGGTAAACAGTGTCCACCTTGTTGGCTAACATCATCGCACTCAAGCGGGGTAAATGCTGAACTGAGATCATTAAAGGCACCAGTTCAACATTAAGCGCTAAGGCTTCACAACGTTTAATAAGTTCACGTTCAATTTCATATAAGGCAACTTCAGAGCGCTCAACCAGCAACAAACGCTTAGGTTTAAATTGAATAATTTGCCGGCAAAGCTCTGAACCAATAGAACCACCAGCACCACTTACCAGCACAATTTTATTACGAATCGAGCTATCCATTAAGTGCGCATCTGGGCTTACTGCTTCGCGCCCTAACAAGTCTTCAATCTCTACTTCTTTAATCTGATCTACTTTAGCTTCCCCAGTCACTAAGTCGTTTAAACGAGGTACTGTTAGAACTTCAGTATTTAGATCAGCAAGAGAAGTCAAAATTTCTGAACGGCGTTTTTTCCCAGCGTTCGGAATTGCCAATAATACCTTGCTCACATGTAAGCGACGAATAAGTGTAGGAAGTTGTTGAGGAGGGTAAACCGTTAAACCGTGAATCAACGAATGGCGTAGCTCTTTTTTATCATCTATAAAAGCCACTGCTTGAAAGTCATCACCCTGACCAATAGCTTGCAGCAATTGGCGGCCACTGTCGCCAGCGCCAAATATAATTACATTTTGCTTGGTACTGTTCTCTAACCAAACAAATAAATAGCGAACCGCAAAGCGCACACCACCACACATAATTACGCCAAAGGCCAAGTAGATAAATGGTGCTGTTCTTGGGATAACCGCTTGAAAGTAAAACGAAGTAACAATCATCAATAAGGTGGCAATGGCAAAACTAAACAAGATTGCTTGCAGGTTTTTCTCATTAATGTAGCGAAGTACCGCCCGGTAAAGCCCAAAATACCAAAAGCCTGCTAGTGTTGTGAAGATCACCGAGCCAAAGGTAATCCAAGTCGGCGTATCTGCAAAATAGTGGTGGCTTTCAAAGCGCACCCAAAGGGCGCCCCAGAAGGCTAAGCTTAAGAAAATCAGGTCAAGCGTAAAGATAAGCGCAACTTTTTGCCTACGGCTTGGCCGCTCGAATAAACTCATCAAATTGAATTGCGGTAACATCTAAATTCCTTTTTAGACAAGTATAGTCAAACAAGCATCTCTGCAGACATGCTGGTTAAACAATCCTGAACAAGCTTGCAGACATGCTGCATATCTTGTGTGGTAATGGTTGGGTGCACCATAAACATAATGGCACTGTCACTTAATTGCTTGGCGTTAGTTAATGGCTGCTCCGGTCGAACATTTAAACCATCAAAGGCCTTTTCCAAATAAACCTCGCCGCAACTACCTTGCATACAAGGTACACCTGCAGCGTTTAGACTCTCGATAATTTGGTCGCGACTTATGCTGTTTTGACCCTTGTCCACAAAGGCATAAAACTTATAGAAAGCATGTTGAATATGTTCAGGAACCTGAGGCACGCTAATAAAAGAGAAAGGCGCTAAACAACTAGCCAATTGCAGAGCATTAGCTTGTCGCTGTTGCTGCCATTCAGTCATTCGAGTTAGCTGGATTCGGCCAATAGCCGCTTGCATCTCGGTCATCCGCCAATTGCTGCCAATGCTTTCATGCAACCAACGAAACCCGGGAGGGTGTTGTTTGTTAAACACCGTATCGTAAGACTTGCCATGATCTTTATAAGACCACATTTTATCCCACAAGGCCTGGTTATTAGTGGTTACCATGCCCCCCTCGCCACCGGTGGTCATAATTTTGTCTTGGCAAAATGACCAAGCAGCAACATCACTTAGTCCACCCACTGGCTTACCACGATACAGAGCGCCATGGGCTTGCGCGCAGTCTTCAATCACAAACAATTTATGTTGCTGAGCTAACTGATTAATCGCATCCATATCACAAGGCCAACCTGCAAGATGCACACAGATAATCGCTTTGGTTTTATTACTAAGAACGGCTTGAATGCTTTCTGGGGTGATATTTTGGCTAGAGAGATCAACATCGGCAAAAACAGGTTTAGCGCCAACATTTACGATTGCACTTGCAGAGGCAATGAAAGTACGCGAGGTAACCACCACTTCATCACCGGTGCTAATTCCTAAGGCACGGAGAGCTAACTCTAGCGCCAAAGTACCATTTGCTACTGCGATGGCATAATCAGTTTCCGCCCACGCAGCAAACTCTTCTTCAAAGCTTTTACCTTGAGAACCAGTCCAGTAGTTAACTTTATTTGATAGCAGTACATCACTTACAGCTTGAGCTTCCTGCTCAGTAAAGCTTGGCCAAGAAGGTAAATCTCGCATTTTTACTTTTTTTAATCCTTTAAAACACCTTCCCTATAGTGCGGTAAAATTGCTCAATCTACAACTTTAGTCGTGTAAATTAAGGTGATTTAGCCGGGTTGCCGTACACTTTTTCAGCACACTTCACATCTTTAACCACCACCGAGCCAGCCCCTATAAACACTCGCTCCTTAATGATAATTCCCTGAATAACGCAGCTGCCAATCCCTACCATTGTTTCATGCCCAACCTGGACTTCACCCGCAAGGTTTACCCCAGGACAAATATGCACGCAATCGCCTAGCTTTACATCGTGATCAACCGAGCTATTATGATTTATGATACACCCAAGACCTATGCTTGAACCAACACTCACCGTGGCATTAGCCATTACAACACTTCCGTCACCTAGATGAGCAGAACAACAAACGTAAGCCTTAGGGTGAATCAATACTGGGAGTTTTACATCAAGGTCTTTGAGCGCTTGCAAACGCTTTAGCCGAGTAGAGTTATTGCCAATCGCAACATGGGCTGAACAATCAGGATTGCTAGCGAGATGACTCAACATGTCTTGCCAACCGCCAATCACTTGGCAGCCTTCGGTTTCGCCAAGCTCCTGCCAACGCTCATCAAACAAACTAATGGCTTGATAACCCAACTGTCGAGCGATCTCGACCACCACCTTAGCGTGGCCTCCAGCCCCATAAACTGCTAGCTTCATGATTCGCCATTCCCGGTAAATTTAGCCATTGTGGCTTCACCTTCGGCGCTAACCCCATCTTTCACAAAGACTTTCTTCACGGTTAGAAACAGAATTTTGATATCGAGTAACAATGAGCGATTCTCGACATACCAAACGTCTAGCTCAAATTTTTGCTGCCAACTTAAAGCATTGCGACCATTTATTTGTGCCCAGCCAGTTATACCGGGTTTCACGTTATGCCGTTTTGCCTGCTCAGAAGAATAAAGCGGTAGATACTCCATGAGTAGCGGGCGTGGCCCCACAAAACTCATTTCACCTTTTACGATGTTCCACAACTCAGGCAGTTCATCAGCACTGCTAGCACGTAACGCTCGACCAAAGGCACCTAGTCTTTCGGCGTCTGACAATAAGTTACCTTGCGCGTCTTTATCATCACGCATACTGCGAAACTTAATCATGTTAAAGGCTTTTCCTTTCAAGCCCGGACGTTGCTGGCTAAAGAAGATGGGCTTGCCTAGTTTGCTGGCCACCAGCCAACAAAGCACCAATAACAGTGGCGACAACACTACAAGCAAAACTGCCGCGGCAATTCGCTCAAAAAAATAAAACACCTTATCCTTAAGCAACTAACTCTCTCCATTCATAAACTGTAATATTTGCTGATTAACCAAGTTAACATCGTAACGCTGCTCTGCATATTGCCGACTTATTGCGGCCTGTTGCGCAATTAACTCAGGCTGCTCAAAATAACGCATTAAAGCCTTGCTTAATGACTCAGCACTTTGAGGTTGCACTAAAAAGCCATTGTTCCCATCATTCACCGTTTCTCTGCAACCTGGCGCATCGGTAGTCACTATCGCTCTGCCGCAGCTCATCGCCTCAAGCACAGTACGCGGTGTACCCTCTCGATAAGAAGGTAATACGTAAACATGACATTGCGCAATTAAGCCAGCTACATCCTCTACTCGCCCATGAAACTTAACCAGATCATTAGCAATCCAAGTATCTAAATCAGCTTGGGCAATGGCGCTGGGGTTATCATCAATCCAGCCGGCTAAATGAAACACAGCGCAGTGCCCTTGCTTTTTGAGCAAAGCAGCGGCAGCAGCGTATTCTTCAACGCCTTTATCTTTTAATAAGCGAGCGATTAGCAAAAAATGTATTTCGGGATGCTGGTCATCGACAGCTGGCAAATTTAACTGAGGAAAGCGAGCTAAGTTAATCCCTGAACCGTTAATTAGCTTTGTTTTATGCTCTGGAACTAAACCCTGTTCAACAAACAACTTACGATCATCTGGGTTCTGAAAAAACACGCCCTGTGAACAAGCCAAGCCTGATTTATAAAGTAAGCTAACCAAGTAATGCAGCACTTTTTGTTTGGCTGTATTTTGCTGAGTAAACACGTAACCCAAGCCGGTAATCATTGAGTAAACGTTTTTTACGCCAGCTAATCTCGCAGCTAGCGCGCCATAAATAACCGGCTTAATGGTGTAAGCAAGGGTTTGCTGAGGTTGTAGATTTCGAATCAAACGAAACAGCGACCAAACGCTGGCAGCATCTTTAATTGGATTTAAGCCTGTACGTTGCAAAGCATAAACATGCGGTGTAATACCTAATTCAATCAAGGCCTTCTTCTGCTCAGGAGAAAAGTCTGGCGCGGCAATATGCACCTCTTTGCCTTGCTGTTGCATGGCTTTAAGCAAATCGCCACGAAAACTTAAAATGGAATCGGCGAAGCTGGCGATCACCAATACTTTTATAGTCATTTACACTCCATATAAATAAGAACCTTGAGCTGAACTTACAATGCTATTTTGAAACAACTTAAATGCTCCGGTTACAGCTATAATGGCTAAGATAGCTGAAGCAATTTGTCTGCTGCAGCTTGAATAGAAAACTGCTTGCGAACTCGATTAGCATCTTCATTTGATATATTCAGCAGTTCGTCTTTTGTTTTATATGAGAAAAACTCTATCGAGTTAGCAAGAGCCTTACTATCGCCAATAGGCACTATACGTTGAGTATCATTCAAGATTTTATTTGCGTCTCCGACGTCGGTTGAGAATGCAATGCACCCTGCACCAATCGCTTCTGCCAGCACATTTGGAAAACCTTCAGTTTTCGAACTTAAAACAAAAAAATCCACTGACTGATAGAAACTATTCATATCCAATTGCTGGCCCAACAAGCGTATCTTTTTACTGGGTATATTGCTCTGTTCAATCATTTCAGCAAGTACCTGATTGTCACTGTCGATATCCCGTCCAGCAATTACTAGGGTAAAAGCACTATTTGCATTTAACAACATGGAGAATGCAGAAAGTAAAGTTTGATAATCCTTAGCATCATGAAAACGCCCAGCTGCGCCAATAACAAAATTATTGTGTGAAAATGAACGAAGCTGATGTTCAGGGAACGTATATCCATTGGGTATCCAAAGTGATTTTTCATCGCTATGGTATCCAAACTCAACATGCTGCTTCAGAGCCCTTTCAGAACAATGAACCACTTTAGCAGGAGCCCAACGTAAGGCTTTACCAAACAGTATGGCCAACTTAGTGCTTGTTTTTTCCGATTCCCAACAATCTAACGAATGCCTGACTCCCCAAACTAGATCAACCTTAATAAAACCAAAGCATTTAGCCAAGGCAGTAACAAAATTGGCATGATACATCCAAGCGTATACTCGTTCAGGCTTTTCGACTTTGCTGATTTTTCTTAGCTGAAAAGTTGCCTTGAGCAAGCCTACAATAGATGAAGCCCCCAAAGCATAATGCTTTATATTGGTATTAAGCCTGCTTGTTAATACTTCTGATACATCCATTAGAGAAACGATTACATGTTCAAACTCTTGATCACTTTGGTTTATAACTCGAATTAGCATGGTTTCTGCACCGCCAATCCCACCAAAATTAGTAATAACATGTAATACTTTACGCTTGGCCATTCAATTCATCGCTTAAAATCTATTAGTAATTAATTGCTTCGTCTGTGGTTTCTAGCAAACTGTTTACAAAACCTTCCACTGTTCGTGTTTTAACATGCTTTCGCATCAGGATGATTTTTTTCCTTCGCTCACTTGAGCAGACAGACAACTCTTGAACCATAGCGTTGGAAAGTTGTTTAGCACTTTCAGTATCACAAACGCTTATACCGGGTAGAGAAGATACGCCGTCAGCACATGTAGTTGAAACTACTGCTTTTGATACAGTCATCATTTCTAGAAGAGCATTAGGAAATCCTTCAACCCTAGAAGAAACTACGCAAAGGTCAGCTTCTCGCATTAAAGGTAAAGGGTTAGCTATATGCCCATGAAAACAGACCTTGTTACTAATACCCAACTCTTCTGCAATACAAACCAAGCTGTCGTAGTTAGGCCCCTTACCCACAATGTTTAACCGATAACGTTGATGAGTAGAAGAGTCCAATAGCTGTTTAAAGGCATACAACAGTACATCAAAGGCTTTGGCATCAACTAACCTGCCGACACTTACTAATTCAACCGTGTTTTGATTTTCGTGTAGAGGATATTTAACGTCCGCAGACTGCTTTGAACGCTTTAACAAGCTCTCATACTCAACCGGATTAGGTATTACCTTTAATCGACGAGCTCTGGTAAAAGGCACCCTTTTCATTAGCTGTTCTTTCATGTCTTGGGTTTGCAACACAAGTAAGTCGGGCGCTCGATATAATCGGTACATTAATTTGAAAGCAAATATCCTAAGACCCGTGTAGCGGTCAAACGGTTTGCTAGATTCGCGATAAACCCTACGCTTAACAGCCAAACAACCAAGTAGAGTGCACAGCCCAACAAATGCATTGGTATGCACATGAGAAGTGAAAGACAAATCAAACCGTTGTCCGCTTAGCCGCTTTTTAGCCAACCATAATACCGATTTGATAAATCCATATAACTCCCGATTTGAAGCTACATAGTGTTTTTCACTAACATCAAACTGATCCCACTTCCCGTTATCACCTCTAGACAAAAAAATTATACAGAGATTCCAACGGCGTCTTTTCAGCTCTGTTGCCACCTTCATTAGGTTTGATTCGGCTCCTCCTAAAGCATCAGTAGGAACAATAATTAGGCCGTGTTTAGTTGTCTCACTCGCTCTTAAGCTCAATTCAAAAATCCCCACCAATAAATCCACTGCAAATATTGATACATTAATAACCCAAGAAATAGCACCAAAGATTTATTTCTTTCGAAGCTCCCCATCGTGACGATAAAAAAAGGATATCCAAGTGCTATATAACGGGAGCTATACTGACCTGACAAGGTAGCAAACAAAAATAGAGTCAAAAAAAACAAACACATATAAGTATGATAATAAGGGACTTCTTTGTGAAAAGCCGCTACATAGAACAACGCTACAATCCAGAAGGCAGCATACAGAAAGGAAACTGACTTACCTGAGACACCTGCTCTGCGATCCCCCAACAAAGCAAGCAACACATCTTTACCAAATATAAACACAGCAGCAACCACCACAATTACAGCAAGTGTGTAGAATTGATTGCTTGATTCCTCTCTCTCTCTTTGTGAAAGTAACTTCGATAAGTAATAAAGGGCACTCATAAACAAAAATACAGCATGGGTAAACACTCCCATAACAAACAACATGGCTTTAAGGTGTTGGTTTGCTCTAGGTATTGCTAATAGGAACAAGCTTAAAGCGAGAGCGCTTCTTTGCTGGGCCATAACTAAATCTATAAGCAAAGGGTTTACCAGCAACAAAGCAGCATATAGCTTATTCACTCTTACAAAAACGAATGAACTAATACAAAGAAAGCAAAAGAAAGAAATAGCGAACATTGCAGTCTTGGCTTCAATACCCGTTTTAGATAGAAGCAGTAGCAAATATGCCCAAGCAGCTTCAGAAGTGAAGTAACCAATCAGTGAATTATCTGGGTTAATAAATTCTGAACCATATACCTTTAACTCGTTAAAGCGATAGATATAATTTGCCAAATCGGCTAAGCCTGCGCCTCGTAACTCCACCCAAGGCACAAGGAATACAAGAACCGTAAATAGAAACGCGAGGGATAGATCTTTTTGTTCTTGGCTTAACAGCATCTGAACCTGCAATGACCAAGCATGCTATACCTCATCAACTACCTCACGATTTAAGCGAAGAACCAAATAAACAAGCATTACCACGTAAAAGCTATTTGCAATAACATAAGCATAAGAAGCCCCCGCCACGCCAAGCGAGGGAATCAATAGATAATTTGCCAGCACGCTAATAGCCGCCACCAAAAGAGTAAAAAAAGAAAACACCTTGAAGTACCCTCTAGAGAGGATTTGATTTTGAATCAAGTTCTTAAAGACAACGATAGGCACAACTAGCAGCATAACCCTAAAAATGGCCACTGCTTCTTCAAACTCTTCACCAAAAACATAAGGAATAAGCTTTGCTGCGAAAAACAATACAGTACATATCAAGATACAAAGCGGCAATAATAAACCGATAACACCTTTTTGCTCTCTCCAGTTTTCGGCTAGTTTCCCAGAGGAGTTTTTGGACAGAAACACAAATGAGACAGATTGAGAGAAAATATAAACTAGTGATATGAGCTGCAAAGATAACTGGTAGTAACTTGCACCCGCCATATTAAGCGAAGCCCCTAACATGATGACACTAGTTTGAGCGATCACCACCTGACCAGCCATGCCAACATGTAAACTCAAGCTGTTTCGCAATAGCTCAATGATTGTTGACGGTCGGCAATCTGGTTTTGATAAATCGATATTTTCCGACGATAGTGCATACAAAAACGAGCAACAAAAATACAACTTACCAATGATGAAACCGGCAAAAACACCGGTTAAGCCCATCCCCCACCACAAAAGCAATAACGTAGTTATAAATGTAACTATTGCGGTAATCACGAGTGAACGGTTGTAGGCGTTGATTAAGCCGTTATAAACGTAAAGCTGTACTGTGAATGCATCTGCGATAGTGATAACAGTAACCAACAATAACAAAACTAAAAAGCTAATGCTTGCAAAGTGGGTGTAAGTATTTACCAACATTGCTATGGCAAAAACTACAGCACAAATTAAACAAAGAAGTACGAAAAAACCCAACAGTGAAGACAAGGGGTCACCGCTCAACCGGCGATTATGGATAGATGACTGGACACTAAAGCTTATGAACTTTGCAATCACAGCGCTTAAGCCCAATAGATAAACGTACTCACCGCGAAGCTCTGCTCCTAAAGAACGAACTACCAAAACCAATAGAGAGAAATTTATAGCTAGGGCGATATATCGAGTAGCGCCTCCTTTTAAACTATCTTTGAATAATGACACTCGTAAACTAATCCATTAGAAGAAATATGATTAAACAAGGGGTTTTAGCTACCAAACCTTGCTTTATACCCTATCAAAAACCTAATTAATGCCCTCTTCTTTTAACAATAGAGGTGTAACCTTTAACAAAGTTACCAGTCACTTTTGTCAAAGTTAATATAAAGAACCTGAACTTTTCAACAACTATATTGTTAGCTATTAGTTAACACTGCGTTTACGCCTCTCGCCAAGCAACTGCAAGCTCCGCACTGTATCCCTTTCAGTGCTGTGACTAAGGTATGAGGAAACCAGAGGAAAGTCACGACAACTGTTATACTAATCAACTAAAAAAAATTACTCAGTTATCTTTAACAAAAACTCAATAATTCAAGCCAGTATGTTGTATAACTAAACTAGATAATCGACAACTACAATGGAAGTAAAATGCGAATAAGCACTCGTTTTCAACAAATAACCAACAGCTCTATCATTAACATCAGATCGACTTTAGCCATAATATCTTTGATAGTTATTTTACACGTATCTGGTTGCGCCAACACCGCAGAAGGAGCAGGTACCGGCGCACTAGCCGGTGCGGCTGGCGGCCTAGTTTCTGGTCTTATTTGGGGGGGCGACCCTTTAGAGTCAGCAGCAAGAGGAGCAGCCGTTGGGGCTGCATCAGGCGCAGCGGTAGGAGCCGTGCAAGATGCTAAGCAAAGTTCTGCAGAGCAAGCCCCGCAAGAGACTGCTGAGACTAGCTCTAATCAACTTCCAAGCAAAGAACAACTTATTGCAGCCATTGGCGAGCCCGCTGTTGATGGCATAGTGGCATTAGCAAAATGCGATTACTCAAGCGCTTTAAGTAATGCTCAGTTATCAAAAGCCGCCAGCGAGCCTCATTACCAAGAGGCTGGTGTGTGGCTAGAAGCCCTAAGTTACGCTGAAACAGGGGATGTTGATAAGCTAAATGCTAGCTACACAGAAATTATCAAGCTCGATAAACAAGTGAGCAATGTGCTAGAAGCACAAACTGAATTATCAGAAAGCTTAAGTAAATTAAAACAGATTAGACTTGAGCACGACCTGCCAGAAAGCTGCTCTTAATTCAGATTGCTATACTAGGTGCTTAATGAAGGTGGAGTTATCGATGATAAATCCACCACCTCAGACCTCGAGGCAACTGTCAGCAACAAATAATAGTGGGATCCGAAAGTTAAGTCCTATAAAGCACTTTAACTACATGCCAACCGTGCTTAGTTTTAACTAAGTGCGGCACAAGAATCTCACCACTAAAGCATACTTTGTCGAACTGCGGCACCATTTGCCCGCGTCGAAACTCGCCTAAATCACCGCCCTTTTTTCCTGAAGGGCAAGTCGAGTGCTTTTTTGCTAAGGTTTGGAATTTCGCGCCTTTTTTAAGCTGGGCCATAATCTCCTCAGCTTGTTCTTTGTGTTTAACCAAAATGTGTAATGCAGCTGCAGTTCTAGCCATGATGAATCCAAAAAAAAAGAAAGATTATACCCTAGAACACGCATTCTTAAGATAACTAAAATAAAAGAGCCAAGGCTAATGCCTTGACTCTGGCTTCAGTGTAAATCTTTAGACTTAGTCACTACCAAACAGGTCGCGGGTATACACTTTATCTGCAACGTCTTTAATATCATCCACCATGCGATTAGCAATTATCACATCACAGTCTTGTTTAAATGCATCTAAGTCTCGATAAACCTTAGAGTGGAAAAACTCGTCTTCTTCCATCACCGGTTCATAAATCACTACTTCAATACCCTTGGCTTTGATGCGCTTCATAATGCCTTGAATACTCGAGGCCCTGAAATTATCAGAGCCCGATTTCATAATTAAGCGATATACGCCTACACGCGTTGGGTTACGCTTTACGATTGATTCAGCAATAAAGTCTTTACGGGTAGTATTGGCATCAACAATCGCACCAATAATATTATTCGGTACATCTTTGTAGTTAGCTAACAATTGCTTGGTATCTTTAGGTAAACAGTAACCACCGTAGCCAAATGAAGGGTTGTTGTAATGATTACCAATGCGCGGGTCCAGACCCACCCCTTCGATTATATGCCGGCTATCTAAGCCATGTGTTTCTGCGTAAGTATCTAACTCATTAAAGTAAGCCACCCGCAGCGCAAGATAGGTGTTAGCAAACAACTTAATCGCTTCTGCTTCGGTTGAATCAGTAAGCAATACATCAATGTTTTCTTTTATTGCGCCTTCAACCAACAAATCGGCAAACACTTGCGCGCGTTCCGATTCCTCACCCACCACAATACGTGACGGGTGTAAGTTATCATGCAGTGCCCTGCCCTCTCGCAAAAACTCAGGTGAAAAAATAATGTTATCTACACTAAATTTATCTCGTACTGATTTAGTGTAACCCACCGGCACAGTCGACTTAATCACCATCACCGCTTCGGGATTAATCGCTAATACATCGGCAATCACCGCTTCAACCGACTTAGTATTGAAATAGTTGGTTTCTGGGTCATAGTCGGTAGGCGTGGAGATAATCACATAATCAGCGCCTGCATAAGCCTGCTGCTTATCTAAGGTGGCTATGAAATTGAGGGGTTTATTGGCTAAAAAGTCTTCAATCTCTTTATCGACAATCGGCGATTGTTTGTTGTTCAGCAAAGCGATTTTTTCAGGAACAATATCTACAGCCACCACTTCGTGGTGCTGTGCGATCAACATAGAGTTGGACAGACCTACATAACCTGTACCAGCTACTGCTATTTTCATTAACTCTTCTCTATATGGCTGGGCATAATAATGCTAATTAACTAATGTGACACTTTACAGCTTAAAACATTTGCCACCCCATTAAAACCTGATAAAAACACGAGATAATGCGCTACGTCAGTCACTAGCCCCCACTCCCCAAGCATCAAACATACTGGCACAATCCATCACCGAGTAAGCGGCGAACGGCACAGGTAGTGGATTATCTTCGGTTTTAATCACATTTAGCTTCACCGCGTTGGTCAACTTGCCTTGGACTAAGCCTTCGGTCAAAATCGCTCGGGTAAATTCATGCCAACTAGTGAGTATGTCCCCACTATCGCGGTAACTGCTCCAAGCAGTTTTACCGCCCTTAATTTACTCACAACACGCTAAAATAAGGGCGGCAGCCGCACTGTTCAGCGATCACATCTGGCTCTTATCACTCGCCGTTATTGCTAAATATTCAGGTCCCTTTGCGTTAATCGTGGGCGGCTAGTTCCAGCTCAGTTCGTGCTTTATCGACTGATGTATGTTCTGCGGCATTCACAATAAAAGATCTGCTGTTTGGCTAAACCTTGTAAGCGTGTGCTTAACCGACTGTTTGTACCGGTTAGCAACACATTCATTGGGCGAATAGCTCTGCACATAGTCCTATGCTTTTTTTTGTTGAAGATCTGAACGCCTTTCAGTGGCCATTCAATGCCTACCTCGCTGTCACCTCAGGCTAAGTTGCGCTCATCACTCAAGTCGTAATAATCGGTGCAATAGCTTTCAAAATCCGCCACACCTCTAGTCACCACAAACCATGGACTAAGCTTAACGACACCTAAAACTAGCGTTTGCTGCCTTCGAACAGGGCGACTCCAGCCCAATGGGCAAGGGTGAGAGAGTTACCGACAACAGAATCAAATACGCCGCCCCGCACTAACTTGACTTGTGGCTTTGTTTTTTGAAAATGTAAGCCGCGCGCCCAGCCCAAAGAGAGAGTAGTTATTTTGCACAAAATCTTAGTCAACAATCGACAAAGTCTTATAGAGCTCTGATTGAAAGGCCGATAATAAACCGCGCTCATCGCCAAGCGCTTTAGGCTCGACAATTATTACATCACTAATACGAGTGTCTATTACATTCACTCTTGCGTTCTTTAATCCAATTATTGACTTAGCGTTTGAGCGCGCTGCTCATCTAACAAGCATTGTAAGTATTGTCCGTAACCTGTCTTTTTCAGGGCGTCAGCCTGAGCTTGCAGCCCCTCCTGACTCAGCCAACCTTGGTTAAAAGCAATTTCTTCTATACAGGCGACTTTTAAGCCTTGGCGATGCTCAATAGTTTGAACATATTGCCCCGCCTCTAAAAGTGAGCTATGAGTGCCCGTATCCAACCAAGCAAAGCCGCGCCCGAGGAGCTCAACGCTGAGAACGTCGCTCTTAAGATACGCCATGTTCACATCGGTAATTTCTAGCTCGCCACGCGCAGAGGGTATGATGGATTTAGCTATCTCGACCACCTGATTGTCATAAAAATATAAGCCAGTAACGGCATAATTAGACTTAGGAAGTTTTGGTTTTTCTTCAATACTTAATGCCTTACCTTGTCTATCAAACTCCACCACACCAAAACGCTCGGGATCGTTGACATGATACCCAAATACTGTAGCGCCAGAGGACTTACTTGTTGCATGTAGCAACTTGTCAGTAAAGCGCTGACCATAAAAAATATTGTCGCCTAAAATCAGCGCGACATTATCATCACCAATAAATTTCTCACCAATAATAAACGCTTGTGCTAAGCCATCAGGGCTGGGCTGCTCAGCATAGGTTAACGTAATACCAAACCTGCTGCCGTCACCGAGCAACTTTTGGTAATTGGGCAAGTCTTCTGGAGTTGAGATGATTAATATCTCTTTTATTCCTGAGAGCATCAGTACCGACAACGGATAAAAAATCATCGGCTTGTCGTAGATAGGTAATAAATGTTTAGAAATGCCAATGGTGATAGGGTGTAAACGGGTACCGCTACCACCCGCCAATACAATTCCTTTAAAAGGTTTAGCACTATTTGATGCTTTCATGTCAACTCCTAGCCTAAGCGCTCTAATTGGTAATCACCATTAAGCACCGCTTGCCACCATGGCTGATTAGACAAATACCATAGTACGGTTTTGCGAATGCCCGTCTCAAAACTCTCGTCTGGTGTCCAACCCAATTCATTGGCTATTTTCGAGGCATCTATCGCGTAGCGCGCGTCATGCCCGGGGCGATCTTTAACAAAGGTAATCAAATCTTCAAAGTGACTGTGCCCTGCCACCGCGAGCTTGGCCTTAGCCTCACTAGGGGCGAGCTCTTCTAACAAACTACATATGGTGCGCACTACCTCAATATTGGTTTTTTCATTGTGGCCACCAATGTTGTAGGTCTCCCCTACTTCACCCGTAGTCACTACTTTGTACAGCGCCCTTGCGTGGTCTTCTACAAATAGCCAATCTCGAATTTGCAAACCATCGCCGTATACCGGCAAGGCTTTGGCTTCTAGGGCGTTTAAAATCACATGCGGAATAAGCTTTTCAGGAAAATGATAAGGCCCATAATTGTTTGAGCAGTTAGTCACCACCACTGGCAAACCGTAGGTTCTATGCCATGCGCGAACTAAATGGTCACTGCACGCTTTAGAGGCCGAATACGGCGAGCTAGGCGCATAAGGGGTGGTTTCTAAGAATAAGTCCTCTGTGCCTTCTAAGTCACCATACACCTCATCGGTGGAGATATGGTGGAAACGGAAGTCATCCTTGGCCTTACCCGCTAAGCCAGCCCAATACTCGCGCGCCGCTTCTAATAAAGTATACGTGCCAACGATATTAGTTTGAATAAACTCACCCGGGCCATCAATAGAGCGGTCTACATGGCTCTCTGCCGCTAGGTGCATCACCGCCGTTGGCTTAAACTCAGCAAAGGCTTTGACCATCGCCGCTTTGTCACAAATATTGGCCTGCAAAAACTGATAACGCGGATTGGATGCCACCGCATCTAACGAGGCCACATTACCCGCATAGGTCAGCGCATCAACGTTTAATACGCCATCGTTGGTATTATCGATGATATGGCGCACAACGGCGCTGCCTATAAAACCAGCGCCGCCAGTGACGAGTATCTTATTCATTTAAAGGTCACTTAACATTGAAAATAAAGGAGTATTTGGAAACTACCACATAATAACAAATCATAGGCATTTTGAACCCCTCTTTGTTAAGCGATGTCTATTCGTTCCCACAAAATTTGCATAAGACCACCAATCGTTGCTCTATAATCGTTTGTATGCATTGTTAAGGAGTATTTATTTTAAAAGCTAGGCTACATACCCCTTGCCGCGCCTAAAACGATTTTTCTCGAACAAAATTTAACTGCGAAGGAGCAACAGACCCTAACAATCTATTTCCTTAATAAACCCACGACACTATCCGCCTCAAAAACTAACAATGCGTTAATCTTGTTTTCATCCATAACTTTAAATGCAGTCTGAATGCTAACTTCAGGTGAGGTGGAAACGGGGTCAAAAGTTGCAATATCTATTGCGGTTAGATCGAATACATCTTTCCCTCTACTTTCCATAGCACGCCGCAAATCTCCATCCGTAATAATTCCCGTTTTAGAAGACTCTAGAATTACCGCAAGTCCCAACTGTCCACTTGAAATAATATTAATAACATCTTTAAAAGGAGTATCTGGCTTTACTAGTGGTAAATAATCGGAAATCATCTCATCTCTTACTTTTCCAAGTAAGCGGCGACCAAGGCTTCCGCCAGGATGAAAGCGAGCAAAATTTTCTGGTTTGAAATTACGCTCTTCCATTAAACAAATCGTCAAAGCATCCCCCATAGCCAGCGTTGCAGTGGTCGAGGCCGTTGGAGCAAGTTGCAATGGACATGCTTCCTGAGGGACAGAAATATCCAAGTGACACTGCGCAGATTTTGCTAATGAAGAGGCTGGTCGACCAGTGATTGCGATAATAAAATTGCCATTATCACGCAAGAAAGGCAGCAATTTAAGCACTTCGTCTGTTTCACCGGAGTTGGATATAGCAATAAACACATCTTCTGGCTTAACCATACCCAAATCACCGTGGAATGCTTCTCCTGGGTGCATAAAAAAACCAGCTGTTCCTGTGCTTGCAAACGAGGCAGCAATTTTTTTACCAATAATGCCAGATTTACCCATACCACAAATAATAGTCCGCCCTTTCGTATTTAGAATTGCATCTACAGCATCTTCAAAAGACTGGCCCAACTGTGTAGCCATAAATTCTAAACCGCTAATTTCTGTGCGGATAACTTCTTTAGCGCGTTCAATAACTGACATATTAGCTTTCCATCAAATATTTAATGTTGACATAATCTTGCTTGGTATCAATACCATGGGGCGGTGCCTCTTCAACAATCGTTGCACCAATGCTCAAACCATTACTCAACGCTCGCAATTGCTCAAGCTTTTCCATCCTTTCTATAGCCGATTCTGGGTATTGGCAAAATTGCTGAAGACTTTTTACTGAATACGCATATATTCCAATATGACGATATATCATATCTACACAGTTAGGCTCATCACGGTTAAAGGGGATAGCTGAGCGAGAGAAGTAAACAGCTCGATTGTGCTCTCCCATAGCCACCTTCACTATGTTGGGATTAGTTACATCTTCAGTAGTTTGAATCGGTGATACTGCAGTTGTGATATCAAAATGTGGTCTTTCATTAGTAAAATTAATGAGTTGTTGAATTAATTGGCTAGGAATTAACGGCTCATCTCCTTGAACATTGATGACCAGCGTATCATTAATCCAATTAAGTTTATTCGCAACCTCATTTAACCGGTCCGTACCGCTGGCATGATCCACGGCAGTCATCAAGCAAGTTATCTCCAAGCGAGTCGCTTCTGAGTATATGCGCTGGTCATCTGTCGCTAACACAATATCTTCTGGTGCAACTCCTGCTTCAACTGTTCTTTGAAACACGTGCCAAAACATTGGTTTTCCGCATAATTGAAGCAAGGGTTTTCCTGCGAGACGGGAAGAGCCAAACCTAGCGGGTATCACTACTTTTATGGGAGGACTCATTGTTCGACACCAGTGAGGTCATCTAGAGCGATTTTTCTTAGCAATGGTTGATATATCTCCTTTAGCCCAATATTGCTTTGGCTCAGTAATAAGGTATCTACAAAATCTCTAACCATTCCAGAACCACCTTTATATGCAGATACCCAATCAGCTTGTTCTAGAACTAACTGATGAGCATCTGCAGGTGCTACGGATAAACCACATCGCTCCATTATGGGTAAATCGAGAACATCATCACCACAAAAGGCTATAGCATCAGCAGTAACATTAAAATTAGTGCAGATTTGTTCCAGCTTAGGAAGCTTGTGCTTACAACCCGTTTCGATGATATCAAAGCCTAGTTTCTGGCAGCGATTTGTTAACGCAGGACTTGCTTTACCAGATATAACACCAGACTTAATCTCATGCGCACGCAACAACTCAATAGCGAGTCCATCTTTTACATTGAATGCTTTACAAAATTCGCCAGACTCAGCCATATAAATGGTTCCATCAGTCATGACGCCGTCGACATCAAACAAAACCAACTTAATGGGGGTATTTAATTTAACAGCCATAATACTAAATCAATTTAGACTCTATAAAGGAACGGCGGTGAACAACCTCATCAATCTCTAAAAGAGTTTCAAGAAGCTCTTCCATATGTTTGAGAGGCAACATATTAGGCCCATCACACAGTGCGTTATCGGGATCTGGATGGGTTTCCATAAATAGTCCATCTATTCCAACTGCAACAGCCGCACGCGCAATAGCTGGCACATGATACCTATTGCCACCAGTTGAACCGCCCAAGGTACCAGGCATTTGAACACTGTGGGTTGCATCCATCACCACTTTACAACCAGTCTCCTTCATAATGTTTAAACCGGGCATGTAGTTAACTAGTTGACCAAAGCCGAAACTTGTTCCTCTATCACAAAGCCAAATATCTTCATTTCCAACAGTTCGACACTTTTCTACTACAGGCGCCATATCTGCTGGGTGCATCCACTGTCCTTTTTTGATATTTACCGGTTTGCCTATAGATGCGACGCGTTGGATAAAACCTGTTTGACGTGACAAAAAAGCAGGGGTTTGTAGGACATCAACTACTGAAGCAACCTCTTCCAGAGGAGTGTCTTCGTGAACGTCAGTTAACACCTTTAGACCTAATTTATCCTTAGCTTTTTGCAAAATCTTCAATCCTTCATCAATACCGGGACCTGTGAAAGCATTTACTGAAGATCGATTAGCTTTCGTGAAAGACGACTTTGCAATATATTCAATACCAAGATTACTTGTAATCTCTTGTAACTGTGCAAAAGTATCTAGAACTAAACTTTCAGATTCGATGACACATGGACCCGCAATCAAAAACATAAATCCCCCTTAAGATAAAGTCACTAAATGGTTAAATTTAAAAATGCTTAGCCTATAGTTCATTATTAACTGCAAACTAATTAAAATATAATTTCAGAATACTATGGTTTGTTACTTATTATTAACTTTCCCTTTCTAACCATAGGTATCAACATTGTAAAAAATGGGATATAAATCATCAAGCCATACCCAAACCCTATAAAAAATGGCCGCTGCAACAAAATTAAAAACATCGCTAACGCAGGAAACACAAACTGTTTTCTTAGTAAGACAAAGCACAAAAAAAGAAAGGATGTCACCACCTGGATAAATAAGTAAAGCAAGCCTCCAATATAAAGAGGAGTTACCGGAGATGAACTAATATCACCATGTTCTTTACAAATACTTCCCGGACGTTCTGAACACTCATAATTACCAAATTTGATAATATTTTCACTAGCAATTCTATTAAAATTCTCCAACTGCTGTAAGCGATTGCTATCCAAAAGCGCCTCAATCGTTAACCTATTTGTAAGAAAGCTCATATGATCATAGAGTAGAAAAACCAAGAACATAAGTGAAGCAGCTAGGAATATAGAATATTTTAATCGTATCGAAACGATAACATACAATAGCAAAATGAATATATGAGCTAAACTGAAGGTAAATACCCCCCCTAAAAGAATAGCTAAAGACCCTTTCTTACTTTTTTTAGTAACTTCTCTAAGAACAACGATTACAGTCAAGACAAAAGAAAACATTCCTGGCTCATCATATATAAATCCTCCTCGAATTATGTTCCCAAAGGTGCTATGACTTAAAGAAAACAAATATAAAGAGGCAACCCTCCCATCAGGATTCTTAATATCAACTAGCGCGTCACCACCGAAGAACCTATAAAGGAAAGATAAAAAAGCCAGAAAAATCGCAACATAGGCAAATTTAGTTAAAATATCACAAAGAATATTAACCAAGATTTTGTCGTGGGCTATTCGATAGGAGCAAAATATAACAAATGGAAAGAATATAAACCTATTAAAATAGATAGCATTTTCAATGACCATTGTATTTATCAAAACTATACAGATGAACACAATTAGTAAAGATAATGATGAAAAACTTATACCGTCTTCGGAAAGATAGTAGAAAAACAACCCTAACAACACTGGATAATAAATTACTATAGTTGGCACACCAATTAAACCTGACAGGAGAGGTGAGTATGCAATACACATCAACCAAAGACAGGAAGCTGACACTAACTTTCTTTTGCTTATCAAATACGTAACCGACAAAAAACATCCTACATGTTATGAAATCATTAAATTACCGCGTGAAGTTTATCAAAAATTACAGCTAACTTTCAGTTTTCTTTCTATTTCCTGAAGTATGGAAGTATCAATAGGTTCTGAAGAAAAATAATCAACATCAATAAGGTAATGATGGATGTACTTCTTAGTTCTCTCAAAGTCAAAACCACTATAAAGGGCCCGACCAAGAACCAAAGTTTCTTTTCTATATATTAATGACTCAAGACCGACTGTAGAATTAATCGTTACCACAGCATTAGCACATTTGATAAGTTCATTTGTATTACCAGACACAAGCTTAAACCCTATCTCATCCTTAAGCTTATTGTAAGTTGAAAGTATTTCATGGCTTGTCTCTGCTGGGTGGACTTTAACATATAAATCTAAGCCTTTAGAGTTAGCGTATACTTTAGCTTTCTTCAAACCTAAAATATTATCTACGTCACTATTAAGAATTAACTGTGAATCGAATCGAACTTGTGTCGGAAAGAAAACATAACCTACACTACTTTCATACTGTTCACCTACTAAACTACTTATTTTCTTACGCCCTACGCCTAGAGAAAAGCGTTTCTTATAAAGAAGCTTTAAAAAATCGCCCCCCCTTTTTAAAAGAGAGACACTCTCTTCCCTAATCCCGTAACCTAGGTAACTAAAGATACTATCGCTTATATACGAAATAAAATGTTCTATCCTAATTTTACTTTGCGGCAATGGTTTGGATTTATATTCTTCATAGCCATCGATCCAAGCATTATGCTCGTTATCCGATACGGGTGGGATTTCATCTAATAATCCAGGTTCACTATACAAAGAAGATTGAGCATTGACCCCCTTAATATCAAAAAACATTTTACGAGGGAAGTTACCAATCTCGCAGTAAATGCAAGCCTTAAGATTAATTTTCATGTACTCAGCGAAAGCTTTTTGAGATGCAGCATTCCCATTAAATATCATTCCATAACTTACTTCATGAATATTCAAGTCAATTTTATTTAATAGTTCAAAAACCGTAGAGTATACTAGCTGAGCTTTTTCAACAGATTGGCTACCTCTATAAACATGAGTACAAGACCGTATGACTTGCTCATCGCTAGGTAGGTGAGTTATACAGTCTTGTAATGGCCCAAGCAAGAACACCTTGTATTTACGTGAGAGCTTTACTGAAATATAATGTTTTGTAGTTACAAAAAGACATTTTTCGAGTGTAGCTTGCGCATACCTCTCAAAAAAATTTAGCCTGTCAATGTTATCAATAAATATTAAAACCATAATGCTAACTTCCTCTTAAGCTTCAATCTTATGTTTTAACTTGAGTAGTAAAAGACCAAGACTTGTCCCCTTCAAGTTAAAAACAACAGCTCTTTTAAACTCCCAAAGATAATAATCAATTAGATAGAACCGAGACAAAGAATATGATAATACGATGCGCCTTCTTTCGCACCGAGATACCCGGTCAATAACTGATGAAACACCGTGAGTATCATATATTGAAATAATGTCCCCTATCCTTTTAAACTGATAGCCTAGAGACTTTATCTTATAAAAAAAATCAATTTCTGAATGAAGCTTAAAAGAAGTGTCAAATGGGTATTTCTTATGTACTTTACTTCGTACTATACAAGATTGATGGCAGAAGGGGAGATGAAAACGAACTTCATCAAACGACTTAGATGAAACACTCATAGTGTAAGCCTCATAAGCATTGCAGCGACTACCGTAAACAACATCATAACCATTTGAGTTATAGATCAATTTTGATAAAGCTGAATTTGTGTAAAAGCTATCTCCACCATTCATAAAAGCGATCCATTCACCAGAAGAACGCTCTAAACCCTTATTCATCGCGTCAAAAATCCCTTCATCCCTTTCACTAATCCAGAGGAAGGGGATATTTAGTTCTTCAGCTTTTACTTTATATGCTGTGAGTACTTCTTGAGTATTATCTGCAGAGCCACCATCGATAACTATAATCTCGATATTCGAATAGTCTTGTTCTAAAACTGAATCTAATGTATCAGCCAACTCTTGAGCAATATTAAAACAGATTGTTACTACTGAAATCTTATCCATCATTCTATTTATTAATCTATTAGTTATTCAATGAAAATTAAGTTGGAATTGGAAATTAAAAGGCATAAAATTTAAACTATATAAAAACCTTTGTATTAATTACCCACAAAAAAAATCACTGAGTGTATATTTCCAGAAAAACATACAATTACCATCACTTCTCCCACTTGGGCGTTGTAATTACGCAAACTCAGCTTGTCACTTGGCGGTTGCTTGTATAGGCTTTCGGCAGCCCATGATAGTATACGTGCATCATAGCTTGGTTGTATTTTCATTCTTCTAGCTGTTCATTCTTCAGCGCTTTAACTGCTTGATTGTGTTTAGGCCCTATCTCCCAGTATACAGCGTTCTTCCTTGGAGAACTGACAGGAATCACTCCTTTACCTTTTAGTGCCGTGTAGCAGCTATTAGCGTCATAGGCGCCGTATGCAGAGACCTTGCCTATTTTGCGGCGAGGTGGAT
The DNA here is from genome assembly GCF_900537085.1 of Agarivorans sp. Alg241-V36. Classification (NCBI taxonomy): domain Bacteria; kingdom Pseudomonadati; phylum Pseudomonadota; class Gammaproteobacteria; order Alteromonadales; family Alteromonadaceae; genus Agarivorans; species Agarivorans sp. Alg241-V36. The sequence continues at coordinate 831,333 of NZ_UNRE01000001.1, read as the reverse complement.
TTAACCGTTTGGGTAAAACTTCACGATCAAGCACTGAATCGAGGGATGCCGCTGTGCTCACTACTACATGCGTATCAGCATCAACAACAGCGTGAAATTTACGCCGTACTCGACGCCTTGTAAGCTTGCGCTTGCACCACGATGTTATAGCAGCATCCTCCAACTAAAAGCTATTGAGCTTCGCAGAGTTAAAGCCTTCTTGTATTGCTTCCAGTAAACTATGTAAATTTTTGCTTTGCCCATGATACGATGTCACTGACTATAGTGGTTTAACTCGCCGATCGCTATATGGTGAAAAAGGTCAAATTGATTTAAGCAACAACCGACTATATAACTCAACCTATCGAACCAACTGCTTTCACTATAGGTTGTAGTTTACTACTCCAAGAATGATTGTTCGAGACATAGTTATGCGCACATATTGCAATATTTTCAGAATAGGAGCAGTCGTTTTTTAATAGAAGGATATGCTTTATAAAATCTTCAACAGTATCCGCGATCAAAATATCTTGTCCTACCTGAGCTTCCAATCCTTCAAGACCAATAGATGTTGAGATTGTTGGAACTCCTAGCGCCATGTATTCCAGTATTTTATTTTGAACACCAGCACCAAGCCTCACTGAACAGATAGCAGCTAAAGCTCCATGGGCGTATTCGCAGACGTTGTCTACGGATCCAGTTACTATCACGTTATTTAAAGATTTCAATTGAGCTTCGTATCTTTCAGGGATTTTTCCAATGACATGAAATTCGAACTTACATATTTTAGATAATTCGGGCATAACTTTTTCTGCAAAAAAATATGCAGCATCAAAGTTCTGTGCCGAATGCATATTTCCAATAAAAATCAGTTTATTGCTACCAGTAACAAAATTGTAAGGAAGTGCGGTTATATCAACACCATTAGAGCTTACCACCACTTTTTGGCAAACTTCACTATCATTACTATACAAAAAGCTTTTATCATATTCTGAAATAAAGCTAACATAATTAAAGTATTTAGGGATATCTTTTTCGTACCGTTCAACTCTTTTCCTCTCCAACCTATAAATAAGTCCCTTTAAACCTGCGTAGCTTTCAGTTTCCGAGACCCTTTTGTAATTCAAAGATAATGCATCGGTCATTTCTAGTATTTTGGGCATATCTAAATCTTTTACATAATCAGATACTCTTATGAGATGAGGAACGACAACATCATGATCTATTGCTAAACCTTTAACCATTCTTTGAAATCTTCGTGATTTATAATATGAAACTTGCATAGGTTCGTTCAGTATAAAACGTGAAACGACACTTAGATACGACTTCCATTTAGGAAGAAAACAACGATGTATAGAATCGAAAACAGTGTCTGAAATGACCATGCTCATCTCGCTCTTGCTCTCACATAAGGTAACCAGTGTTATAGAGTAATATTTAGATAGCTCTTTGCAAATTTGATAGATTCTCAACTTATCCCCGCCAACAACAGGGAAAGGGAAACGAGGTGTTATGACTAATATTTTTTTCATCATTACCCCTTACACAACTTACTTTTATATACTTCAACGTACTTTTTAGCTACAACTTTACTATCGAAATATTTTAAAACTTTTTCTCTGCCTCTACTAGAAAGCATTTCATAATTTGAATTATCAAGACACCACTCAATACCAAATGCTAGGTCTTTAGTATTTAACTCTTGAGCTAAATAACCATTAACCTTATGCTCAATCAGATCACTATTTCCTCCTATATCAAAACCAACAACTGGTGTTGCGCAAGATAGACTTTCCATTATTGCATTCGATAAGTTTTCTTGTAGGCTAGGTACTACCATCACATCTACAGCACTGTACAAACTAACTAAACTAACATCATCAGACAACATACCTACATAATGTACCTTACACCCTAAGTCAGGAGGAGTTAAAGGTTTACTTGAACCAAAGACAACAAATTCAATATCAGACCTATTTAGTTTTGATAATGCATCTGATAGTTCTTTAAATCCTTTTCGCGGATCACTAGTAGCTGCTATAGCTCCAAAAAGAACTAGTTTTTTATCTTCGGGCAGTCCCCACAATTGACGAGATACTTTTTTATCAATCGGTTTATATATTTCTGTATTAATGGGGTTAGGTAAATTAATAATTTTTTTCCCATTAAAGGCGGGGCTATTATTAGCGCAATCTTGGATCCAGCGACTTAATCCGACAATAGACATATTTTCAATTTTAGAGTATGTTTTTTTCTTTCTATTAAAAATCTTAATATCTAATTTTCTTTGGGCGTTACTAACTTGAGTCTCCTCATAATGCCAGCCTCCACTTAAGGGCCAAGCATCATGTAAACTCCAAACAATGGGAGCATTGATTTTTTTTAAGTCCTCAACTCGAATCATACCGTCATTGACCCAATGAAGATGCACAATATCGGGCTTCATCGAATTTATCTTTTGTATGATTTTACCAGATGGTAACCAGGAGTTACTGAATAAGGTCGATGCCTTATTTTCGATAAATAGACACGGTAAAGCATCAAAGAACGGCCTCAGCTTGCTAAGCACTTTTTCATATAGTGATACTGGACCGACAACAGTATAATCATCACTCTTTTTGTTTTGAACTAACATTTTGCAATCAATTTCTTGCGCTAACAATGCTTGATGAAGACGATACGCTGCACGAGCGGCACCTCCATTTATATCAGATGTATTTACTATTAAAACTTTCATTTTATTCTCAATCTCACTTAACTAACGTTAAGTGTATTTATTTAAACAAAATAGCGTAGGTTACTATTCATTAGATTACCATGGGCATGTATATGCTTTGTTAAGCTAGTGAAAGAGAACGAAAGCTCTTTAATCATTATCCCACGTAGCTTTTTCATCTTCTTAAGTACTGACTAATACTCGTCGGATTCTTGGAAAAAGTTCTGCTTAATGTGTTTACTACAAGCTATGTTCAACGCTTAATCAAATTCATAAATACGTTGCTGATCTTATTTGAAAATAACGAACTATATTCAGTGCCGCAGGTTCTCAATGCGCTATTGACTTCTTATCATTTTTGAGGTCAACCCTAAAGACGGATAGTCTGGGAATATGGTACAAAGATTCATAACTTCCTTTTCCTTTTAAACTTCTATATATCCACAGCAACAACTATTTTAGCTTCAGACCACTTTTTCTCAGAGTTTTATTGAACGCTACTGTGATTATATATAATTCACTAATTTCAGTATACAACGCACTTTCCCCTCGAAAATCTATGACTATTGCTTATCCTCTGGTAAAGCACAATAATCTGGAATTTGCACACTTACTTCTGCGAGTAAACTTAGTTGATTAAAGTTAATTTGCATTAACATCAATTTTATAACTAAACAAACTGAGATTTCCAAGTTTGAATATTTTCAAACGGAATTCTAATTTTAGTTTCGATTTCTTTATTAATTAAAGCGTTCAACTTCTCAATGTCCGTTCTTTTTAAAACTGTGAGATTGAAGTCAATAGATTTTTCAATTGCCCTATTATCGATCCCGATGATAATAGTACGTTTTTTGTATTGCAAAGCTCTAATGCCAGCATGCAGTCGCGTACCTACGTAATCTACATCGGCATTAGATAATGCGTTATTTAAGCATGTGAGACTAGGATTTAGCAATGTCACATTACGCTTAAATAATGAGTGCAGAGATTCGAAATAACTTACATCACCACTACCTTGTGGCCAGAAGCTTACTTCAGAATAGTTATCTAATAGACAATTAATCAATTTAAGATCTGCATTAGGATCACGGTTGTAGTCGGTTAAGGTCACAACAACATTGTTGCTTTTAGATTGGTTGATTTTTTTGCAATGCTCAGGTGTTAGCCCCCACATAGTAGAACAGCTAGTATTAATAACATTCTTAATGCCCATTTTAGAAAGTTGCTTTTCAGTGAATGAATCACGAACGGAGTGCAGCATTTTTTTATTAAGCACACGATTCCAGACTGTTCTAGAATATAAGTCGGGAGAGTTTTGGTACTGCCACCAACCGACACCCATTAGAACCGCATGATTTAGAGTCAACAGGTCCTTAGCCCCGAACTTCCATTGCTGATATCTAAGCAAATGAGATGATAATAAATTTGTCCCCCCTACGATTGAGTACTCAGATAAATTTAGTACCCGTCGCCCTTCTCGCCCAAAAGTATCATGGGTAGGCAGAGTAACTATCTGCTCAAAAGGAATAATATTTGCCAGCTGCTCGTTCACAGCGTCCATAATAATAAAGTCGCCTACATTTTTTGACGCTATACTTGTATCGAATAATGTAATCATTTAGTGAATCTGTAACCTTTTTAATGTAACTAACTTTGTATATGCAATAACGACCTTGGAAATAGCCATGGCGATTACTACAGATAAAAAACCTTCTGCAGAAGGTGAACCAAATATGTTATTCAATAAAAGAATAAGCAAGAATGTAACAATACCTGTAATTTCGGGAATCAAATTATATTTAGGATGATATTTAAAAGAATTTACCATGCCAGCAGGCCCCAGTAAAACCTCAACCACTGCAGAAATAGCCAACACACCATAGATGCCAGGCATAAACTCGTAGTTAACAAGAAGGTAAACTGTGACGACCCAGTAAGCCATGAACCCCAGAAGTAGGAGTATGGGTACGTAGATGGCAGATATTTTTCTAACCGTATTAAAGTATCCTTCCATATCAGTTTTCAGTAACACCAAATACTGATTAGCTAATAACGACTTAGGCATAATAGCCAGTGAGTATATAGCTACAATAATCATGTAATCAGCGTAAGTATCTGGTTCGACTTTAGCTGATATAAACATCCTATCAACAAAAACATTAATGAGAGAAATTGTTAATAATAAAATAAATCCATAATCACTTTTAAGTATCTGCCTCCAACCTTGTAGAGAAAATTTATTAACAAAGGATTTAAACAGCCAAAACAATATAGTAAGGGTGATAATCAATCCAACTATGCGCTGCCCTAAAATAAGAATAAACAAACTATTCTCATCAAAGAAATAAGCCATAAGATAGCTAGCCACCAATAATATTGCAGTGACAAGAAGTACTATTTGGTATAAGTGATAAAGCCCCTCTACCTTAGAAAAAATCTCGAGCCATTGTAAAGCCAAAAGCATGAGAAATGTCATTATAAATAAGTACTCGACCTTATCTAAATTTACTAAATCTCCAAACAAAAACACTAACGGAATTGAACTTAAAAATAAGATAGAAGTGATAGTCGCGTAAAGTGAAAAGCCAGTAGTATACTCGGATAGCTCTGACGCCAGCAGCCGTTTGACTAATGATTGCTCTCCTCCCAAAAAGACTATTCGTGCGGAAAAGTTAGCCCACAAATAGGCAATTCCAATCTTACCTGCGATCCCTTTATCAAAAAAATAAAATAGTATAAATGTGGCTAACTGAGCAATAATTATAGAAGAAATTGATATTAATGGTAATAGTCTTTGGAACATTCTAATACCTTAGATCTATTTATATGGTCAAGCACATCAAGGAGCTTTGAATCTGAGAAGTAAAGCTTATTAATTTTATTATTTATCCAGAGCGATGGATGCCACCATAATTGTTCTATCTCCCTTTTTCCCATATCATCGAAAAAACAGACTGAGGGAGTTTCTGATAACCAGTGAAATAGTTCAAAGCCTCCTCGCCCTCCGATAAATAAATCGAACCGTTGTGTAATAGACAATAGCTCTAGAGTGCTAAGCCCTTTAGAATAACTATCAATCAATGAGGTCTTATTTTTTAACATATTTGTGTCTGGCACAGTTTGATGTTCTGAAGAACCCAGTAAAACGAAATGAACATCCGGGAATTCATCTTGTATAACACAAGCCATTTCTACTATTTTTTGTGCATTTCTTCTTAAATGTAACGCTACAATAGGCACACATTTATTAAACAACAATTCATTAAAATGCTCTAGTGTATTAGTAGATTTACTATTCTTAAATATAATAGTATTTACTTTGTTATTAAATTCATTGGGAGTCCAATATCCGCCAAAAAATTTGTGGAATGACTCAGGGAAGACTCGAATCCCTCGTTCCAGCTTATCGATATTACAGCCCGTATACGTATCAACACAATTTAAAGCTTCTAACCACTCTGTGATCGGATTGCAGCTTACGCCATCCTTTGAAGTGTAATGCCTTGTTTTTCCCCAACTAAAGCTTGAAGGTTCGGCTACCGCCTCATCATCCCTATAATAAACATTTATTGTGGCTTTCGGGTATTGCTCTCTTAATGTTAATAAAAACTGGCTGTCTAGAATAATATCCCCAAAACCACCGTTCAAAGTTAATTCGAATACCTGTTCTTTCTTTTGTTTCTGTAGCGCGAGGAAAGACTTAAGTGATCTAAAGTTATTTTTTAGTATATATCGTAACATTCTAGAAATCAGTCGCTTTAGTGGATATTTTTAAAGACAAAAATAAAGTTAAGTCACTAGGTATTCCTAAGCCATACATACCTTTAGCTTCTTCACCAATATTATATATACCTATATCTTGATCTTTATCGGCCATGAAGCTGTAAACAGGCGCTACGTAGAATTCACCATTGCTTCTAATGTCTTGCTCGATCATAGAGTCAGCAAAGTGACAAAAATCACTTCCTTTAGCGAAGTTATAAATACCTACAGTTGCTTCATCTGATATCACAACTTTTTCAACCACTTCAGAAACAGCACCTCGGCTATCAACTTTTGCATAAGACCATTTTGGATCGTCAGCTTTCATTGTTAACATACTACCATCGAGGTTACGTTGTTCCATATCTTGTAAATAATCATTAATATTAAGATCAACCCATTGGTCTGAATTCGCAATCATTAATGGATGGTCATTATCAAAATAGTCGCGAGCCTTTAGTACCGTAATAGCTGCACCTTCGGTAACACCATTAATTGAAACTATTTCAAAATTTTCACATGCTCTAGCAAATATAGCTTCCAATTTGTAAGCTTTTACATGCTCTTCCTGGCAGACAAAAATAAATCGGTGTTTACAACTTGGAGTTAAGTTGTTAATAACTACTTCTATCATGTGCTTACCATGTACATCAATCAGTGGCTTAGGGTCTGTATACCCTGCATCAGCAAACCTGCTGCCACGACCAGCCATTGGAACTACAATATTTAACATTTACTCCTCCAGATATTTATCATTAAGCGCACCTGGTAATTTTATTACTGCGGTTGTTGTATCTTCTAATGCTTCAAAATTTGTATATTCGCCAGGGGAGATCTTAACAATATCACCTTTATTCAATATCATATCTTTCATTAAAGCCTTACCTTGTACAATTACAGTAATTTCTGTGGCAATTTTGTGGCAATGGTTAGCTTCCTTATCGCCCTTCTTAAACTCTTGAATGGCAAACTCGACGTCAGTAGTGTTGAATAATGTTGGCTCGAAGCCACCAACGATCCACCCACGAACAAAATCACTAATATTATATTTATTCATCGGCATTCTCATAAAGATAAGCTTTCATTTCTTCCATTTTTAATTCGTTATTCCATTTTATTATATCTGTACCCACGAGTTTTTTTCCATCAAGAACTAATTCGAATTCTATTACTGAATACATACTGGTAGTTTGGTGTATATTTATAGCATTAAAGTTTAGTCTCTGAGTAACATTAAAAATACCTTCAATATATTCTTTAGCTACAGACTTCCCTTTGAATTCACCTGAAGGGTCAACTAATACGAAGTCATTGGATAAAAAAGGCAGGATTAACTCAATCGATTTGCTATTAAAAGCTGCGACATATTCTTTGGTTTTATGGTAAATTCGTGACTTTAGTTTATCATTGTTTTCTATTAATTTTTGTTCATAGCTGCTGAGCTCGTGCTCATCCGTAACATGAAAGTAGCGCGATTTGTCAATATCAACTGCTTTAACCTTTCCTTCATTCAATATAATCTCGTTCAATGTAGGAGCAATGAAAAAACTTCCGTTAGTTTTTACATCTTTACGAATCATAGCTTTGGCGGACTCTACAAAGATTCTTGCTGACCTAAAATAATATAGGCCAGCAATTGCTTTGTTACTTATTGGCATTTTTTCTGCGGCTTGTGTTACAAAGTTATGCTCATCGACCTTAACAAAAGACCACTTAGGGTGCATTGCCTCGAAGGTAAACACTCCTGCATCAACCCCATCATCAATAAAGCCTTGTATATGTTCATTGATATCAAAATCAAGCACTTGTTCAAAACTTGCAATAACCAACGGAGCGTCAAGCTGAAGCTCCTCAATTGCGAGTAACGCTGAACAAGCGGACCCTTGTGTATTACCATTAATTGCACAACTCTTAATATGGCTGCCCAACAATTTTAGTACGTTATTTAATTGGTATTTACTTGCTGCCGGCTGAGGGAGAGCAACAGTTATTTGATTGGCTAACTTTAAGTCTAGAAACGGCTTTGCAGCTCGTTCTATTAAAAGTTTCCCATTTACATCATTTAATATCCTCGGAAACTTGTTTTCCTTAGACACTTTAAACGTACTCGCCCCGGAAAGAGGAACTAGAATATTAAGCATATGATTCAACCTCATTAATAAAGCGAGTAATATTGTCAAAATTAACATCATGAATAGTATCGACTTTCAATACATGAGCCCCTGATGCATAAGCAGCTTTTAAACCATTTTCATTATCTTCAACAATCAAACACTCTTCCGGTTTGAGTCCCAATCTTGAAATTGCCAAGTCATAAATTTCAGGGTCAGGCTTGCTTTTCAATACGTCTTGGTTTGATAAATAAAAATCGAGATACTCCATCAATGCAGACTTTTCCATCATAACTTTAACGGTATTCCGAATAGAGTTAGAAGCGACAGCTAGCTGGTAACCATTCTCTTTCAACTTAGACAACGCAAACTGATGATGAAATATAGGCTTGCATAACTGATGAGTGATATCCATCGTATATTGTTGCTTCATTTCGTTTATAAAGTCATGTAACGATTCAGGGAGAACATGAACCTTAGACAACATCTTCAGTTTCTGCCCTGTAGATAAACCATCAAAAGTCGTTAGGTGATCATGCCTACTGATTGTTAGGCCAAAGATTTCTAGAGCTTTATTTAAAGCATCATAATGCCAATCTTTAGCGTCAATTAGAACGCCGTCCATATCAAAGATGACCGCTTTAATGTTCTTAGTCATAAAAATACTCTCTTGCTTTCGAAGGATAATCTGTACATAATCCTATTAATTCACTCCACTGCTGGTTTCTATTTATAAATTTTTTCAAGGATTCCCAATAGCCAGTTTTATCCCTATTATGTAACTCTGGAGAAACTAACACGACTGACTTTTTGTCAATAAGAAACCGTTTTAGAGCATCTAGATCTAAGGTTTCGTCTCTGAAATTATCTAGCCAAATCCCAGGACTCTCTTTATATAGAGATGGTACCGTTTCAATATCTGAGTAGCGGCTGTATGTAGGTAATTGCTGTTTGTGAAAACCCAACATATCCGGCACAGACATATCAAAGTAAAAGTGTGAATTTCTAATTTCAGATTGCTTTAATAAGGCTTGTAAACCATCAGATTTTATATTTAGTGCTAATACTAATTGCCTGTCATATCTGCTACATGTCGTTAGAAACTCATTATAACTCATAGATTGCGAATCAGGCATATCATGACTGATAACAACGAAACCATCATGATCCCTTAAATCAGTTTCAATACCAAACTTATTAGAAAGAGCTCGTTCAAAGGCCACTTGTGTATTTTGTTCTGCAATATCAAACCAAAATCCTCGATGAGCAATAATATTTTTCATTCTGATACCAACCTTAATTCAATCCTGTTTAACATTTTCCAATTTAAACAGAAAACCCATAATTTATAAAACAACCAACGAATTGTATTTAAACATACTTTAATGCCTAGACTAATAACTAGTTATCCAGCCATCTGATAGCCAAGTTGTGTATATCTCCCAGTAAACTAATATATCGGGCTATCAGCGACAGAAGGGGTGTAGTTTTCAGAATCCCAACATTAAGCATTAATCAACTAATCTTTCTTAATAACAGGTTCTATTAACCTCTAAACATATCTATATTTTCGTTAAACCACTGATAAGTCGCCTCTAATCCATCATATAACTCTATCGAATATACCCAGTTTAGAGATTGTAGCCGATCAACATTCATCAACTTCCTAGGTGCTCCATCTGGTTTAGTCACATCAAACTTAATGGAGCCTTTAAATCCTACAACCTTAGCAACCGTCTCAACTAACTCGCGAATAGTACAATCAGTTCCAGTTCCCACGTTAATATGGCTTAACATAGGTTGGGTATGGGCTTCATAATTATCTTTAGCTAAGTTCATAACATGAATGGAAGCATTCGCCATATCATCTACGTATAAAAACTCGCGCATTGGCTTGCCGCTTCCCCAAGCTACTACTTCTTTATCTCCGTTCAACTTAGCTTCATGGAAGCGTCTAATTAAAGCAGGAATAACGTGGCTATTTTCTGGATGAAAGTTATCATTGGGCCCATATAAATTCGTGGGCATTACACTGCGATAATCTCGTCCAAACTGCCGATTGTAGCTTTCACATAACTTAATACCAGCAATTTTTGCTACTGCGTAAGGCTCGTTAGTTGGCTCTAACTCACCCGTTAACAAAGCAGCTTCGGTCATTGGCTGTGGAGCTAACTTAGGATAAATACACGATGATCCTAAAAATAGTAGTTTCTGTATATTAGCTAAATGCGCAGCATGAATAATATTGCACTGAATCATTAAGTTTTCATAAATGAAATCAGCAGGGTAGGTATTGTTTGCCACAATACCCCCTACCCTAGCTGCAGCTAAGTAAACTTGATCAATGTTCTCAGCTTTGAAAAAATCGAACACTGCTTGCTGGTTCGTTAAGTCGAGCTCATCACGAGTCCTGGTAACTATATTACTATAACCACTTGCTTCTAACTGGCGCACTATGGCCGAGCCCACCATGCCTCGGTGCCCGGCAACATAAATCCTACTATTCTGGTCCATGGCAGCTACCCTTGGTTTTCTACGGCAATGGCTACTTTATGGCCATGAGCTTTTAACAAAGCGTGTTGTTTAGCTTTGCTCAAGTCGTGCTGCACCATTTCTGCACACATTTCTTCTACTGTAATTTGAGGCACCCAGCCCAACTTAGCTTTTGCTTTGCTTGGGTCTCCCAGTAAGGTTTCAACTTCTGCAGGGCGGAAGTAACGTGGATCAACCTTCACAATTACATCCCCTACGTTTAGTGCAGGAGCGTTGTCGCCTGTCACTGATTTAACGGTGCCGATCTCATCTAGTCCTTCACCTGTAAACTCAAGCTCTATACCTGCTTCTTTGGCTGACAGTTTCACAAATTCACGCACGCTTATTTGCTTGCCAGTAGCAATAACAAAGTCATCAGCTTGATCTTGTTGTAACATCATCCATTGCATACGCACGTAGTCTTTAGCGTGCCCCCAGTCGCGCAGTGCATCCATATTACCGAGGTATAAGCACGGCTCTAAACCTTGCGAAATATTTGCGATAGCACGAGTAATTTTACGCGTAACAAAGGTTTCACCACGACGTGGTGATTCATGGTTAAATAGAATACCGTTACAGGCATACATTCCGTATGACTCTCGGTAGTTCACTACGATCCAGTAAGCGTACATTTTGGCTACCGCGTAAGGCGAGCGCGGGTGAAATGGCGTAGTCTCTTTTTGAGGGATCTCTTGCACTTCACCGTAAAGCTCTGAGGTAGATGCTTGATAAAACTTGGTTTTCTTTTCTAAGCCTAAAAAGCGGATTGCTTCTAACAAGCGTAAAGTGCCCATGGCATCTACGTCGGCAGTATATTCAGGACATTCAAAAGAGACCGCAACATGAGATTGAGCTGCAAGGTTATAGACTTCGTCTGGCTGTATGTCTTTAATGATACGGGTTAAGTTAGACGAATCGGTTAAATCACCGTAGTGCAAAAAGAACTTAGGGTTAGATTCATGCACATCTTGGTAAATGTGATCCACTCGGTCAGTATTTAATGATGAAGCTCGGCGTTTAATACCATGTACTTCATACCCTTTTTCTAATAGTAACTCAGCAAGGTAAGAGCCATCTTGGCCCGTCACGCCGGTAATTAAAGCCACTTTATTTTTAGACATCACTGTATTCCAATTCGTTATTTCAATTTCTTAAACGTTCAAATGCTAGGTTTAAAGTGACCTAATATTCGTTAAGCTTTTTTCAACGCTTGCTATTGCCTGTTCAACTGTCGCCGCCTCTGCATAGCAGCGTAACTCTGGGGCATTGCCAGATGGTCTTAAGTGCACAAACTGTTGATTATCCAGCCCAATTCTTAAGCCATCAGTGGTATCCACAGATACAATAGCCAAATCTCCAAAACCTAAACTTTGCATTAACCATTGTGGATCTTTAGTACCATCAGCGACGATTTGTTGGCTTTTTGCTGTGGCAAAATTTTGGATCCGATCGCTATCAGTAAAGCGCTGTGGTAACTCTTCAACTAGCTTACTAATGTTTGCGCGCTGTGCAGCCACTAACAACATAATTGCCGGTAACACCGCATCTCTGGTGGGCAAGGCTTTTAACACCTTACCGTTAATCTGGATATCACTGCCAAGCAAAAAACCACCATTGGCTTCAAAGCCAGCTACTGATGTGTATTCATTATTCAACGCCACGAACTCTGCAATCACATAAGGGGAGCCAATTTTTGTGCGCTTTACCCATTCAAACTTGTTACTTAGCTCAATGGCGGTATTACAACTCACTGGTATAGCCAATGCACCAATATTGAGCTCATCAGCACACAGAAGGCCTAAGAGATCACCGCGTAGCCACTCGCCGTTTTCATCTGATACAAGAGGCCTATCACCATCACCATCGGTTGAGAACACCACGTCAAGATTATACTGTTTAGCCCAGGCCCTTGCTTTACGCTTATCCTCTTGTGATACTGCTTCGGTATCAATAGGCACAAAGCTATCACTGCGCTCGATTGCCACGACTTCAGCACCCAAGGCTTCAAAAATACGGTAATACAAGTCTCTACCCGCACTGGAATGCTCATAAATGCCAATACGCTTACCGCTTAAAAAAGGGTGTTCGAACAGTGAGGTATAACGGTAGATGTATTCTTCTGCAGCGCGGTTATTTATTTCAAGCTCAGGTAGACTTTCAAGCGCTTTAAACCCAACGCTTGCGTTAATAATGGCCTGTTCATCGTTTTTGGAGATTTCACCGTCGGGGCGATAAAACTTAAGGCCATTTCTATCAAAAGGAATATGGCTGCCGGTAACCATAATTGCCGGCATCTGGTCTTCTTGAGCTACATAAGCCAAGGCAGGCGTAGGCACCACCCCATAGTAAACAACCTGTAAACCTTGCTGTTGAAGTGCTGCAACGCAGGCTTGCGCCATTGCATAACTACTAGGACGATTATCAATCGCTATTGCAACGGTATCGAAAGTAAAATTGACGCGCATACTTTCAATGAAGGCATGACTGAAAGCCGCACATACATCCGGCGTAAACTGGGTCACCAAACCTCTTGCGCCACTGGTACCAAACGCGACGCCGCTGTCTTTAATGACTTTACTCGTGGTTAGATTAACTACCATTGGCGTGTTCACTCCTTATACTCGGCCGTATTTATCTTCAAAGCGAACAATATCGTCTTCGCCAAGGTAACTACCGGTTTGCACTTCAATCATTTCTAGTGGGATTTTTCCGGGGTTTTCTAGGGCGTGTACTGTACCTAGCGGAATATAAATAGATTGATTTTCAGTCACCAATTGTGTTTCTTCACCTCGCAACACACTGGCTGTACCAGATACAACAATCCAATGTTCAGCACGATGATAATGCTTTTGAATCGACAACTTGCCACCGGGCTTCACTGTGATCCGTTTAACCTGATCTCGAGCACCTGTGCCTATGGAGTCATACTTACCCCAAGGACGATACACTTCGCGGTGATTTTCATACTCACCTCGTTTATCCGCTTTAAGTTGTTCAACGATTTTTTTCACGTCTTGCACTCGAGCCTTATCAGCAACAAGCAAGGCATCCTTGGTATCGATTACCACTACGTCATTGAGGCCAACCGTCGCGATAAGGCGCTCTCCGCCATGCACCAGGCAATTACTTGTATCGTGGAGCATTGTGTCACCTAAAATGACATTGCCATCTTCGTCTTTGGCGTTCACTTCCCATAAAGACGACCATGAACCAATATCGTTCCAACCTGCATCAAGTGGTACCACCACGGCGTCTTTAGTGTGTTCCATTACCGCATAATCAATGGACTCATCGGGACACTGCGCAAAAACCTCTGCATCCAGACGAATAAAATCTTGATCCTTGGTGGTGTTGGCCATAGCTTGCCTGCAAACTTGTGCGATGTCACTCCTACACCGAGTCAACTCTTCTAGGTAGCGACTGGCCTTGAATAAAAACATGCCACTGTTCCAGTAGAACTCTCCACTATTTACATATCCAGCGGCTGTGCTTGCATCAGGCTTTTCAACAAACTGCTCTACTACGTAGCCATTACCGTCAGCCATGGAATCGCCACGCTGAATATAGCCATAACCGGTGTGAGCTTTATCTGGCACGATGCCAAAAGTCACTAACTTACCCTCTTGAGCTAAGGGGATAGCGTTGTTTAGTGCTTCGCGGAAAACACTGGCGTCTTGAATTACATGATCGGCTGCCAAAACAAATAGCAATGGGTCGTCGTCGCCCTTCGCTGCTTCTGCAGCAATAGCTACTGCAGGAGCAGTATTGCGACCAACTGGCTCAAGAATAATTGATGCTGATTTGTCAATGGCGCGCAATTGCTCAGCCACTACAAAACGGTGCTCTTCATTACAGATAACCATTGGTGCGTTAGTCGCAACGCCCTCTAAACGACTAATGGTTTCTTGTAACATGGTATTTTGCGATGTTAATGCAAGAAACTGCTTGGGGTACAAAGAGCGACTTAGCGGCCACAAGCGCGACCCAGAGCCGCCAGCCATAATCACAGGAGTAATCATAAGATGTTCATTCTCTACTAAATTAATTCGTTTACGTTAAAGGCTAACAACTATCTTTACACTAAATTCGTTACATAAAACTGTTGTCAGCGCGTTTATTCGCTTGAAAATACCACTGAGTATGACGGTGCACCCTTTTATTTCTCAATAAGTCCGCTTCATCGAACCAATAATAATCGCAATGCTGTTCGTCAGGTAACTCAGTTAAGCCTCCATCCTCTACAATGTCGTAGGCAAGAACTACGTAATGGGTAGAAAAATCATTTGATGAAACGTTATCTTCATAAAAATGCTGGTAAACGCCCTTAAAACTTGAAGAAGCATTGTCTATGCCAAGTTCTTGCTTCAATAAACGGGAGAACGCTAGGTCCAAGGGCTCATCTTTCAACACACGCCCACCAGGTACAAACCAGTAGCCCTTCGCGGGACGATTGTTGCGTTTGCCTAACAATATTTGCCCGCTTGTGTTGCGCACAATAAAATCAATCGACACCAAAGGTGTCGATTGTATAACGGTTTTAAATGTCTCTAATTCAAGCATCACTGCAATATTTTCTTACACTGTTTTACTCAGTAGGCTCTTGCTAGGCATTTTTTTGCTTAGTTCTAGACAGTTTAACTTGGTTAACCCGTCGCATGCGTCTAAATGCTTTTACTCTTCGGAATGCTATTAGCAAACGCCATACATGCTTTAACGCCATTAAATAACCTGCAAACACCACCAAAAATAAACCAAAAGACAACCAATCAGGTGCACTTAGGCAGTTTAACAATACCCCTACCATAGATATGCTAAAACTTAATAAGGTAATACATATAAGAGTCTGCCTAGAGGTGAAACCAGCGCGCATAAATATGTGGTGCAAATGATCGCGATCCGGCTTAAAGGGTGATTGACCTTTACGCTTACGGCGGATCATAACCCCTGCCATATCCATAAGCGGGATTGCGATAACCCACAACGCGGTTACAGGTTTAAAGGCCGGGGCTTCGCCTTGTGAGCCTATCGCCAGTAACCACACTACACTTAAGCCAACAAACATAGAGCCAGCATCTCCCATGAAAATTTTGCTGCGTTTGGGGTTATCTGCTCTAGTAAGGTTAAATATAAGATAGGGAATTAGAGCTACTACTAGGCAAAGTGCTATCCAGGATTCCAGCACAAAGCCTTCTAGTATGAAAAGCAGTGATAGAGAAAGCATGCTAGTAAAGGTTACACCACCTACTAAGCCATCTATACCGTCTACCATGTTGTAGGCGTTAATAGCGCCCATTATGGCCAAGTACGTAAAAGGTACAGCAGCCCAACCAAGGTGGATGTCGCCCATTACCAATAGATTGCCTAAGTTTTCTATACGGTCGCCACTTGCAAACATCATTACACTAGCGGCTACGATCTGGCAGAACATCCTTAAGCGAACACTTAGGTCATATTTATCATCTAACATTCCTACTAACAAAATGCCGCCAGAAGCTAACAAAAAGTACTTAAATGAAATGTCATAGCCTTGAGCAATTACCAGCAGAGATAACACAAAGCCTACATAAACAGCAATTCCTCCAATAAGAGGAATAGAGCCTACATGAAGCTTACGCTCATTAGGTTTATCCACTAACTCATGCTTAATCGCAATCGGCTTTAGTACTTTAATCGCGCTGTAAGTGCCTAAAAACGCAACCAATAAGGACAATATAAAGGTGCTCATAAACTCTCACCAATACTCGTTAAGCGAATAAGGCAACAACTAAGCATCAGCGCTTCCCTTAGCAAAGTGTCGAACCAAAACCACCATTACTCCTAGCATTCCGCCAAGCAAAGTACCCAATACACATATAAGCGCTCGTTTAGGTTTTACTTTTTGCTCTGCAACAACCGCTGGATCGACAACCTTAAACACAAAATCACCATTGGCTTCTGCCAGCATTAAAGTTTTAGTTTGCTCTTCAATGAGCTGGTAAAACACCGTTTGCATTTGTGCAACAGAGGTATTTTCTAACTGCTCTTTTAAGTAGTTAATATTGGCTAAAGTTTCTTGCTGAGAACGTTCGCGCATCACTTGGTTGATGTCTTTAACTAACCAATTTACCCACTGCTGTGCCACAATAGGCGAGATGTGTTCTGCAGCTACAGTGATTAAACCAGTTTCTTTATCAGTAGCAACACTCAACACTTCTTTAGAAAACACTTCATGGCTTTCTTGCATTGAGGGTTCAGCCTGTTTGGGAGCCTTAACTTCACGCGTCCATTTGTTTGCTTGAGCATCATAAACTTCGGGGTCATAACTCAATTCGCCACTTACTGGGTTCCACTCTTTTGCAGCCATTAAATCTGCTTTTATTTGATACTTAACTAAAAACTCTTTAAAAAACTGCCGAGACTTTAATACTTCAATCGCTAAAGTAGTTTGATCGGTACCACCACCCGCATTTAAGTTGATTCCTGCTAGAGAGGCTAGCCCACCAAACTGAGAAGCCATGCCACTCAGCTTATTGCTTTCTTGGTTAGATGCTGCCAATAGGGCATTCGCTCGATAAATATTTGGTTGATTTATGGCAAATACCACAGCAGCTGTAGCAAACACAACAGTGCAAGCAATAATTAGCCATTTGCCGCGCCAAATAACTGAGAACAACTCTCTAAGATCTATCTCGTCTTCAGCAACAGATTCAAAATAGGCTGGCGGATAAGTCGATGCGTGCTGTTGTATTGGTTGAGTCATAGTTTACTGGTCTACTTATTAAATTAATAAGCACCCTAGAATACAAGGGTGCATTAAACGCTATTTTTGGATCGCGTTATACGCCACACCAATTTGATACAAGATTTGGGTAGCGGCTGTCCATGTACTCAAAGCATCTCGGTAATCGGTATCAATAGGTACTACAATAGTATCCCCCGGCTGCAAGGGCTGCTTATTGTTCTTAAACCAGAAACCAGATTCAGGCTTGTAAACAGAGCCATTAGCTCTTACTACAAACACCCTATCTTCATCAGCTTGCTTTTTAGCACCACCGGCAAAGTTTATGTAGTCTTGAAAACTATATGCTTCATCTAATAGATAAGATGTTGATATTTGAACTTCACCCATAATGGTTACGGTGTTTCTGTACTGTGGTACATAAAGCATATCTTCATCTTCTAACATGAAATCTTTAGCGCTCTCGTCAAGAAGAATAGCAGGTAAATCAACCACCATCCTACCGAGCGCTTGGGTACCACTCATTTCTTGAATCAGCTCTAGCTGCTCTGTTGGGCTCGAAGATGAGGTGAAGCTCCCTGGTCCGGTTTGTCGAAGGCTCTTTTTAGCAACTTCTTGACGAATACTTTCCGCGTACGCGTCTATTTGACTCTGTTCACGTACTCGTAAAGCTTCTCGGGTGAATACCGCGCCATCTTGGTGGGCATACTCAGTTAGCCCTCCGGCTCGAGTAATCACATCGCCCAGTGTTTCACCACGTTTAATCACGTATGTGCCAGGGAAGCGTACTTCACCCTGTAAACTAACAGTTCGCTGCTTACGTAAGTTTGGCACTGCTAATACGTTTAATCTATCTCGAGCTTGCAGCGCTAAGTTTTGATCTGGGTTGCCATCAAGAACATCATTTAGATCAAGGCGTAGCAAGGTAACATCTGCATTAGCATCTTGAACGATGGTTCTTGTTAATTCGCTATGAAGTGCATAAGCACCATTTTTTAATCCCCCGGCAGCGTCTATTAAGTCCTTTACCGTGTTTTTGTTAGTTATTGGGTAAATACCGGGAAACTTAACCTCGCCAAAAACTTCCACCACATTTAGCTCACGACTCAGGCTCGACTGCTCTTGCAGCATAATCAATATCGGGGCTAGTAACTTTTCACGGGTAGACTTGAGAACCTTTTCGACCTCATTAACCGACATATCGGTAATGCGTGCAATTCTTTCTATTTCGGTTTCAGCTTTAGTTGATTCAACTCGCCCTGAAGAATCACCTTGATTAACTGTTTGGTTTGATGATGCTTGAGGCTTAGAAGCGTTAGGCTGACTATTTGGTAAAGCCGCATTTTGCGAATACTGACCAAATTGACTACTATGCTGAGCTTGTTCGCCAACTGTTTGATTGGCCAACTGTTCGGCGGTTTCCATCTTCGCATTTAGGCTTGCTGCGTCAGCACTTAACAAGTCTTTCTCTTTAGCACCAATTTGAAAAGCTTCACTAAACAGCTCTAGGTCATATTTAGTAAAAACTAGAATTTCATCTTCTGGCTTTAAAAGAATATTGTCAGCCGAGTGCTTCTCATTAATGGCTTTCTCTAAATCAACTTGTAAGATCGTTATTGAGCGATCTTTTTCTTTGCGCACAACTAAGCTGTAATTGAGATCACTGCTTGTATTTAAGCTACGTTGAACGCTAGGAAGTAAATCTGAGATGCGCAAGCCTTTGCGCCATTGGTAACGGCCATCTCGCGCTACATTACCTTTTAGAGATACATAGTTTGGTGTTCTCTTATCGACCTGCTCGATAGTTAAAAAGTCGCCATTTTGCAGGTTTCTTTTAAGATCAACTTTGTTATTTAAGTCAAGTGTTAATAGGTCGATTAGGCCTTCATTAGTAATTCGTTCAAACCTAGCAGATTTTTTGAATGCTCTCGTTGTGTATCCACCGGCTAATGCAATTAGGCCTTTTACAGTTTCATTACCAATGATTTCGTAAATGGCTGGGCGAACAACTTCGCCTTCTACACTTACCGTGTCACCTAGCGGCCCTACAAAAATCACATCGCCACTACGCAATTGTAGGTCATTACTGGTATCACCACTTATCAATAGGTCATATAAGTCGAATCGACTAACCAATTGACCGTCACGTAATAACCTAATATCTCGTAGACTACCTTGTTGATTAATACCGCCGCTGGCGTAAAGAGCGTGAGTTATTGTAGACAACGAACTCACTAAATACTTACCAGGCTGGTAGGCATCACCCAGCACAAAAACCTCTACAGTGCGCAACTCTCCCATAGTTATGTTACTGCGCACGCCAATTTTCTTTTCTTTAATCTGTTGAGTCATTAACTCTCTAACTTCGTTAAAAGTTAAACCAGATATGTGCACAGGGCCAAGCTCTGGAAAGCTAATGCTACCGTGTCTGTTTACCCTGAATTCAAATTTACTGTTCTCTTTACCGAAGAGTTGTACATTAAGCGTATCGCCAGGGCCTAGGCGATAGTTATCAGTAACAGGGATATTATTTAAAGGAGCAAAGGTTGTAGGTTGAGTAGCAAAAACATCTAAGCCAAAACGTTGAAGCTCTGCCGTTTCGCCCGCACTGTTTTTATCTGCAAGCGCTTGTCGTTCAGCTTGTAAGTCGCGTTTTTGCGGTAATTGCGGAGTGATCTCTTGAGTTGACTGAGTTACATTGCTCGATGATTGAGAAAATTGCGAAATATCAACACCATACTGCCTGGCTAAAGCTGCCTGCTGATCTGCTGGTAAATTCTTAAGCATTTGAACTTGATCGGGGCTAAGGTTCATTGCAATAGAAAACGGAGATAAACCTAACAACCAAACTACAATAAGACTTCTAAGTCCAAATTTCATTCTTTATTCTTCTCTTTCTCAATCAACAAAACTAGCCAGAAATAACACAATTAATAACGTGCTCGATAATACTTCAATTCACTTCTTTACGTAAACTTACAATTGATATTTCTTCCTAGGTTTTGCCTTAAGCCCACCAATTGTTGAAAATTCATACGTCGCTATTGCTAATAGCTCACGCACCGAGCCTTAGAGCATTTAGAATCGATATTGAAACGCTAGATTAACACCACCAACTTTCGCTTTGTTTGTATTTAAGCTACTTAAGTACTCTATGGTGACTGCGCTATTACGGCTGAACGCATAATGCGCTCCCAAGCCAAAGCTCATACCACTCTCGGTGCTACTCGCAACATTTTGTTGATCTAGTTTAGCGGTTGAACCACCAAATAGTGCATACATAGCAGTTTGTTCTGTGATTGGTAAATTTCCTTTCGCTAATATTGAAGCCAAACTATCAATAGATATACCACCAGAACGCCCTGTAGAAACTCCGTATCTGCCTTCTAGCGCAAAATAATCGTTAAAAAAGTGACCCACTTGAGCTTGAAGAACCCAAGGCTTACCTTCACTGGCAGAAGTACCATCAACGTTGTATTCTGCAGAAGTGTAAGAGAAGATTCCACCTGCATAGGTGTTAGCATAAGTACTAGCGCTAGCAAATAGGAAGAAGAGAAAACTGAAACAAGTTTTTAGGCGTTTAAACACTACCACGAGGCGATTCCCTGCACGTTACAATAATGGGGCAGAAGTATAACACAGCAATTTTGTGGATAAACACCACAGGCGGCTCAAGAGCTTGATATACCAGAGCTTTACTAAAGCAACAATGCTATTAATTAGTTTAAAAACAGCGCTCTAGAAAAGGGAAAGGCTTTTCAATAACTAACTATTATTTTAGCTAAATTTGATGTAACACAACCATAAAAACCAAGAACAGTTCAATTAACCAGCAATAAATTCGTAGAAGTTAAGAATAATAACCTTCTATATCGCTAATGAGCTGATTGAGTAGTTCAATATTAAATTGGTTTATCCCGGCTGCTGCTTCGCGCCCTCCGCCAGTATGATATTGGCTGCAAATATTGCCAGCCCCTTGCTTGTTATTGAGTGGTGCCCGCAAGCTAACCAAGGCGGTATCTTTAGCGGTTTCAGTGACTACCAGATGGGCTAAAGAAGGGTGTAAATTGGCCTGTTGATTACCAAAAACGCCGCTTATCCGCCTCGCCCAAGCCGTATTAGGCAAAATAGTAACTTTAACCGAAGAGCTCAGGTAGTGAGGCTTGATGCTATTGGCAAGGTACATATCTTCTTGATAAGCTCCTTTCAGCTGATGATAGGCAGATTGGCTATCGGCTATAACTTCAAATGGAGAGGTGTATTCAAGAAGTAGCTTGAACAATATAGCTGGGTCATAGTGGAGATCAGCTAGCGTAGCACCATAACCATTATAATTAATTAAGGTGCCTAGCTCCTTTAACTGATCGCTTTGCTGCTCGCTCAATTGAGCTTGTCTACACAATGCATCAGCTTTGGCAATTAAGTTGTCACCATAGGCGCCAGCAATAGCCCAGTGATGATGTTTACCTTTAAGCTTTTGATCTATTAACAGAGCGGTACAAACATCTGCGTCAGTATTGATATCTGCCAGTAGATTTGGGTGCTTCGGTATTTCTCCTGGGCGGTGATGGTCCACATAATGCACTGTAGCGCCAAGCTCTAGAGCACGCAGTAATCCTTCTTGGTTCTTTTCCATAGAGATATCGAGTACGGTGACTTGGTCGTTTGGCTGAAACTGAAAATCATTCATCAACTGATTTTCCCGCTTAACGCCTGTAAGCAAGATACTGTCTTGAGGTTCGACTAGCCGTAACTGAATCAGCGAAATAATGCCATCGGCATCACCGTTAAAGATATCTATGTGTCGCAAAGAGAACCTCGTTACTAAGCCTTTACAATGCCAGCACTAATAAGTGCATTTACCACGAACTCTGCACACTGTTCGACCGACTTACCATCCGTTTGTACGTGTACATCGGCTTTTTCGGGCGCTTCATAGGCAGAGCTAATACCGGTGAAGTTTTTAATCTCACCACTACGTGCTTTTTTATATAAGCCTTTAGGGTCGCGCTGTTCACATACTTCTAGTGGAGTATCAATAAACACCTCAAAAAACTCACCAGCTTCTAGTTGGTTGCGAACCAAACTTCGATCAGCTTTAAAGGGAGAAATAAAAGCAGTAGAGACCACTAAACCTGCATCGACAAATAACTTGGCCACTTCACCAATACGGCGAATGTTTTCCACACGGTCGATATCAGAGAAGCCTAAATCACCATTAAGTCCATGGCGAACGTTATCACCATCAAGAACATAAGTATGAACACCACGTTGATACAATAAGTAATCAACCGCATTAGCGATGGTAGATTTGCCTGAACCACTTAAACCAGTGAACCACAGCACGCAGGGTTTGTGGCCTTTTTTCATAGTGCGCAACTCTCGATTAACGCTATGGTTATGCCAAACCACATTCTCGCTCTTTTTATCCATAACTCGCCTACTCTGCTATTTAAATAAAATCACTACAAAGGAAAAACTATTGGAACCAGTATTAATACCACCAAGCCATAAACCAAGGCTACCGGTAAACCTAACTTAACAAAATCTCGCAAGCTATAGCGCCCTGCGTTATAAACCATTAAATTGGTTTGATAGCCATAAGGGCTGACAAAGCTGGCGCTTGCGGCAAAAGCTACTGTCATAACAAAAGTCATTGGGTTTGCTCCCAATGCATTAGCCAAGCCATAAGCTAAAGGGAACATTAAGGCTGCCGCGGCGTTATTGGTAACCAACTCAGTAAATATCCAAGTTAATAAGTACACAGCCACTAAGCTCAGCATAAACCATTGGCCACTTAAGCCGCCGTTAAACAAGCTTTCAAGCAGCTCTACTAAGCCAGCATTATGCATCGCCTGCGATAAGGCCAAAGCTGAGGCGACTATCAACCAGATTTCCTTGGGGAAACGGCGCACTAACTCGCTGGGTGTTAAGCACCTGAAAAAGATTAAACCGCCTAACAAAACAACCATCGCTTTAAATAAGCTCACTAAGCCAAGGGCCGCAGCACCTACAGCTAAAACAAAGCCACCAATAGCAATAAGCTCTGAAGTGCCATTTAAACGGGTGTCGGGCTCTACCCCACTAACCACAATAAAGTTTTTGCTTAGATTAGTGCGCGACTTAAAATCGGCGCCCACCGCCAACACCAAAAAGTCACCTGCCTGCAAGGTTATTTCGCCTAGCTTCCCAGATACTCTTTCGCCGTCTCGCTTAATGGCTACAACAGCCGCATCAAAGCGAGCGCGAAAGCCAGCACCCTTTAAGCTTTTACCTACTAACATACTCTCAGGGCGAATAACCACTTCGGTTAGGTTAGAACCCAATAAGCCATTAGAATCAGCAAAGGTTTGCAAGCCTGAGAATTGGTTTAGTTGCATGACTTTAGTGACATCGCCGCTAAAAATAAGCCTATCGCTTTGCTGCATCACCTCGCTTGGCGCTACCGGGCTAATCAGCTTTCCATCTCGAACAATTTCCACAAGAAAAAGTGATTCTAAATGGCGCAGACCGTTTTCTTCAACACTCTTACCTATTAAGGCTGAATCAGCTTGAATCTTTGCATCAATAAAATAGCGGTGATAATTATTCTCTTCACGCTTATGATCGGGTAAATAGCGCGAAAAAAACGCTAAGGTAAAGCCACAGGCTACCACCGCAACCAAGCCTATTAAGGTGAAATCAAAAAAGCCCAAGCTCTCACCAGTGCTTTCGATTAGCAAGCTGTTCACAATTAGGTTGGTAGAGGTACCAATTAAGGTAAGTGTTCCACCCAATATCGCCGCGTAAGATAGGGGCAACAATAAGCGGCTAGCACTGTGGTAAGGGTTATTGCGAATAGGTGCTAACAACGTGGCGACTACTGCAGTATTGTTTAACGCTGCTGAAGATAGCACCGTAGTTGAAAATAATCTAAACCAAGTAGAACGAAGCGATGGCTTAATGATAGATGCAGCCAACATTCGCAACAGTCTTGTTTTTTCCAGGGCTATCGAGCACAACATTAAAAGAACTAGGGTCATTAATCCCTGATTCGAAACACTGGCCAATAGTTGATCGCTACTAACTAAATCAAGCACGAACAACAGCAACATTACCCCACCAAAGATTTTGGCGGGATACTGCTGATAACGAATTAAAGACGCAATGGTGCCAATGAAAATCACTAGCACCAATATGGCCTGTATGCTCATTACTTAAGTAATTCGCTTAAGTCTTTAGCATCCCAATGCGGGAAGTGTTTACGAACAAGCGCATTAAGTTCTAGCTCAAATGCCGAGAACTCCTGCTGTTGCCCTGTTTCTTCTAAACTGCCTTTGGCGGTAATAATACCGGCACCTACAGTGACATTGGAGATACGGTCAATAATAATGAATGAACCAGTGCCTTTGGCTTTGTTATAAGCATCAAAAGCAACTTGCTGGCTAAACTGAATTTGGCAAGAACCAATCTCGTTTAAACCAAGGCGAACCGCATCTTGCTCTTCTAAAGTATTCACATCAATTTGATGCTCAATTTTAGCGATGGAACCTGAAGTGGTTTTAGACGCCAGTTTGAAATCGTATTGTTTGTTGGCAATCATTGGCTCTTCTGCCATCCAAACCACAGTCGCTTCAGCGCTGCTGGCTACCCAAGGCTTATTGTTGCTATGTACTAGCATGTTACCGCGACTTGCATCAATCTCGTCTTCTAAGGTAAGTGTTACCGCCATTGGCGCATAAGCTTCATCAATTTCACCATCAAAAGTTACGATGCTTTTCACTTTTGAGATTTTGCCTGATGGCAAAGAAGTCACTTCATCGCCTTTGCGCACTACACCAGAGCTTATGGTTCCGCAGAAACCACGAAAATCTAAGTTAGGGCGATTTACATATTGAACCGGAAAGCGGAAGTCATCAAAGTTTTGACCGGCGCTAATTGGCGCACTTTCTAACATGCCCATTAGCGTTTCACCGTGATACCACGCACTTTGTTCGCTGCGCTCAACTACGTTGTCACCGTTTAGGGCTGAAATTGGTACAAATTTGATGCTATCAATATTCAAATTCTCAGCAAACTTTTCGTATTCCGCTTTAATTTCTTCAAAGCGAGCTTCTGAGAACTCGACCAGGTCCATTTTATTAATCGCAACAATCACTTGCTTAATGCCTAGTGTTGAAACGATAAAGCTGTGACGACGAGTTTGCACTTGCACACCGTAACGTGCGTCAATCATCACAATAGCCAAATCACAGTTTGACGCGCCCGTTGCCATGTTTCGGGTATATTGCTCATGCCCCGGAGTATCGGCAATAATAAACTTACGCTTTTCTGTTGAAAAATAACGGTAGGCTACGTCGATGGTGATGCCTTGCTCACGCTCCGACTGCAGGCCGTCAACCAATAGGGCTAAGTCAAACTCGCCATCAGTGGTGTTAAAACGTTTTGAATCATTTTTAATGGTCGCTAACTGATCTTCAAAAATCATTTTTGAATCGTGCAATAAACGGCCAATTAAGGTGCTCTTACCGTCATCCACACTGCCACAGGTTAATAAACGTAGTAACTGTTTCTGTTCGTGTTGTTGTAAGTACTCTTTAATATCTGAAGCAATCAAGGTTGATTGATGAGACATGGTATCCTCGCTTTCCTAGCTTTTCGCCAGCGTCAAAATTCTTGTTCCATTCCCGCTCATTAAGGTGTGCGGGTAAATACTGTTTAGAGGCCTGCTATTTCTCTTAGAAATAACCTTCCATCTTCTTCTTCTCCATCGAGCCCGCGCTGTCGTGGTCAATCACACGACCTTGTCGCTCAGAGGTTTTGGTCAACAGCATTTCTTGAATAACTTCAGGCAGAGTTGTCGCTTCCGACTCTACTGCACCGGTTAACGGGTAACAGCCTAATGTGCGAAAACGAACCATTTTGTGTTGAATCTCCCCTTCTTCAACAGGCATGCGCTCATCATCAACCATGATTAAGGTGCCATCACGCTCTACTACAGGTCGTTCTTGAGATAAGTAAAGAGGAACAATTTCAATATTCTCTAAGTAGATGTATTGCCAAATATCTAACTCAGTCCAGTTAGATAGCGGGAATACACGAATGCTTTCACCTTTATTCACCTTAGAGTTGTAGGTATTCCATAACTCTGGGCGCTGTGATTTTGGATCCCAACGGTGGTTTTTATCACGGAAAGAATAAACGCGCTCTTTGGCACGAGACTTCTCTTCATCACGACGGGCACCGCCAAAGGCTGCATCAAATTGATACTTGTTTAGCGCCTGCTTTAAGCCTTGGGTTTTCATTACATCTGTATGCACAGCACTGCCGTGAGTAAATGGGCCGATGCCTATTTCTAGGCCTTCAGGATTTTTGTGCACCAGTAATTCGAAGTCGTACTTCTCTGCCATGCGATCACGGAACTGGATCATTTCTTTAAACTTCCAGTCGGTGTCTACGTGCAATAGCGGGAAAGGAATTTTTCCGGGATAGAAAGCTTTACGCGCTAAATGAAGCATTACCGCGGAGTCTTTACCCACAGAGTACAGCATTACCGGGTTGTCGAATTCAGCCGCTACTTCACGGATGATATGGATACTCTCGGCTTCTAATGCTTTAAGATGAGTTAAGTTATAATTTTCCATTTAGTCTTCAGCTCTTAATTCGTTATATCGTTATAGAATATAAAACAAGCTCAGACTAACTGATAAAGCTGACCACTACTAGTAACCGCGCTATAACATTATGCTACTTTTAATAACTTTGGATTCTAAGAATAGCGAAGAAGCCCTGTAGATTAGGCCTAAGCCATGTTCTCAACACTAAAAAGTTCACTCAATGCGTTCTAGTCACTTAAGAGACTAATTTACCGGGAAGAGTTTGAGGTTAATGCGATCGTCAGCCAGGTTTTTGAAGCGCAAGCTAAAGCCTATGTCAGACAACTTTCCTATGCTTTCTAAGTAATGTGCATCGGCGTTAAGACCTAAAGGCATTCCGGGATGAGCCGCATCAAAAGGAGTTGGCGCATCTAACAAACCCGCATTGGCGAACAACACTTGGTCGTGCTCTATCACACCATACAAACAAGCAACGGGTGCGCGTAAGTCAGCGGCTTTAATAATACGGTTAAGCGTACTAAGTGCTTCGCTAGGTTGAAGCGCTGTAGGATCATTAACCAAAAAGCGATTCCACATGTCTTGGAAAAAGCCATTGATGATTACCGCAGCAACAACTCCTTCATCGCCCAATAAGCAAATATCAACCACCAAAAACCCTACATGATGCTCATCAATTTGCTTGATAATCGGGAATAGGGTTTGCCCCTTTAGCCGATAATGACAAAAGAACCCAATAATCTCTTGGGTGTTTTCCGGAAGGATTTCGTTTAACACCATGCTCGCTTGAGCATCATTGGCTTTGAAGTGGGCTTTATGCTCATCAAACTCAGCAAACTCCATTTGTAGGCTGTGCTCATGAGCCATCGAAAGGTTGGCAAGAATGGTGTCGGTTAACTCATTAAAATCAGTCAGCGGTTTAACTAAGAAGTCACTAGCCCCAAGCTGTAATACTTTACGTAAATCGGCCATGGTGCTTTTACCGGAAATAACCACCACACTTCCAGGGAAGTTGTCTAAGCGTTGCAACAGTTCGACCCCATTCATGCGCGGCATGATGAGGTCCATCAAAATGATATCGTAGTGTTGTTGATTGATGGCGTTAAGAGCTTCTTGTCCATCTCCTACAGCACCTACCATTGCGCCTTGTTGAGTCAAAAACGCGAGCAACTGCTGACGAAATACCACTTCATCTTCTACAACTAAAATTGAGATCCCGTATAAGGGACTATCGTCGCGCTCCTGCACTCTCGCCAAATATCCTTATTAATTAATATGTTAATAGTATTTGAATGGTCTAATCAGTTGATAATATAAGCAAAGTAACTACAACGCCAGTAGGCATGTATAAAATTTATACCACGTAAAGGTATGCAAAAAACCAATTTTGAATAGGCAGCGCTAACACTAGCAATGAAGGCCTTTAGGCGAGCTGAACTATACTACCTACAAGCATAGTTCAGCTTAATTAATATTCTTCTAACTCGTCTAAATAATCTTCTAAAGCTGAATCAATATCTTGTTTTGAAGACGTTGGCGGCTTGCCATTATAGAAGCGATATAAGCGATACTGCAGGTAGGCATCTTTAACAAAGGTATAGCTGTCTAGCGAGTTATCTAATAGCGGTTCTTGCTCAATAACTGACGCTCGTTTATACAGGCCATCTAAGCCCCATTTAATCACTTGTTCGGCAAACGTTAGGTTAGTTAGCGGTGAGGCAAAGGCATCTACCCAATCACCGACTTCTTTGCGAACAGTAGTTGGCCCTAGTACTGGCAACATGACATAAGGTCCTTCTGGCACTCCGTAAAATCCCATTACGTCGCCAAACTCTTCAATGTCTCGCTGTACACCGGAGCGACCCATTAAATCAAAAATGCCAAAAATACCAAAGCTAGAATTAAACAAAAATCGAACGAGGTTATTAGAAGCACGTTCAACTTTACCTTGCAGCAGGTGGTTAGCAAAACTAGCGGGTTCTTCTAAATTACGAATCACATTATTCATGGCTTCACGAATACCAAAGGGTAAGAACTTGGCGTACACATGGGTTACTGGGCGATAAAGCGGTTTATCCAAATAGTTGTAATTGAAGTTCCACATGCTTCGATTGAAGCCCTCGAAGGGATCGGAGAAGTCTTGATAAGGCTCGTCAAAGGCCTCTGCTTCATTAGCCATTGTGGTGGATGCAGTAGACAACATAACAGCAGACATCAAAAAAGCTGTAACCACTCTGCGCACTCAGACCCCCTTCCTTGGTCAGATACCTATCGCAAATCGACACTTAACAATTTGCGAATACAAATAAAAAAAGGTTGCTTAGCAACCTCTTTTCATTATGGCATCTATGTTCAGAACTGAATAGTAAAAACTATTAACACTTACAATATCAATACATAGTTACAAAGGAGTATCGATAAGTAAGCTTATTACTTGTCCTGTCCCTTGAGAAATAGCAGAAGATCGCCCTTCCCAATCGCCTTCAATGGTTTGTACATTGTTATCGTAAGATAAGCGAGCGGTAATATAAAAATCACCTTGCTGAGAAAGCTTTAAACCTTCCATCATGCTATCACTGTCTGACAAATTCACCGTTAATGGAAAACGTGGATGTGCGACTTTTTTGGCTGCTAAGGGCATTGGCGGCCCGTTCACAGACTTAGCGAACACAAACAAGAAACTTGAGCCAGGCACTTCAAGCCCGTCTTTTACGTCTACCGTAATGCTGTAGCTAGGGCCACTCGCGGGGTTGTTTGCAACCACTGTGTCCTCAACAGGAGCTGGCTCAATAGCTGGCGCCTGCTGCTGAGCAATTTGCCCTTCAGCAAATTCAATGCTTTGTTGCAGCATTTGATAGCGCTCAGAATCAGCATCCACCAAACTTAGCATTTGTTGCCAGCGGTCAATAGCCAACTGAAACTGTTGTTGCTCCAATGCCATAAAGGCATATAAAGACCAAAGCTCTAATTGACTTGAATCTTGCTGCAGGGCTAATACTAACAGTCGCTCAGCTCGAGCTTGTTCACTGGGTTCACCACTGTAGAATAAGGATTGAGCATATACAGCTATAATATTGGCGCTGCTTGAATCGCGCATATAAGCTTGCTCTGCCGCATCAGTCATAATGTCTAAACGATTTAGCGCTTGGCCAACTTTAGCCAATAAAAACCAGCCACGAGTATCGCTAGGATCTTGATGCAGCTTGGTTCGGAGTCCCAAGGCAAAGTCACTTAAGTCTTGTTCACTTACCTCACCACCTTGGCCAAGCAGCACTTTATTACTCAGTTCTGGCATTTTTTGTACAATAGCCTGCCAATCTTGAACCTTCTCAGCACTGCCTAATTTGAGATACATGCCAATGGAAATAGCCACTACAAAAACCACACCAGGTAGAGCCACCCAAGGTGAAATAGAGCTATGTTTGGTATTGGTTTCTTCGGGAATATCATCCAGCAAATTATGCTGAAGTTCGCTCACTAACACTGAGCTGTCTTCCGCTAAGCCTTGCGCATTTTCTTGTTCAATCTCAATTAATCTATCTTTGTAGAGAGTTTTATTTAACTCAGTTTGAGTCACTGAGCGACTGTCTCGTTGTCGCCATAACGGCCATACAACAACAGCCACGGCTAACGCGGTTAAAACGGCAGCAGCCAACCAAAATACTGTCATTATTTATCTTGCTCCGTTTGTTTAATTAGCTGTTCAAGGCGTTCTTGTTCGGCTAAATCTAGCGCAGATTTTGCGTCTTTTCGTCTTCTAGCTAGTCGCCATACAGTAAATCCACCAATCAATATAATCAGTATTGGCGCAACCCACAGAGTGAGTACTGCTGGCGTTAAAGGGGGATCGTAGCGCACGAAGTTGCCGTAGCGAGCCACCATGTAATCCAATACTTCTTGCTTATCACTGCCCGATTTAACCATTTGATAGGTTTTCTCACGTAAGTCTTGAGCAAGTCCAGCGTTTGAGTCTGAGATGTTGTTGTTTTGACATTTAGGGCAACGCAACTCACGCGTTAGCTCTCTAAACAGTTCTTCTTGCTCCGGGCTATCGAATTCGTGAGCTGAAATGGCTGCGTTCGCCATAATAGGCAAGCTAAGCAATAACACCGTTAAAAAGCTTTGTAGTGTTTTCATCATGATTAATCCAAACCAGCAAATATTGGCGCAAGTTCCGCTTGCCAATTACGCGCGTTTACATCACCCACATGGCGATAACGAATCACACCTTGGCTATCTATGAAATAGGTTTCTGGCGCACCATACACACCCAAATCTAATGCCAGCAGGCCTTTGCCATCGTACAAGTTAACTTGATAAGGATTACCGAGTTGCTCCAGCCACTTTATCGCTTTAATGCGATCGTCTTTGTAATTCAAACCGACAATCTTCACGCCCTGCTCAGCCAAGGAGTTAAGAAAAGTGTGCTCGGCTCGACAGGTTGGACACCAGGTAGCCCAAACGTTTAGCAGCAAGGGTTCACCCTTAAAAATCGCAGCGTCGTGTTGCTTATCTTGCTGATAAATATCTTGTAAAGTGAATTGCGGAACGGGCTTGCCAATTAATACTGATTCAAGTTCAGTAGCATCACTGTACAAACCACGATATAAAAACACAGCCATGAACAGAAAGGCCATAAGAGGCAGTAGATAATAGAAAATGCGTTTATTCATTTATCCTTCCTCTGCCAAATGAGTGCTTTTACTACCACTGGCACTTTTAACAGATGGCTTACCACTTAACTGTTCTTGTTTCACTTTAAAGCGATAACGTTTATCTGACATGGCAAATATACCGCCGATAGCCATTATAATTGAACCTAGCCAAATCCAACGAATAAAGGGTTTGTAATACAGTCGCACTGCCCAAGCTCCGCCGGGAAGCTGTTCACCCAAGGCTGCGTATAAATCACGCCATAGGCCTGCATCAATGGCGGCTTCTGTCATCATGTTTCGTTGCACTCGATAGAAGCGTTTCTCTGCACGCAAGGTGGTTGCTAAGTGCTCGTCTTTATATACGTCTATCACCCCAACATGGCCTTCATAGTTTGGACCAACTAAAGGTTCAACCTGTTTGAAGTGGAAAGAGTAAGCCGCAAAGGTAACCGAATCACCCGGCTCTAAACGCAAGTCGCGCTCAATACTGTAATGGCTGGTTAATGCCACGCCAATCACGGTAACCGCCAAACCTAAGTGGCCAAGCACCATTGCCCAATGAGAACGACTAAGTACTTTCAAACCTTTGGTGAAGCTGTGGCGATGAGTCGCCCGCAAATATACTTCTAGGGCTGTACAGCTAATCACCCAAAATGATAAAGCTAGTGCCATATAAGCCAAGGCATAAAACTTCGGTGCAAGTATTGCCAATAATGCTGCCGGCACAATCAAACTAAATGCTGCGAGTGCCAGCAACCAGCCCTTAAGAGGGCGAATATCTTGGCGTTTCCAACGCAGCAGCGGTCCAATACCTAAGGCAATAGCAAAAGGTACAATCATCCAACTAAACATCCGGTTAAAGAAGGCTTCGCCAATAGAGATACTGCCAAGGCCGATTTCTTTGTGAATAAGCGGCAGTAAAGTACCCAGTAATACCACTACTAGTGCCGCCACTAACAAGATGTTATTAATTAACAAAAAGGTCTCGCGAGAAAACAGGCTATAGGTCCCGCGACTTTTCACCTGAGAACCTCGAATAGCAAACAACAATAAAGAGCCGCCAATTACCACTAACAAGAAGCCTAGAATAAACAAGCCTCGAGCGGGGTCGCTGGCGAAGGCATGTACCGAGACCAATACGCCTGAGCGCACTAAAAAAGTACCTAACAAACTTAAGGAAAATGCAGATATAGCCAGCAGCACAGTCCAGGATTTAAACACCCCGCGTTTTTCGGTTACTGCTAATGAATGCAATAAAGCTGTGCCCACTAACCAAGGCATAAATGAAGCATTTTCAACTGGATCCCAGAACCACCAACCGCCCCAACCTAGTTCGTAGTAGGCCCACCAGCTTCCTAATGAGATACCTAAGGTAAGGAAAATCCAGGCTGCCATTGTCCAAGGGCGCGACCAGCGTGCCCAAGTGGAATCTAAACGTCCGGCCATTAATGCAGCGATAGCAAAAGCAAAAGCCACCGAGAAGCCAACATAACCCATGTACAACAGTGGTGGATGGAAAATCAAACCAACGTCTTGCAACAAAGGATTTAAATCTTGTCCATCTACCGGGAAAAACGGCAAGGTTCTATCAAAAGGATTTGAAGTAAGCAAAATGAACAGGTAGAAGCCTACGCATATCATACCCATTACAGCCACAACACGAGCAACGGCGTCGAGTGGTAAACCACGGCTGAACATTGCTACCGCCGCGCCCCAGCCCGACAAGATCATCGCCCATAATAACAATGAGCCCTCATGAGCCCCCCACACCGCCGATAAGCGGTAATGAACTGGCAACTGGCTATTAGAGTTATTGGCTACATAGGCCACTGAAAAATCGTTAATAGCAAATGAGTAGCTCAGCACCACAAAAGACAATGTGACAAAGGCAAACTGTGCCAGCGCCAAAGGCCGAGCAAGCTTCATTAAAGAAACACTATTTTTGCTAGCGCCCCATAGCGGGTACACACTTTGTAAAATAGCTAACGCACAAGAAAGAATTAGTGCGTAATGTCCAAGTTCCGGGATCATAATTACCGTCTCTAGTGTCCAGAGCCTTTAAGCTGGGCTTCTGTATATTCTGGTTTAAAGTGTTCCATACCTTCTAGTGCTTCCGCCACTTCCTGTGGCATGTATTCTTCATCGTGTTTAGCTAATACTTCAAAAGCGTTTACTGTTGTTGCATTGGCCAGCTCGCCTTGCGCTACAATGCCCTGCCCTTCTCGAAACAGATCGGGCAGAATACCTTCGTAGTTAATGGTCACAATACCACCACCGGCGTCGCTCAGCTTAAAACTTACCTGCAAACTGGTTTGCGAACGCTCAACCGTGCCCGGTAATACTAAGCCACCAATTCTTAAGCGTTGGCCTACTTCCGGTTTAATCTCATCCTTGCCTTTACCGTTTACCAGTTCAGTAGGCGTGTAAAATAAGTCGATATTCTGTTGTAACGCAAACAGCAACAAGCCGATTGAAGCCCCCAAACCAAGTACAATTGCCAGAACAATCGTTAAGCGTTTTTTACGTCTTGGGTTCATAAGCGTTCAGTTACCTCTTTTGCTGCTTCAACTCGTTGTTGTCGCGCAGATTGTCGCGCAACAGATTTAAAAATGGCATTTCGTTTAACAATACTGTCGATCACTATGGCAACCATGGCTAAAGCACTTACGCCAAACGCCAGCCATACATAGAAACCATAACCACCCATAGCAAAGAAATCTGCGATTGATTCAAACTGCATCGTTCTACCCCTTTGCTTTTATGTGGCGTTGAATAAGTTGCTGTACCCATGGTCTACGTTGCTCACGGCGCAACAGTTCAGTTCTAAAGCGAACCAAGCTCACTGCGCCAAGGAAAAAACCAAAGGCAAGAATATTGAGCAGTAAAGGCCACAGCATTCGAGAATCGATAGACGGTTTATCAAATTTGGTAATGGTGGCACCCTGATGCAACGTATTCCACCACTCCACCGAGTAATGAATAATCGGCAAATTAATTACGCCAACAATGCTGAGAATACCAGCGGCGCGGCCAGCCATAGTCTTATCGGAAAACGCATTATACAGGGCAATAACACCCAAATATAAAAACAGTAGAATCAACTCAGACGTAAGGCGCGCGTCCCAGACCCACCAGGCTCCCCACATCGGTTTGCCCCAAGCTGCACCAGTAAATAAGGCAACAAAAGTAAATACAGCACCAACTGGCGCAACCGCTGCCACATACATATCAGCCTGTTTAATTTGCCAAACTAAGCCGATAAAAGCCGCAATGGCCATTGATGAGTATGCGCCCATCGACATAATTGCCGAAGGCACATGAATGTAAATGATCCTAAAACTGTCGCCTTGTTGGTAATCGGCAGGCGCAAACAAAAGGCCCCACACTAAGCCTACAGAAAAACACACAATGGCAAAAACACTAAACCAAGGTACAAATTTTCCCGCTAGGGTGTAGCTTGCCTCAGGTTTTGCGTATGGATGTAACCATTTCCACATAATGGTATTTACTCTCTCAGTCTTTTTTTAGTTAATGCTTACTTTTAGCGCAGCAGCCGTAGCAAAAGGAGCCAATGTGAGTGCAAGCAAGCTTATGGCGCCCATGATCGCTAAATGCCCGGCATAGGGCAAGCTTAATGACGCTGCTTCAATCGCAGATGTCGCAAAAATCAACACTGGAATATACAGGGGTAAAACTAGCAAGCTAAGTAAAACGCCCCCTTTGCGTAATCCAACAGTTAAGGCCACGCCTACAGAGCCAATCAAACTCAATACTGGAGTACCGAGTACTAAGGTGTAAAAGGTCGCCTGAAAACTCTGCCATTCTAAAGACAACAACACCGCCAACAAAGGCGACAACAATAAAATAGGCAAGCCCGTTATCAGCCAATGAGCCACTATTTTGGCTAGCGAAATTAAGGGTAAAGATGACCCGCTCATTAACATCTGCTCTAAAGAGCCATCAGCAAAATCATCTCTAAATAAACGCTCCAGAGACAATAACGAAGATAACAGTGCTGCGACCCATAAAATGCCAGGCGCTATTTTAGCTAATAACAATGGCTCTGGGCCTACTGCTATCGGGAACAAGGTAATAACGATAAGAATAAACCAAAGCGGGTTGAGTACATCTGACTTTTGCCGAAAAGCGGCCAAAAGCTCACGCTTAACAACAGTAGTAAACGCGCGCATTACAGCGTTTCCTCAAAGGCCGGCTTAATCTCTAAAACTCGATAATCAGAGGTGGGAATATTTAACTCTTGATGAGTCGTTAACAATACCATTCCTCCTTTTTTAGCATGAGACAAAATCACTTGTTCCAAGTACGCAACGCCTTGCTTGTCTATCGCGGTAAATGGTTCATCTAGGATCCACAACTTACGGGCGACTAACCATAATCTTGCTAGGGCTACTCGGCGCTGTTGTCCTGCAGAAAGGTGAGCAACAGCTTCTTCTTCTAAGCCTGCTAAACCAACACGGGTTAACAATGCATACAGCTGCTCCTGCTCCATGCTTTCTCCGGCCAAGCCTAAGTAAAAACGTAAGTTTTCTACTGCACTAAGCTCAGCCTTTACGCCTGCGTGATGGCCTAGATAAAGACACTGTTGATGATACTGCTCAGCAACTTGAGAAATCGCCTCACCTTGCCACAAAATCTCACCGTTTTCAGGACGAGATAAACCGGAGATTAATCGTAATAAACTGGTTTTACCGGCACCATTTGGTCCAGCAACTTGTAAAATTTCACCAGGCGATAAAGTAAAAGACAAGTTGTCGAACAATACTCGCTCTTCGCGCACACAACACAGTCCATTAACCTTTAACATTCAACTATTTTCTTGCCAGATATATTGGCTAGAATGTTAACACAGCTTGGCCTAAAAACTAGCTTGAGTATAGGGTTTAACGCCATGTTTACAGCGCTTTGCAATACAAGTAACAAAAATATGACCGACTTATCGAGTGCTACATTTGAGTTGAGCGCTAACACATTTTTTGCGATTTATTTAAGTAGACAGTAAAGCCACTAAAGCGAGAGTCGAAAGTAAACGAGGGAAAGATAAGGATATAAAATTGGCTAAATGCAGGTTAACTCAAGAAACAATATTTTAGCTGGTTATCCAAAACAATCTTTAGCGATAACCAGCTTAACTCACTTGTCCTTTCATTTTATTGCGTAGGCTTAGCAGCAACTCTGCTTCGGCTTTTGGCAGCTCACACTCGCGCATTACCTCATCTAAATCTGCGCCTAGTTCAACCAGCTTTACCGCTCGAGTATACAGCTTGCTGTCCGGGTCTTGAGATTGAATCTGCGAAGTGCGAAGGAAAGCTTGCTCTACTTGCTCACTTTGACGCTCTAACTCACCCACTAAAGAAGCATTGGCTTGATGAATTTCTTGTAGTTGTTTTTCAACCACGCGGTGTGACTGAAGAAGGTTTTTAGTGACCACCTCTAAGCTTTGCATCTTTTGCTCGTTAGCTTTCACTTGTTGTTGCGCCTTGTTGCTGAACCAAATAGCACCAACAAGGCAAACAACGGTTGCCACTAAGGCAATCAGGTTAATCCAATCCATTTATAGTGAGCTTACTTCGTCCCACTCTTCATCAGAAAGTAGTTTGTTTAGGTCGACTAAGATGAGTAATTGTCCATCACGGTTACTCACACCTTGGATAAACTTAGCACTTTCTTCCGTACCCACATTTGGCGCAATATCAATCTCTGACGAACGCAAGTAAACCACTTCGGCAACACTATCTACCAAGATGCCAATCACTTGAGATTCCGCTTCAATAATAACAATTCTTGAATTCTCAGTGATATCTGAAGAAGGCAAACCAAAACGTGAACGGGTATCAATAACTGTAACCACGTTACCGCGCAAGTTAATAATACCGAGTACATAGTTTGGCGCACCAGGTACTGGGGCAATTTCGGTATAACGCAATACTTCTTGTACCTGCATTACGTTGATGCCATAGGTTTCACTTTCTAGCTGAAAAGTCACCCATTGTAATACTTCATCTTCGGCAATATTTTCTGCGATGTTACGCTGCTCGCTCATCTGCGTGTCCTTTTTAGTATTCGTGAGTCCTATCGGATCTCGCAACTCATATTATTCAGTATATATCATATGTTATAAAACTAAATGGCAGATTTTCCTACCTTTTCAAACTGAGAAGCCTATCAGGCTCTCAGATTTTTAATGTCCTTCGATATCTACGCCATCTGCCAGCATTTGTTGCAACTCTTCTACATGCAACAAAGCACACATTTTTTGTTTTACCATTCCAGCTAACCAAGGCCTTTGACCAGGCGTAGAACGCCATTTAACGTCATCTCGGTTTAGGCGCTCCGTTCCAAACAGCTTTTCACAGCTTAAGCCCCAGGCACTTTCGCCCAACATCACTAAGTATTTATACTCTGGTTCAAAGGGCTGATTTGGCATCACCCATTTAGCAGTATCAACCACACTTAGCTTTTCTTCACGCTCTATCATGATGCCGGAAAACCACGGTGGCTTACCAAACAGAGGGCTCACTTCGGAAATTCTATGAATGCCTCCAAGTTGAGTGAGAGGCACACCAAAAGTAACCCCTGCCACTTCAAAAAATAGCACCTGGAAGTCGTTATCCGTGTCAATATTTTGCCACTGTGCGGCAGTTGACTCTTCTTGCAGAGCAAGGGACGTTTCGGTTTCAACCGCAATGTCTTGCTCTTCTACCTGCTGCTCTAATTCTTCAACCGTTTCTTCAACTTCAAGCTCAGGCGCTTGTTCAGGCAACTCTTTGATCGGCAGCAGTACCGGCTGCGCTTCTGCGACGGCAGCAACGCGCTGCTCTGCTTCTGCAAATAGCTCAGCTAAGGGTTTGGCTTGGGGCTCTAAAGCTTGGTCTTCATTTGATTTAGCTTCAGGTTCTGATTTAAGTTCAGGAACCTTTTCTGGCTCTGGAGGAGTTTCACTCAACAATGAGTCGAAATAATCACCAAGAGCCTGCTCCATTAACTTGTCGCTGTTCATAATAGCCCCTGCTCATCGGTCATTTGCAGTAGGTGCGCTAATAGTGTTTGGTAAGCAAAAACACCACGACAGTTCTTAATATGATAAGAAGGCGGTGTGTGACGAAGACTGGCGTCACGGAACTTGGTATCGATGGGAATAACTGAATTCCAAATATTTTTAGGGTAAGTTTCTTGCAGCTCTTTAAGCGCCGCCAATGACGCTCTGGTACGTTTATCATACATTGTTGGCACAACGGTATAGCGTAAAGGTCCAGGGCAAGAACGCTGCATAATAGCTAAGGTTTTCACCATACGTTCCAAACCTTTAATGGCTAAAAACTCTGTTTGCACAGGCACTAACACTCTGTCACTGGCAGCTAAAGCGTTCACCATCATTACCCCCAACACAGGCGGGCAATCAATAAGCACATGGTCGTATTTACCTTCAACGCGAGACAAAATGCGCTTGAGTATTAGGCCCATTCCTTCTCGCTGCCCCAGCACTTTATCTAGAGTGGCTAAAGCCATACTGGCTGGGATCAGGTCTAAGTTATCAAATGCCGTGGCCTGAATACTATGAGTGACCATTGCATCATCAATTTGGCTGTTTTGATAAAGCTCGTATAGGGTGCCTTGCACACTATCAACGTCAAAACCCAAATAGCTAGTTAACGAAGCATGCGGATCGGTATCTAACAACAGTACACGTTTACCCTGTTGCGCCAACAAACCGGCAAGCGAAATTACCGTAGTGGTTTTACCTACGCCACCTTTTTGATTGGCTACTGTCCAAACTTTCACTATTCTTCCTGCCTTGTTGTAAAACGTACCCCACCGCCTTCTAAGGGTACAGCTAACATGGTTTCACTGTCTGGTTGTTTCGTAGGTTCGGCTTCTACTTTAACCGGCGTTTCAGAGCTTACTTCCACTTTTGCTTGCCATAAAGTTTTCGCTAAGGCGATGACTACTCGGCGGTTTTTCCGATTGCTCACTTTAGTTTCATCGGGTGAAAACTCAGCATAAGCTTCTAATGCCATTCTAGCAGGCGCTACGCCCCTAGCTTGCAACTCTCTTAAGACACGGGTTGCTCGCGCCGCAGATAACTCCCAATTGCTAGGATAGAGTTCACTATCAATGCTGTTTTCATCAGTGTAACCACGAACTCGAATATAGTTATCAATTCGACTTAGCTTTTCCGCTAGTACATCGATAACCTGAGCAGCTGGTTTGAGCAAATAGGCACTGCCACTAGCAAAAAACAATCGGCTATCGAGTTCTATTGTGAGCCATTGTTCATCATAACTTATTACTATATCGTCAGTTTTTAGAAAATCTTTAAACTCTGTTGCCAATTGTTCCGCCAGCTGAATAAAGCCTTCATCGTCGGCATTGCTTGGATAATCGCTAGGCATTGGAGTAATTTCGACACGTTTAAAGACTTCCCCATCTAATATAGATTGCCCGCCGGATAAAATGCCCGCCTCTGAAGAGCCTTCTGACTCAACGGCAATCATAGCTTGGCTTGAGGCTTTATCGGTTTCAAAAAGTGAAATAGCATGTTGCAAACGGGTTTGCAGCTCGGGATAGTCATTTTCATTGGCAATTGCCATAGCGTACAAAACAACAAACAAAGCAAACATTAGCGTCATATAATCAGCATAAGACACCAACCAGCGTTCAGTACTTGCGTTACGCTTTGCCTGCGTGGCGTAGCGATGACGCATATTAGTGAAGTTCCGCACTAAAACTATGTAAGCGCCGCTGCACTTCCATGCTACTCGCACCCTCAGCAATAGAGACTAAACCGGCTAGCGTCATCTCTTGGTATATTGCTCGCTCTCCTGCTAAAGCACGAAGCTTATTGGCAATGGGCAAAAACACAAAGTTGGCAAAGCCCACCCCATAAATAGTGGCAACAAATGCCACCGCAATTCCCTGGCCTAATTGCTCAGGACTCGTTAAAAAGTCCATGGCTTGAATTAGCCCCAACACTGCGCCGAGGATACCAACGGTTGGGCAATAACCTCCCATGGCTTCAAATACACCAGCTTGCTTCTCTAAACGGTTTTGCTCTAGATCGATAATGTCTTCTAATGACTGTTTTAACTGCGCGGTCTCGGCCCCATCTATCAACATCTCTAAGCCCAATACACTAAAGGCATCGGCTTGTTGTCGATGTTTTTCTAATACTAGGTAACCATCTTTACGAACAGTGTGGGACCAACTCAGAATTA
The DNA here is from genome assembly GCF_900537085.1 of Agarivorans sp. Alg241-V36. Classification (NCBI taxonomy): domain Bacteria; kingdom Pseudomonadati; phylum Pseudomonadota; class Gammaproteobacteria; order Alteromonadales; family Alteromonadaceae; genus Agarivorans; species Agarivorans sp. Alg241-V36. The sequence continues at coordinate 790,034 of NZ_UNRE01000001.1, read as the reverse complement.
GTTGGCTTTGCTTCTTAACATCAAGCTGTTGATTTTGCCAAACTCGCGGAACGGATTTTATCGCTTGGACAAATTGAGAAGCGGGAGTTTGCAGCATAACAGCGCCTACCGTACCACCTAAAACGATGATAAAGGCGTGCAAATTAACCAGATCTGAAAAACTACCACCCGCTAAAGAATGACCTAAACCAACAGCAGAGAAGGCGATAAACACGCCAGCAATGCTAAGTTTATCCATTCCCTATTTCCGCTACAATCGCTTCACAAAAGCGATCAAGAGGGAGTTGCTCAGACGCTAAACCTGCACTAGCTACCGCTTGAGGCATACCGTACACCACACAACTAGCTTCATCTTGCGCCCAAATAGTAGAACCTTGCTCTTTCAGCAAACGGGCACCGTCTCTGCCATCTGCGCCCATACCCGTTAGGATCATCGCCAATACATTAGATTGGTGACTCTTTGCTAAGGAAGCAAAGGTAATATCAACACAAGGCTTATAGTTTACTTTGTCGTTCCCATCGATAACACGCAAACGACCATAAGTGCCACGACCTTCAACTAGCATTTGCTTACCACCTGGCGCTAAATACGCGCAGCCAGGGCGTAATTCATCGCCATCCTCTGCCTGTTTCACATTAATTCTCGACAAACTATTTAGTCGCTGAGCAAAGGCAGCTGTGAACGTAGCAGGCATGTGTTGTATCAATAAAATAGGTTTCGAAAAACCTGCCGGTATTTGGGTAAGAATGGTTTGTAGTGCAACCGGGCCGCCAGTTGAGGTGCCAATAGCCACAAGTTTATAGCGCTTACCTGAGGGCTTGAAACGCGCACTAACGCGCTCTTTTGGCTGAGGAGCTGGTGCACTTGCTGACGATTTTACTGCCGGCCTTGCCGCTGGATTAGGTCTAGCTGGCGCACTTTCTGCCGGAGGGCTAACAGTTCTGCGGGCGCTAACACGGCGACGAGCAATCGCTTTTACACGTTGCTGAAGCAGGCTAACAGCTTCTTCTCTATCTCGAGCAATATCTTCAAACTTTTTAGGGATAAAATCTAGGGCACCAGCTTCTAGGGCATCCAGGGTGGCCTTGGCACCTTCATGAGTTAGCGATGAGAACATAAGAACCGGGGTTGGATTCTTCGCCATTATTTCGCGAACCGCAGTAATACCGTCCATTATCGGCATTTCGATATCCATAGTCACTACATCGGGTTTTAGACGAGCGACCATGTCGATGGCTTCACGGCCATTTTTTGCGGTATCGACCACTTCTAAAGAAGGGTCTGCGTTGATGATCTCGCTTACCCGGCGTCGGAAAAAGCTCGAATCATCAACTACAAGTACTTTTATTGCCATGTTAGATTCTTCTTAAAGGCTATGCTTACATCTTACGAGCGTAGCGTTTCAACAGGCTTGGGATATCAAGAATTAAAGCAATACGGCCATCACTAGTGATTGTCGCACCAGCCATACCTGGAGTACCTTGCAATAATTGGTCTAAGGCTTTGATCACCACTTCTTCTTGGCCAATCAGATTATCAACCACAAAACCGACTTGTTGCGGGCCAATTTGTACGATAACCACGTGGCCTTGAGAACTACGTTCTCCAGATTGACCATTTCTAATCAACCAGTCTTGTAAGTAAAACAGCGGAATAGCCTTGTCACGTACAATCACGGTTTCTTGACCATCAACGACGTTCGTTTTGGTAAGGTCAAGATGGAAGATTTCATTCACGCTAGTCAGTGGTAAAGCAAAAGTTTGCTTGCCTACATCAACCATTAGAGTTGGCAGAATAGCCAAAGTAAGCGGTACTTTAATCTGTAGTGTAGTGCCTTGCCCCAATTGTGAGTCTATATCAACTGAACCATTTAGCTGGGTAATGCTGGTTTTAACCACGTCCATGCCCACACCTCGACCAGAGATATCTGAAATCTCCGTCTTGGTAGAGAAACCAGGTGCGAAAATAAGGCTATAAGCATCTTTATCTGGCATGCGAGCAGCAGCATCAGCATCAAGTACACCGCGTTCAATCGCGATAGATTTAAGCTTATCGGCATTCATACCGGCGCCATCATCTTCGATTTTAAGTAAGATGTGATCGCCCTCTTGCGAGGCAGATAAACGGATAACACCAGTGCGAGGTTTACCTGAAGCCACTCGGTCGTCTGGCATTTCAATACCGTGGTCAACTGAGTTTCGAACTAAGTGAACCAATGGATCAGCGAGAGCTTCAACTAGGTTTTTATCTAAATCTGTATCTTCACCCACCAACTCAAGGTTGATGTCTTTCTTCAAGCTTCGTGCTAAATCTCGAACCACTCGAGGGAAACGACCAAACACTTTTTTGATTGGCTGCATGCGGGTTTTCATTACCGCACCTTGCAGATCCGCCGTCACCACATCCAAGTTAGCGGTGGCTTTAGACATATCTTCATCGTTGCTATTAAGGCCCAAGCTCACTAAGCGGTTTCGCACCAATACCAGCTCACCAACCATATTCATAATATCGTCTAGCGTACGAGTATCTACGCGGACCGTGGTTTCGCCTTGTGGCACAGCTTGCTTAGCTGGCGCTTTTGCTGGCTCTTGTTTGGCAGGAGCAGCCTTAGCAGCAGGCTTGGCCGGAGCTGCTGGTTTAGCAGGCGCTTTAGGGCTAGCTTCAATTTTAGCGGCTGGTTTAGGTGTTGCTTTAGCTGCTGGCGCAGCTGGAGCGGCTTTCGCGTCTGGGGCTTTACCAGCACCATGTAATTGGTCTAGCAGTTTCTCGAACTCGTCATCGCCAATTTCATCACCATTTGAGCTAGGTTTCGCGGCTGGGGCGACGGGCGCTGCCGGTTTACTAGCACTTGGAGCTTTTGAACCATGAAGTTCATCCAACAGCTTTTCAAATTCATCATCAGAAATATCACCATCGCTGGCAGCTTTCGCTACGGGAGCGGCTGGCGCGGGTTTAGGCGCAGCGGCAGGAGCTGGAGCTCCTGAGCCATGCAACTCATCGAGCAAACGCTCAAATTCGTCATCGCTTATTTCGTCAATATTGCCTGCGTCAGCACTCGGCGCAGCTGCTACCGGCTCTGGCTCTGGCTCTGGCTCTGGCTCTGGCTCTGGCTCTGGCTCTGCAGCCACTTCGTCGGCAGACTCTGGGCGAGACAATTGGTGTAAGCTTTCAATTAATTCAGGAGAGGCTGGAGTTAGAGGCTCACGAGCTTGAACTTGAGCGAACATATCATTTACTGAATCTAGCGCTTCAAGAATCACATCCATCAGCTCAGGGGAAACACTTCTTCCACCATTTCGCAGGGTGTCGAAAATGTTCTCTGCACCATGACAAACATCAACCAACTCGGTTAATGACAAAAAGCCCGCCCCACCTTTAACAGTGTGGAAGCCACGGAATATGGCATTTAACAAGTCACTGTCATCTGGGCGTTTTTCTAAATCAACCAGCTGTTCAGACAGCTGCTCAAGGATCTCCGCCGCTTCTACGAGAAAGTCTTGTAAGATGTCTTCATCTACATCAAACGACATGCGCTACTCCCTTAAAATCCTAAACTAGACAACAAGTCATCAACGTCATCTTGATCGTTAACAACGTCATCCCTTTGCTCTTTATTTAATATTGGCCCTTCGGCTTCAATAGCAGATTTAGTCTCTTTTTTACTTTCTGCTACTTCGGCGTTTTCATTTCCAAACAAGGTAAGCATTTCTACCAGACTTTCTTCTACCTCTTGAACCAAGGTAATTACCTTTCGAATCATCTGACCGGTTAAATCTTGGAAATCTTGAGCCATCAATATTTCGGTTAACATGCTACGTAGTTTATCGGCATTTGCTGAAGAACTATTAAGGAAAATATCGATTTGGTGACATAGCGCCTTAAATTGACCGATTTCAATTCTTCGTTCCATCAAACTTTGCCATATGGGCATGATATTGTTGATTTCGTTAGTTAATTGATCGGCAATCGGAAGGCCAGACTCTACAGCGTCCATGGTTTTATTGGCCGCTTGATCGGTCATCTCTATTACATAGTTCAACCGTTCTTTAGCGTCTGGTATTTCTTGATTAGCTAACTCGTTAATTCGAATATCGAGTTTAAATTCGTTTAAAGAGTCATGAAGCTGACGAGTGAGCTGCCCAACCTTATCAAATAGCAGGTTAGCTTTTGGAGCACAAAGCTCACTAACAAGTTGATTCGCCTCGGCGACATTTCCTTCTTCAAGTAGCGCAACCAAAGATTTGGCATCGGCTAATGAAATAATCGGAGTCTCTGTGCTCACGCATCTTCCTTTCTTATTGTAGTCTTTCGAAAATCTTATCTAGCTTCTCTTTTAGCGTGGCTGCAGTGAAAGGTTTAACAATATATCCATTTACGCCGGCTTGAGCAGCTTCGATGATCTGTTCACGTTTTGCTTCGGCAGTTACCATTAAAACAGGTAAGTGAGACAAACTTTCGTCGGCACGAATATTCTTCAATAGGTCAATGCCTTCCATTCCTGGCATGTTCCAATCGGTTACTACAAATTCGAAATCGCCGCCTTTAAGCATAGGCAATGCGGTGTTTCCGTCATCGGCTTCATGCGTATTGTTGAAACCAAGATCTCTAAGTAGGTTTTTAATAATCCTTCTCATCGTTGAAAAATCATCAACAACCAGAATTTTCATATTTTTATCCAAGGTACGTCCCCCAACAGGATGTTTTACAAGCCACTAATTAGGCCAAAAATTTATGTAATATAGATATTATGCCTTAATAAACACAATTTTAGTCCATCTTTTACAAGAAATGTAAGGATGAATTTCTCTATTGTGTCCAATCTCGCATTCGAGTTTTAACTCGAGCAAGCGCTTGACTATGAATTTGACTGACTCGGGACTCGCTTACGCTCAATACTTCGCCAATCTCTTTTAGGTTAAGTTCTTCATCATAATAGAGGGATAAAACCAGTGCCTCTCTCTCAGGAAGGCCTTTAATACACTCGGCAAGAGATTGTTGAAAGCGCTGATTAGCAAAACCTTCAAACGGTCGATTTAGCTCTCGGCTTTCCTCACTTGAAATGACATCTTCACTCACGCCTAGATCGTCGATACCTAAAATGCGTCCGCAATTTACATCAGACAGCATTGAATGGTATTCACTCAAGCTAACCCCAAGTTTAGCTGCAACCTCAGCATCTTTTGCATCGCCATTTTTTTCTTTCTCAACTGCGGCGATTGCATCACTGATTGCACGGCTGTTTTTGTGCACCGAGCGCGGAACCCAATCGCCGCGACGAATTTCGTCCAGCATAGAGCCACGAATACGAATACCAGCGTAGGTTTCGAAGCTAGCCCCTTTAGAGCCATCAAAATTCCGCGCGGCTTCGATTAAACCAATCATTCCTGATTGAATTAGGTCATCAACAATTACGCTAGCCGGAAGCCTAGCCATTAGGTGATGGGCTATCCGTTTAACCAAGTTTGCATGGCGCTCCACCAAAACATTAGTGTCATTAGCGCTGGCATAAGCGGCAACTTTATTCACTAAGCTGTTCTCTATTTTTACGTTGTCCAAACTCGAGAAGGTTCTCGATGAAAAATTCTAAATGCCCACCTGCTTGTTCAGGAATAGGCCAAGTAGAAGCTTTACTTGCTAATGAGCGAAACGCTAAAGAAGCAGGAGACTTAGGATAGGCCTCTACCACTACTCGCTGCTTTCTCACGGCTAACCGCACATTATTGTCATAAGGAATACAAGATACTAGTTCGAGTGTAGCATCCAAGAAGCGATCGGTAACTCGGGTAAGCTTAGCAAACAATTCTTGGCCTTCGCGTAAGCTGCGCACCATGTTTGCGACTACTTTAAATTTATATACACCATGCTGATTGGAAAGCAGCTTTATTAGCGCGTAAGCATCGGTAATAGAAGTAGGCTCATCACAAACCACTACCAGAATGTCTTGAGAGGCTTTGGCAAAGCTTAGCACCATGTCTGAGATACCCGCTGCGGTATCAACTAGCAACACATCAATAGGTGTTTTCATGCTGCTAAAAGCACGAATAAGCCCCGCGTGTTCGGCAGGACTGAGCTCCACCATTGATTGAGTGCCAGAAGTCGCCGGTGCAATTAGAATCCCATTGGGCCCTTTGACTAATACTTCATCTAAGGTGCATTCACCCGACAAAACATGAGAGAGGTTTTTGGTTACACGTAAACCAAGCAGCACGTCTACGTTTGCTAGGCCTAAGTCGGCATCCAGCACCATTACGCGCTTACCTTGTGCAGCCATGGCTATGCCCATATTAAGAGTAACGTTAGTTTTGCCTACGCCCCCTTTGCCGCCAGTTACTGCGATGACTTTCACATTGTTTTTTTGTTGCATCATTCTTAAGCCGCTAGCTTGGTCAAATTCATTGTCTTTAGAATACATCTGAAACCTTTTGTTGTTCGGTTTCACTAAACCAGAAATGTTGCTGGCTTTGCTTATCGATAACCGATAATGCTTGTTCAATTAGTTGGGTAGGCGCAGCTACCGCAATATCTTCAGGCACTTGTTGGCCGTGAGTAACGTAACTTATTGGTAAGGCATGGCGCAAGGTTACATTTAACACTTCGCCTAATGCCAAGCTTTCATCTAATTTGGTAAGTATGGTACCAGCTAAAGGAATTCGCTGAAATTGGTTCACAGTTTCTTCAATCACCCGACACTGCGCATTGGCCGACATCACCAAATAATTACGAATATTCACTCGGCTGTTTTTTACTAACTTATCTAACTGCTCGTGTAAGCGCAGATCTCGTTGGCTCATACCGGCGGTATCAATAAGCACTAATTTTTTGTCTTTAAACTGATAAAGCAACTGTGAAAGCTCTTCTTCATCGTTGGCGACGCGAACTGCACAGCCCATGATTTTGCCGTAAGTGGCAAGTTGTTCATGAGCGCCAATACGGTAGGTATCGGTAGTAATCATCGCCACACTTTCGGCACCATGGCGCATCGCAAACTGCGCCGCCAATTTAGCGATGGTGGTAGTTTTGCCTACGCCCGTTGGGCCAAGCAAGGCAATTGCCCCACCCTTTAATAAAATTTCGTCCTGGCCAACTGGCAGTTGATTCACTAATAGCTCACGTAAGTGCTGCCAACCTTCTTGCACACCTAATTCTTCAGGAATATATCCGGCAATTTGGTCTGCCATATCTTCATCAAAACCAACTAGCTGCAACTGTTTAATTAGCATCGCTCGTACCGGCTCTTGGCGTTCTACTTCCTGCCACATTAACCCGGAAACTTGATGCTCAAGTAATTTGCGCATCGCTGCCATTTCTTTTTTAAGCTCGCCAACTTCGTTACCAGCGTTGGCAGAAGCAGGGTTAGCTGCTTGGCCGCCCATAGACGCATTGCTTGGTTTACTGGATAGAGAGCCTTGCTGCGCCCACCCTTGTTGTTGAGCTAAAGAGCGCGGAGCTTGAACAGTGCGAGGTCGCTGCTGTTGCTGTTTTTGCTGAGACTGTTGCAAATTTTCTTGCTGACGCTTTTGATGGCGATGCATAAAATTAGTTAGGTTATCTTTCAAACTGGCATTTTCGTCAAAATCATGACTGGGATGCGGTTTTGTTGGCGCTTTTTTAGTTGCACCAGCATTCATAGACGACAAATTGACGCTGTCTTCAGCCAATTCTCTATCGCTTTTAGGCGCAGCTTGTTTAGCACTGGAAGGTTCGACCGCAGCAACAATTTCTATGCCGCCGGTCACCTTTTTGTTGGACATGATAACCGCATCGCTGCCTAGTGTTTCCTTCACTTCGGCTAGTGCTGTTCGCATATCTTTTGCAAAAAAGCGTTTCATTTTCACTGTTCACCTTCCTTTTGCTAATCCGCTGAGGCTACTGCCCTACTGAACTCACAATTCGTATTTGTTTATCTTCTGGCACTTCTTGGTAAGACAGAACCCTTAATGCAGGCATTGCTGTTTTAACAAATCGAGACATGCTTGAACGCAATATGCCCGAGGTTAATAAGATAGCGGGTTGGCCAGCCATTTCTTGGTTTTGACATGCCTCCGTTAACGATACTTGGAGTTTCTCTGCCAAACCTGGCTCCATACCTGCGCCATCGTTTCCTGCCGCTTGCATAGACTGATGCAATATCTGCTCCAAGTCTGGAGACAAGGTAATTACCGGTAGTTCTGCTTCGCTGCCAATCAACTCTTGAACGATCAAACGTTTTAAAGAAATACGACAAGCGGCGGTAAGAATATCGGGGTCTTGGCTCTTAGGCCCATATTCAACCAAGGTTTGAACAATACTGCGTACATCACGAATAGGCACGCCTTCATTGAGTAGATTTTGCAGTACCTTAACCACTGTAGACAGGGTCATTGTATCTGGTACTAAGCCTTCAACCAGTTTCGGTAGATTACCGCCTAGCATATCCAATAGGTTTTGAACTTCTTCGTGACCCAGTAGGCTTGAGGCATTATTAGTAAGAAGCTGACTTAAGTGGGTAGCAACAACCGTGGCGGAATCAACAACCGTATAGCCGAGGGTTTGCGCATGCTCGCGCTGCTCGGTAGCCACCCAAGCGGCTTCTAAACCAAAGGCTGGATCGGTAGTTGGTTGGCCTTCAATTTTACCAAATACCTGACCTGGGTTAATCGCCATTTCGCGGTCGTGGAACACTTCCGACTCACCGTAAGTCACGCCCATTAAGGTTATCCGATACTGGTTAGGCCCTAAGTCTAGGTTGTCTCGAATATGCACCGCAGGCACTAAGAAACCTAAATCTTGAGATAGCTTCTTGCGCACGCCTTTAATACGCGCCAATAATTCGCCGCCTTGAGATTTATCGACCAGCGGAATTAAGCGATAGCCAACTTCAAGCCCAATCACATCAACTGGTTGAACATCATCCCAACCTAATTCTTTTGGCTCGCTACTTACACTAGAACTACTAGTCGCAGGTTGTAATGCGGTGTCGGCGGCTTTTTTAGCATCCCCTTTATGTCGCATCCACGCTGCACCTAAACATACCGCAGCACAGCTCAAAAAGGCTAAATGCGGCATGCCTGGAACGATGCCCATAATGAACAGAATCGATCCACAAATAATCATCACTCGTGGATCTTTGAACATTTGCATGCTCACTTGCTCGCCCATATCCGCTTCGGTATTTTGGCGAGTCACCACCAAGGCTGCAGCAATAGACAATAGTAAAGACGGTATCTGCGCAACCAAGCCATCACCAATAGTTAATAAGGTGTATACCTCTGCGGCTTGAGCGAAGCTTAGGTCATGCTGCGCTACACCAATAATGAATCCACCCAAGATATTGATAAATAGAATCAAAATACCGGCGATGGCATCACCTTTTACGAACTTACTGGCACCGTCCATTGAACCGTAAAAGTCAGCTTCATTGGTTACGTCGGCGCGGCGCTCCCGGGCTTGTTCTTGGTCGATAATGCCTGCATTTAAATCTGCATCAATCGCCATTTGCTTACCTGGCATAGCATCCAAGGTAAAGCGGGCACTTACTTCAGCAATACGGCCAGCACCCTTTGTTACCACAACAAAGTTGATAATCATCAAAATCAGGAATACCACTAAGCCTACTGCATAGTTACCGCCAATAACCACCGAACCAAACGCTTCAATCACGTTACCGGCAGCATTTCCACCATTATGTCCCTCTAACAAAACAACTCGAGTAGAAGCAACATTCAAGGCTAAGCGTAATAAGGTAGCAATTAGCAACACGGTAGGAAATACCGCGAAATCCAGCGGGCGCTTGGTATAAACAGCAACCAACAACACCACCAAAGCAAGCGAGATATTGAAAGCAAACAGAATATCCAATAGCCACGCGGCCATTGGCAATACCACCATGCCTAAAGTGGCTAGCACTACCATAGGTGTGCCAAAGCCCTTTATAACGTTGACATCAACTTTTTTTAGATCTTGAAGCTTAAAGCTGGTGAGGCGATTGATGATTTCCATAAATGACGAAATACTGACTTCCTAACAACTGATGAAACAAGAAAAGCAATAACTGAGCCAATCACAAGAAACGCACTAATGAAGTGCTGAAACTGAGTTTAATATCTCAGTTCATCTGGAATAGGAAGATCATCAACAACTGGTTTAGGACGCTTGCCTTTTCCTTTGCGGTATTGCTCAAGCTGGAAAACAAAGGCAAGTACTTGCGCCACTGCAACGTACAAACCCTCTGGAATATCGTGGCCAAGCTTAGTGGTGTGATATAAGGAACGAGTTAATGCAGGAGCTTGCATTACGGGAACTTCGTAGTGACGCGCAATTTCGCGAATTTTCATGGCGACTTCATCTACCCCTTTAGCCACTACTTTTGGCGCCCCACTGCCGTTACTGTCGTATTTTAGCGCGACAGAAAAGTGTGTCGGGTTGGTAACTACAACGTCAGCCTGCGGCACGTCGGCCATCATCCTGCGGGCTGCCATTTCCATTTGTAAACGTCGAATACGCCCTTTAACTTCTGGGCTACCCTCCATGTTTTTGTGCTCGTCTTTTACTTCCTGTTTAGACATTTTAAGCTGTTTGTTGTGATTCCAAATTTGATAAGGCACATCAATAATCACAATAATAATTAAGCTACAAACTAAGGCTAACAACATCCATTGCAGCATATCCAAAGCATTAACAATGGAGCCCGGAATAGACTGCATGCTCAACGTTAGAATCTCAGCAAACTTCCATTGGAGTACAAACCACACTACCCCAGCAATAACCACCACTTTGGCAATGCTTTTAATAAACTCAACAAAAGCTTGAAGGCCTAGCATCCGCTTGAAGCCTTGAATGGGTGACATTTTACTGGCCTTTGGTCTTGCAGCCTCCCAACTAAACGGCATACCCCCTAATAAGGTATTGCCAATAAGCGCAGCTAAAGTAATAAACCCCATTATCCAAATAAGTGGTTTAAACAATAGCCACCCCATAATGCCTAAATTTTTTAGCATGAAATTTACGTCATATACTTCTTCTCGACTCATTACAAACGCCGTTTGGAAAACCTTAACCATCGATTCAGCCAGCATTCCGCCAAATGCCATGATGGCTAAGGCTGCACTTATCAGCACTGCAGCGGTGCCTAACTCTTTAGAACGGGCTACTTGCCCTTTATTACGGGCGTCTTCGAGTTTTTTCCCCGTGGGGTCTTCGGTTTTTTCTTGATCGTCGTCTGCCATAGTAAATAGGCCCTTGGTTTAACAACCAATTAGCAGCATGTCACATGCCAAGCTGCGGCCAACCTCCCATTGACGTTCAAAGTGTGCCAAAAATCCACCAATGGTGAGCCAAAGAATGAATAAACCAAATAGCATGCTTACTGCAAAACCAATACTAAAAATATTCAGCTGTGGTGCTGCTCGCGTCATAATACCGAAAGAAAAGTTTACCAGTAACATTGCAACTACAGAGGATATAGATAGCGCTAGCGCTGCCAAAAATAGTTGCGAATACCAACCCGCTAACAATTGATAATCTAAACTGCTTAAGCCGCTCATCCCCACTGGAATAGTTTCAAAGCTCATGGCAATTAAGGTAATTAACTGTAGATGACCGTCGATGGCCAGGAACAATAAGGTTGCTAAGAGTAAATAAAATTGACCAACAACCGGAGTACTTTGCCCGTTATTTGGATCGACCATAGACGCGAAACCTAAGCTGGTTTGCATCGCAATAATTTGTCCGCCGACCACAAAGGTTTGCATCAACAGTTGAGAAATAAACCCAATGGCAGCGCCAATTAGTACCTGCTGTAAAATAACGATAATGGCTTGGAAAGAGAAAACTTCTATTCCAGTTACTTCCGGCAAAACAGGCACTAATGCAAAAGTGATGGCTAAGGCTAGTAACAATCTCACTCGCGTTGGAACTGATTTACCACCAAAACTCGCCAACACCATTAGCATGGCCGCAACTCGGGTTAAAGCCCATAAATATTGGCCAATCCAAGCTATAACCACATTGGCGGGGAACTCCATTAGCCAACAACCTGAGGAATCATGTCCACCATAGTAAAAAACAGTTCCATTAGTTTCCCGGTAAACCAATGGCCGGCTACGATTAAAGAAGCAAGAGTAACCAATAGGCGGGGCAAAAAGCTTAAGGTTTGTTCGTTAATTGAAGTAGCGGCCTGAAAGATAGCGACCACTAGGCCTATCAATAAACTAGGAATAATTGCAGCCGACACCAATAGCATAACTTGGCCTAAGGCAAGGCGGAATACATCAACAAAGACTTCCGGTTCCATCTACAGGCTCCTACGTCTATACGCCAAAACTGTTTGCAAGTGTGCCCATCACCAAGCTCCAACCATCCACTAATACAAATAGCATTAGCTTAAATGGTAAAGATACAATCATTGGTGACAACATCATCATACCCATTGCCATCAAGATACTAGCAACCACTAAGTCAATAACCAAAAAAGGAATGAACAACATAAAGCCAATTTGAAAAGCGGTTTTCAGCTCAGACGTAATAAAGGCAGGAATAAGCACGTTGAAAGGAACTTCTTCTGGCGAGCCTACTTCCACTTTGGCAATTTTAACAAAGGTTTCCAAATCCGTTAGCCGGGTTTGCGCCAACATAAATTCTTTAAGTGGCTCTTTGGCTCTTTCGAAGGCCTGCATCGAAGTAAGGTCTTCACTCAAGTAAGGCTGTACAGCTTGAGTGTTCACTTCATCGATCACCGGCGACATAATGAAAAAGGTAAGGAATAAGGCAATACCGATAATCACTTGATTTGATGGGCTTTGTTGCAAGCCCATGGCTTGCCTTAAGATAGACATCACCACCACGATGCGGGTAAATGATGTCATCATAATCACTAATGCAGGCAAAAATGACAGCGCCGTCATCAAGGCCAAGACTTGCAAGGTAACCGAATACTCTTGCCCACCTTCAGGGTTGGTCGTCATGGTGATAGCCGGTAAAATACCTTCTTGAGCAAAACTTGGTGCCACAACACCAAGCAACAAACTTAGCAAAATAAACAGCTTACTTTTCATTTTTAGCCAACAACCCTTGTAACTGTTTAGTGAATGAAGCGCTCATTTTATTAGGTTTAGCAACAATCGGTTTATCCAACTTATCTAAAAGATTAATTGATTGAGCCGTGACGCCAATTAAGTATTGCTGTTCGCCAATCTCTACTACCATCACACGCTCTCGAGTGCCTAAGGCTAAGTTGATAACTACTTTAGATTGACCGCCAGCAAACTGGCTAAGCCGAGTTTTTTTGAGAACCCAAGCACAGACAAAAATAGTCACTAAGACTAAAGCCAAAGACATTACCCAGGAAAGCAATTCAACTTGGCTATTGGGAGGAGAAGTGGTTTCTTGTTCAGCTAAAGCTGGCAAACTGATGCCAGCTATAATGATTAATGCGAGGAATTGTTGCATTACTTGAGCTTTTTAATACGTTCAGTTTGGCTAATAACGTCGGTAAGGCGAATACCAAATTTATCGTTTACTACAACCACTTCACCGTGCGCAATCAATGTTCCATTAACCAGTACATCTAATGGTTCACCGGCAACCCTATCAAGCTCTACTACCGAACCCTGGTTAAGTTGTAACAAGTTGCGAATGCTAATATTACTGCGGCCTACTTCCATAGAGATGGTCACAGGAATATCCATAATAGAATCTAGCTTACGCTGTTCTTCTTCAGTAATAGGTTTCGATTCGTCGACAAAGTCTTCAAGCGGAGCTGGCTCAGCTTCGGCCATTGCTGCTGCCCACTCGTCAGCCATATCATCTTGATCACTCATACTTTTTCCTTATTTCTTACTCTTCGCCCGGAGCTGAACGGCGGCTGCTTACCACCATCTCGAGGTCACTTTTCACAGTGTCTGGACGCTTCAACTGAGTATCAATTTTCAGTGCCATTTTTTCGTTTTGTCTACCAAGTTTGACTCGGTAACTCGGTAAGTCTTCTACATATAACATAGCAGTTTCAGGCATCTCGACTGGTATAATGTCACCCGCCTTAAGATCCATTAACTGGCGCAGAGTAACGTCAGTTTCTAACAATTTGGTATGCAAACCTACTGGCACATCCATGATTTCATCACTCAGTGCAGAGCTCCAACGCTGATCGGTGTCTTGCTTATCACTTTGCACACCTGCGTCTAACAGCTCTCGAATCGGCTCTAACATTGAATACGGCATAGAGATGTGGAAATCGCCACCGCCTCCATCCAATTCAATATGAAATGAACTAACAACGATCACTTCCGTAGGGCTCACGATATTGGCCATGGCTGGGTTTACTTCTGAATCCAGGTAATCAAAGCCTACATCCATTACTGGTGCCCAAGCTTCTACATAGTCTTCAAAAATAATTTTAAGCAGCATTTGAATAATGCGGCGCTCGGTAGGTGTAAATTCGCGACCTTCAATTTTGGCGTGGTAGCGACCATCACCACCAAAGAAGTTCTCAACCAAAATAAACACTAAACGTGCTTCCATGGTCACCAAGGCCGTGCCTTTTAAAGGACGAAAACGAACCATGTTTAAACTGGTGGGAACAAAAAGCGTGTGAACATATTCGCCAAACTTAATCATTTGCACGCCGTTAATTGATACTTCCGCAGTGCGGCGCATCATATTAAACAGGCTAATTCGCATATGCCTAGCAAATCGCTCATTAACCAACTCAAGGGTTGGCATTCGTCCACGAACGATTCGATCTTGAGAAGAGAAATCAAACTCCACCACACTGCCAGACATTTCCGGCTCTATGATGTCCTCTTCTATATCATCAACACCATGTAAAAGCGCATCGATCTCGTCTTGGCTTAATAAATCGCTCACGTTGGTCCTTTATTGCATTACAAAGCCGGTGAATAGAATTTTTTCTACCACAACTTTACCGGTTATCTCTTTTAATGCTTTTTGTGTCTCAGTTAACGAATTCTCGCGAATTGTGTCTTTGCCTTCTTGAGTGGATAAGTCTTCTACAGTTGCAGAGCTAAATACACTTAATAAGGTCCCTTCGATTAATGGTATATGCAGCTTGGCAGCTTCTTCATTGGCTGTACCACGAACCAATAATTGTACTTTAATTTGTACTAAGCGATCTCGGTGGTCGCCCACAATATTAAATACAAATGGTCTTGGCATACCTACATATAAAGCAGTATGGGTGACAGAGGCGGTTGCTTCTTCTGCTGGCTCCGCGGCTGCTGGCGCTTCATCAGAGCCGCTGCCCATTAACAAAAAGCCAACCACACCACCAATCACCAATACGGCTACAATAGCGATGATGATAATCAGCTTCTTTTTACTACCACCTTCACCATCTTCTACTTTTAATTCTGATTCTTCAGCCATCTACGCTTCCATGAAATTATCGCTAAACTGCTTTTATTATTACATAGTTAAGAGGCGCTTCAATAGCACATCATAGAAATAAACTAGGCATAAAAGTCAATGCCATCACTGTTTGCTTGATTCGCCAGCAATGCGCTCATGTCTTGCTCAGCAACATCATCAACATGCTCTGCATTAGCAGATTGTCCGCCAGCCATTGCTTGCCCACCACCTTGTTGAGAGGCCTTACCTTGATTTTGTTGACTAACCTGATTTTGTCCCAATTCAATTCCTTGTTGCTGAAGCATCTCACGCAAGCGCGGCATAGTTTGTTCCAAAGCTTCACGCGCTTGAGGGTTTTGCACTTGAATTTGTACCGAGACTTGTTGGTCTTGATTCATTTGCAAGCGAATTTGCATGCTTCCTAGCTCGGCAGGGTCTAAACGAATTTCGGCCTTCTGCATACCTTGGCTTAACATATATTGCACCCGTTGATTCAACTCAGCTGGCGCTTGGTATTGCGCAGGGTTCAAACGTTCATTGAACTGCGTTGCCTTATCATTAACTTGATTAGCTTGCTGAGCTTGTTTTAAAGCAACCTCATTATTTCCCTGCTCTGTTCGAGCCACCACGTCTGCGCCCGAAGCGGCCCTAAAAATACTGTGATGCTCTTGAGGACGAGTTGCTTCAGCTTGATTAGCTAATACCTGCTGTTGGGGTTGTGATGACTGTTGATCTTGATGCTCGGCGCCACTTTCGCTGCCCGATTGCTGACTACTTGCCGCAGCAACACTCGCACTAGCGAGCTTTTCACTTTGCTGGGTAAAGTCTGCAGCGCTAACTTTACCATTAGCATTGGTATTTACGCTCTGCTGAACAACCACGCCCGCTTTAGGTTCGTCACTGACTTTATTTGATTGTTGAGCCGCAGCGGCTTCGCCACTAAGTTTAGCATTAAGCTCATTGGCCTTTGCTTCACCTTGGTCTACTTGAGATTTAGCCGCCGAATGATTAGCTTGAACTTCACCTTGTTGTTTTAGTCGATTTTGCTCCGCTAAAGATAAGGGCTTATCTGAAGTTTTGTCTTGGGTAGCATTTAGGGATTTATCAAGGTTGGCTTTTTCTGTACTGCTAGAAGCTAAGGCCTCCGATTCTTTAGCCTTAAGCGCTTTCTGCTCATCACTTAGATTATTAGTATTAACAGTTTTATCTAAGGGCGTTTTTTCATTAGCGCTTGAAGTTAAGCGCTCACCCTCTTTAGCACTTGAAGCTTTGTTGTGCTCACCCGTTACGGCTGGCGCACTTTCCTTTGCCACTCGCTCATTACTAGAATCAAGTTTTTGCTCTTTGCCTGTAGCTATTTTAGAGTCGGTCTGTTCTTGGGCAGGCTGCAATTTATTGGCTGTTTGCTCTTGGCTAGCAGTGGCTTTATCAAGCACTTCTGGCTTAGCAGAGTTCTGGCCTTCTACTGCGGCTTCTTTTGAGTGAGTTGCTTGAGCACTTTGTGCCCCTGCAATCGTTCCGCCATCTGCCTTAATTTGTTTAGCGGCATCTTTGCCATCACTTACTTGCTTGGCATCTTTAGCATCACTCGAAAGCGCTTTGGGGTCTTCTGCTTGGCTAGGCGGCAACTCTCTGCCGCTTTGCTGTGTCTGGTTTACCAGTGTTTGCTTATCGGCCGCGGGCTTTTCGTCGCTAGCTGCTGCCTTAACATCTTTTAGGGTTGATTCACTATCAGCAAGCGACTGTTTTTCCTGATTTTTACTAACAGCTTCAGCATCAAGGGGGTCGCCCTCACTAGACTCTTCACCAGTAGAGGCGTCGGTATTACCAGAGGGTTTACTACTATCAACCAGCTCTGTATCAATAGCTTTTATAGCTTCACCTTGGTTTTTCTCGATACCATCGGCCGCTTGTTTAGCACTATCCAATTGCTTTAATAAATCGCTAGGGCTTTGAGCCTTATCAGCTTTAGCTTCATCACTTGATTTGCTTGTCGAGCCAGAAAGCTGCTGTTCAACCGCTTGCTTTACTGGGCTATCGGCTTTGGGAAGGTTCTCTAACTCTTTGACTAATTTAGCAAAGTCGTCGCCTTGCTCTGAGGGACTAAGCGCGGCACTTCCTAGTGAAGAAAACTGTTTGGCGTTGGCTGTATCGGTTAACAGTAATTCCATATATTTGCTTACCCTTGCGATAAAAATATTTGTTGCGCGGCTGACTTCTTAAAGACGCGCTAGCATTATCTAAAAATCAAAGCATTAAACGTGCCGATTAGCTCGCTTGACCTCGAAGATGTGCATATAGCGCATATTCATCTAATAGCTTTTGCTCTTCACGTGCTTGCTTATGCTGTTTTTGTTTAACTTGTTTATCAATCAGCAATTCCATAGCTTTGCGTTTAGCTTGCAAATCAAGCCATTGCTTGCGCTTTAACAACACGTTCTTTTTCACCTGCTCAATGCTTTTCCCTTGCTGAACACTGGCTTGTTCTAGCTTTTGAATAAACAGTTGATATTGATGAAAACTGTCCGCATAAAAACCGTCTACACCTTTGGCTAAAGCTTGTTCAAGGTAGGAGCGTCGGTAGTCTTCGAGGTGGGCAAGTTGTGCTTCAAATTCACTAAGCTGCTGCTGCGCTTCACCCATTTCTCGGGCAGCGTCTTGCTCTTGTTCTTGCAAACGCTCCACCATTAAATATAAAGCTCGCCTTGCCATGCCCAACTCCTACTACTAAATCGACGTAGCTTATAATGGGCCTTGCGCATTGATGTTAGCCATTTGCATGGTGCGTTCCATCCGCGTCAGACTTTCGTCATAAGCTACTACTTCTTTCATCTCTTGCTGCAAGAACTGATCCATGTGTGGTTTCATCGCGATGGCTAAATCGATGCGTTTATCGGCGCCACGTTGGTAGGCACCAATAGCAATAAGATCTTGGTTTTGTTGGTAAGAAGCGTTTAGCGATTTGAGCTGGCGAGCCAATTGCTGATGTCCTTCACTGGTAACCGCTGGCATTACCCGGCTGATTGATTTTTCGATATCTACTGCAGGGTAATGGCCAGAGTCGGCTAACTCTCGCGACAATACAATATGGCCATCAAGAATGGCTCGAGCCGCATCAGCAATCGGATCCTGCAAATCATCACCTTCGGTTAGTACAGTGAAAAAGGCAGTGATAGAGCCTTGCCCTTCTCCGCCATTACCCGCGCGTTCTACCAAACGAGGTAGCTTAGCAAATACTGATGGCGGATAACCTTTAGTCGCTGGCGGCTCACCAATTGCCAAGGCAATTTCACGCTGGGCTTGTGCGTAACGGGTTAACGAGTCCATCAACAATAGTACATTTAAGCCTTGATCGCGGAAGTACTCGGCAATGGTTAAAGTAGTATCACAGCCCTTTAAACGCATAAGGGGTGAAGCATCAGCAGGTGCTGCCACTACAACCGCTCGCTGGCGGCCTTCTTCCCCTAAGATATCATCAATAAATTCTTTTACTTCTCGGCCACGTTCACCAATTAAACCAACAACCACGACATCAGCAGTGGTTCCTCGAGTCATCATGCCCATGAGTACACTTTTACCCACGCCTGAGCCGGCAAATAAGCCCATTCGCTGCCCCTGCCCTACGGTGAGTACCGAGTTGATTGAACGAACTCCAACGTCCAGAGGCTGTTTAATTGGCTTTCTAGCCATTGGGTTTAAACGCGCAGAGCTAAGATTGGTGGTTTGCTTGCAATTAATTTCTCCCAAGCCATCAAGCGGCTTGCCTACGCCGTCAATTACGCGGCCCAGTAATTCCATGCCTACTGGGATCCCGTGGTGTTCATGCATTGGGATAACCCGAGCACCAGGCAGCACACCGGTAAGTTGTTCACTAGGCATAAGGAAAAGTTTGTCGCCAGAAAAACCCACCACTTCGGCTTCTAAGAAACCGTCAAGCGTTTCAACTGAACAAAGCGATCCTACTGGTGCACGGCAGCCAACAGCTTCTAAGGTAAGGCCAACCACCCGAGTCAACTTGCCCGCCACGGTTGGCGCGTTGCGAACATGCTCGGTGTTATAAGCTTTAAGTCGTTGGCTCAGCGTCATCGTCTTGACCATTTTGGCGAATAAAAGACTGTAGGCTTTGTTTAATTACTTCGTTCATTTCTACTGATACCGAAGAAAGATCGTTTTCGATTAAACAGTCACCTTGGGTTAAGCTGCCATCGGCCAGGAGTTGCCAGTTTTTCTTTGCTTGGGTTTCTGGGGGAAACACCGCTTGAATCACCGCCATGTCTTCTGGATGGAGGTGAATGCGAATATGTTGCTTTTGCAATGGCAACGCAGCAACTGCTTGCTTAACGGTTTTGGCAATAATGTTAGGGTTAGTCACTAATTCTACTTGAACGATTTCTGCAGCAAGTTTAGTGGCTAGCTCTACTACCTGTTGCTCAACCTCTTCATCTATTTGTTTATTCGGCTGATGAAGCTGATCAATAAGTCCTTCCCAGCGACTACTTAATTGATCAATTTGTTGCTGCCCCTCGCTTAAGCCTTGGCTTAGCCCTTCTTGATGACCTTGTGCCTTACCCTGTTCCAAGCCTTCTTCGTGACCGGTTAGTAAACCTTCTTGGTGACCCTCGGCTTTACCTTCGGCTTTGCCTTCTTCATAAGCTGACTGTCGAAGCGCTTCAAGCTCTTCAATGGTCATTGGCTCGAATTGGATTTCCGGTTCTTCTTCAACCGGCTCTTCACTAAACCACGCTGGCTTCATATTAAATACGTTGCTCGTGGGTTCTTCTTCTACATGGTGAGGGTCGGTGAATTCGGGAAGAGGCCAGGCTATATCGTCTTCTGGCTCAGAGGGAGCTTGCTGGTTGTTTGGCTGTTCAGGCGAGACACTTTGCTGCGCTGCAGCATCGGCTATCATTGCGTCAATAGCAGCTTGTTCATCGCTCACATCATCGCTTGCTTGTTCTGCAGCAGGCGCTTCACCAGCTGAAGAAGCTTCATTCTGCTCTAACAGCGCTGCTATCTCGTCTTCATCCATCATTTCGCTGGACGTTTCAAGTGGAGCGCTTTGCGCTAGCTCTTCGCTCTGTTGAGCTGCAACAGTCGCTTCACCAGCTGGTGAAGCATCATTTTGCTCTAACAGCGCGGCTATCTCGTCTTCGTCCATCATCTCGCTGGACGTTTCAAGTGGAGCGCTTTGCGCTAGCTCTTCGCTCTGTTGTTCTGGCGTTTTATCTTGCTCGCTCATGTTTATAAGAACTCATCTCCACCGCCGCCGCCAATCATAATTTCACCGGCTTCAGAGAGGCGTCGAGCAATCGACAAGATTTCTTTCTGGGCAGTTTCAACTTCGCTAACTTTAATTGGACCCATGGCTTCAAGATCGTCTCTAAGCATTTCTGCAGCACGTTTAGACATGTTATTGAAGATCTTATCTTTGAGTGCGTCATCGGCACCTTTAAGCGCTTTTTGCAGCAACTCACCTGGTACATCACGCAGCAAGGTTTGAATACCACGGTCGTCGATATCCACCAAGTTTTCGAATACGAACATAAGGTCTTGAATTTGCTGCGCCATCTCTTCGTCGCTCTCGCGAATAGAGTCCATCAACATACCTTCCATATTGGTATCTAGGAAGTTCATGATGTTTGCTGCAGCTTTCAGGCCGCCCATCTTGGCAGCTTGCGCACCGGCTTGACCAGCGAACTGTTTCTCCATGATTTCGTTCAATTCGGTTAGTGCCGCTGGTTGAACTTCTTCTAGGTTAGCAATACGCATCATTAGGTCGAGGCGAACTTTATCGGCAAACTGCGACATAATCTCGGCAGATTGCTCTGCTTCTAGGTACGACAAAACAATGGTTTGAATTTGCGGGTGTTCGTTTTGAATGATGTTGGCCACCTGGCGAGCATCCATCCATTTCAAGGAATCAAGACCTTTAGCGCCGCTGCCCATGATGATTTGGTCAACCAAGCTAGATGCGCGGTCTTCACCTAAGGCTGCGGTTAAGGCGTTACGTACGAAGTCTTGACTACCAATACCAATGTTGGTGTATTTTTGAATGTCATCGATAAACAAGCGATGAACCGCCACCACGCGTTCGTGAGAAAAATCTTCTAGGGATGCCATTGCCATACCTAAGCGCTGAACCTGCTTAGGCTCAAGGTGGCGGAAAATGGTAGCGGCATCGTCTTCATTGAGGCTCAGCATCAAAATGGCTGCGCGCTCAATACCACTCATATCACCGAGGACTTCCTCTGGATTTACTTCATCTTCATTTGGCATCGTTAATTACCCAATCTTTAATCACCATCGCGGCTAGGTCTGGCTCATTAGCTACTAGCGCACGTACCGCTTTTAGCATGTCTTCATCTTTGTGTAAGTCTGGCAGTTTAAGTTGTCCATCGCGAATACCAAAGTCTACTTCGGTATTATCTGCCGAGATAAGCTGTAAATCATCGTCATTTTCGTAGGCCGCTAATGCTGCATCTAAGTCAGTTTCGGCCTGCTCGTCTTCTTCTCCGCTAGATAGAATACGATTCAGCATTGGGCGAACCACAGCAACAATCAATACAATTAATACTAGTACGCTGCCCGCCATTCGCATGGCTCGCCAGAACCAAGCTTGCTCCCAAACTGGCAAATCAGCTTCGGTGAATATTTCAGGGCGAGAAAACGGCACGCTTACTACTTCTAAGGCATCACCTCGGCTTAGGTTAAAACCTACACCACCTTGCAACAAACGACGAATGCTAGCGATTTGTTCTGCAGAACGTGGTTCGCGGGTAGTTTCGCCAGTGTCAGAAACTTGACTGTTGTAATCCAACGCCACCGATACACTCAAGCGTCTTAGGGTTCCCACTTGAGAACGGGTATGGCTGATAGTGGTATCCAACTCGTAGTTGCGAGTAGACTCTTTATGGCTGCTACCAGATTGAACTTGGTTATTGGCGGCACCGGCTTGCTCGGGAATTTCTGCTGGCAGCGGCGGTTGATTGGTTAGCGCGCCTGGGATGCCAATGGCACCAGCGCCAACGTTGTTGTCTTCAATGGTGTATTCACTGCGCACTGCTGGTAAATCTGGGTTAAAGCGTTTTTGCGTTTGTTCAACAGCTGTGAAATCAAGGGTTACATCTACTTCTGCCGTGTAATTTCCCACACCCACAATAGGGATCATGATGGCGTCAATTTTGTCTTTATATTCTTCTTCGCGCTTTCGCTCCATCTCAAACTCTTTGCGCGTGCGTGAAGACAGCGGATCTTGGCTACCTGAATTTAATAAACGGCCATTTTGATCTGTTACCGTAACGCGAGTAGGCACTAATCCCTGAACGGCTGAGGCAACAATATCAACGATAGAATCGATTTCTTCCTGCTTAAGACCGTTACCGCCACGTAGGTTAACCACTACGGTTGCAGAAGGTTTTTGCTCACGACGAGCAAATACATTGCTTTTAGGAATAGCCAGTAGTACTTGCGCTTTATTCACCGACTTCATTTGTTCGATTGCTGTGGCTAGCTGGCGCTCGCGGCTTAGTTTTAGTCGCTCGCCTTCTAAGCGTTGGCTCACACCAAAGCCCATATCATTTAATAGAATATGTTCACCGGCAGGTGCGGCTTCGGTTAGTCCTGATCGTCGTAGTTTGAGTTTAATATCTTGATATTGCTCGGCATTCACTAATACGGTGTTGCCTTCAATAACATAAGAGATTTTTTGCGCGTCTAAGAAGTCGAGGGTCTCAACCAACTCGCTAGTATTCATGTTACCCAGCGGACGCATCTCTGGCTCTTTGGCCCACATCAATAGGAATACAGCCATTGCCAAACAAATGGCTAAAGCCAAAATCATGATGATTTGACGCAATACATCGCCATTGCTTAAAAACGATAAGGCAGAGCTTTGCTGCTCGGTAGCCTCTAGGCTATCACCTTCGCTATCGGAACCTAGTAGTGCCGGTTCTTGACTCATTGCGTTACTTCCTTCGCTAGCCACAGTATTCTCCTAGCCACATTAAACCGGCATGGACATAATTTCTTTATAAGCATCAACTAGCTTATTTCTTACTTGAACCGTTGCATCAAAGGCGATGCTCGATTTTTGCGCGGCAATCATTACATCACCAATGCCCACTGTGCGGTCGCCTAAATCAAAGCGGGTTCGCAAGTCATTGGCATTGGATTGCAAGCCATTTACATTATTTATTGCGTCTTTTAGCAGGTTACCAAAATCGCTGTTTACCGAAGAGGTAGTTAACTGGCTGCTTGGTGCAGCAATGTCATTGGCGATGCCGCCTGTTTTCATTTCACCAGCCATTGATTGCAGTTCGCTAAATAGGTTTGCCGAATCTACTCTCATGATTTCCCTCTACCGCCAGATAAATGGCATTATTCTTAAGATATACAGGGAAAAGCAAAAGCCGCGCCAAGATTAATTAACGACTAATCGAAGGTTCTCTTTTGTAGATGTTTTAGGCAGGTAATTCTTCACAAAATCAGCTTCTGGCTGAGGTCTCGCAAAGAAATAGCCTTGCGCTTGTTCGCAGCCTAATACCGAAGCAAGGTTGGCTTGAACTTGGGTTTCAATGCCCTCGATGAGTACTTGATACTTCATACTGCGGGCGATCATCACCATGGCTTTAACGATATGTTGATCAGATAAATTCTCTTCTAAGCCACTTACAAAGGCGCGGTCAATTTTAAGCACGGTTACCGGCAAATGCTTAAGGTAGGCCATTGATGAATAACCGGTACCAAAGTCGTCAATGGCAATGCCAAAGCCTGCATCACGCATTCGCTGAATACTGGCTTTTGCTTCGGTGGGCTGCTCCATCATCGCTGATTCGGTAATTTCAATACAGATACGCTGCGGGTTTACCTGCCACTGCTTGGCATAGTTAATCGCAATCTTTTCTGCATGACCCAGTGATACCGTAGCAGCAGAAAAGTTAACCGATAACTTAAAGCCTTCGGGTAGTTGGCTAGAGAAACGCGCCATAAAGCGCATCGCGTTTTGAAATACCCACTTGTCTAACTGCAATACCAAGCCGGTTTCTTCGGCCACTGGTACAAATTCATCGGGCGAAATCGCACCATCGTCGGTAAACCAACGCAACAGAACTTCTGCTCCAATCACCTTGTTGGTTTTTAAACAGTATTGCGGCTGAAAGAACAAATCTAATTCGTTATTGCCAATAGCGCGTCGCAGCTTTGATTCTAGAGTAAGTTTAACCAAGCCTGCTTGGCTTAAATCAGGCCGGTAACGACACACGCTGACACCGGTTTTCACTGCGTGATTTAGTGCGGTAAAGGTATTCGCCAATAAGGTATCGCTATGTAAAGCTTCGCGTCTTGGATGATAGCTGCAGTAACCCACATGACAGCGAGTAAGCAATTGAAGTTGTTCTAAACGCAACCAACCGCGACAGCTTTGAACAATTTGCTTAGCGATTTCTATCACTTCTTTGTCTTTATTTATATTTGGCACAACCACCACAAAGTAGTGGTGATACCAATAAGCGAGCTGCGCTTCAGGGTAATGCTTGCGTAGGCTTTTTTGTACACGCTTAGCATAGGCTTCTTTAGTCACTTCGCCCAAGCGCTGACCAAAGTTTTCAAACACTTCATTTTGTCTTGGGAAGTCAAACATCAACACCGATAACGGGGTGGCATCGTCTAACCAATTAGTAAGCAAACGGGTTATGTGTCGACGATTAGGCAGGCTGGTTACTTCATCATGGTTTTTCCAATAATCAAGTTGCTCACGCAACTGCAGTGTCTTGTTATTGGCCTTTTTAAGATGCTGCCTTACTAGTACAAAGGCTGATGCCGCTATCGACAGCAACAACAATACACCTAACAGCCACCAGTAAGAAAACTGCCCTGCTTGGGCGCTATTAGCGGCGTAAGCCTGCCAGCGTCGATAAGTTTGTTCACTGTAATCGGCCTCAAAGGATAAAATGCCGCGGTTCATTAAATCGACCAAGGGCTGCCAATCTTCACGAATAGCAAAACGGTGCAACATGCCATGTTCAAGTTGAAAAGCTTGCTGTAAGCGCCACTGAGGGTGTGCGCGTAAGTTAGCGGCCACTTCATCGCTACCAGCAAGCAAAGCAACACTTTGCTGCTCTACAACCGATAGCAGCGCATCTAACAAGTTTGCATAAACGATGACTTTCACGTCTGGGTATTTACTTAACAAGGCTTCATGAGCACTGCTACCTGCAACAGCCGCGACGTTTTTGCCAGCCAACTGATTCATATTAGCAATTCGAGCGTTCTCTAGCGGATGGAAAAGTGCTAAGGGTTGAACCCAAGTGGTTAAGGTGTAATTGACAAAAGGGCTAAGGCGACGGTGCGAACTAGCACTACTAAGCATGTCTACTTGGCCATGTTGTAAGGCCAAGATTGCTTCGGAAATATTGGGATAAGCAGTGTATTTAAGTTTAAGGCGAGTTTGAAAAGCCAATTGGTTTAACGCTTCTACAGCATAACCTTGAGGCGAGCCTGCCTGATCAAGCGTCTCCAGAGGTAAACGGTCCGCCACTACGGCAACCCTGATTTCTGGATTATCTTCGAGCCATTGATATTCACTCGCATTGACTATATAGGCGTTCACGCCTAACGACCAACAACAACCTACCACTAGCAACGTTAAGAATCTAACGAGGCACAACCGCAAACTATTTAGCTCCTAAAAAAACCTTTGACCTGGTATCCGTTGCACCAAGTTCATAGTCGTCACAGCATACCAAAAACCTAAGAAAAATAGTTGACCTGAGTGCAATTTAATTCACGAAAACCTAGTTTAATAAGCTGTTGAGTCACAATTTTCAGTAAAGTAGGCAAAACCATATATTGAGCTAGCTCAATTTTGCCCAATCAATGACTGATATTGCTCACTCCAAAGCAGTGCTTGTAGGTTTAACTGCTCTACTTGGGTGTAGTCCATGCGCAGCTGTTCGGCTAAACGCTCGGTTTTATACCAGTGCCCTTCCTCATAAGATTTTATGGTTAGTAGCATGGCTCTAAGCATCGAGGGCTGCTCTGAACATAAGGCATCGCGAATGTCTTGATCGAGCGGCAGACTGTATAAAACGTCGCTTAAAGGCTTATCTAAAATGGCATCAAGCAAGGAAAACAATCCACATAAAAACGCGGTTTCCTGCATACTTGGTGATTTACGCATTGCCACTAATTCACAAAATCTAGCCCGGTGCACCGACAGGCGCACCAGCTCCCGCGGCTTGTGGCTTACGGTCATGGCATTGGCTAGTAAGGCGACTAGCTTTCGCAACTGATTATTACCAATGTAAACGACCGCTTGTTTGATTGAAGCGATATCTTCAACAATTGGTAAACTTCCTGAGTTAACAAAACGCAGTAGCTTGTAGGTTAGGCCGGTGTCTCGCTCAAAATAGCGCACCACTTCATTGATGTTTACGTCTTCTCGAGTAGCAGCATAAAACAGGCGAGATATCATCAGATAACTAGCATCAATGTCTTTTGTCACCTGCATTTCAGGCTGACAAAAATAATAGCCCTGAAAGAAGTTAAACCCTAGTTCTTTAGCTTGTTGGTATTCCGCTTGCGTTTCAACCTTTTCAGCCAATAACTTAATGTTTTTGCGTGACTTAATAGCACTAAACAGCGGTTCTAGTTGATCAAACGGCGTACGCTGTATATCTACTTTAATTAGCCGAACAAACTTTAAATATGGTTCCCACTCTGGACGGTAGACAAAGTCGTCAAAAGCCAGCCGATAGCCTCGATGAAACAAAGACTGACAGCGCTTATAGAGCTTTTCACTGGGCTTTACGTCTTCCAAAATCTCTATCACCACTTGCTTATTTGGCAGTAGCTTTATCATTTCAGAATGAAGGCTTTCTTCGGGGAAATTAATTAAGGCAGGTTTGCCTTGGGTGATCGCATTCAAACCGTCATTTAGCTGAGTACGAATAATCAGCTTGGAGGTTGCTTCGTGTGGATCAACGTCGGGAAAGACATTATCAGGTCCATCCCGAAAAAGTAGCTCGTAGGCTACTACCCGCTGCCGGCGATCGAGGATCGCCTGCCGCGCAGTATAAACATTCATAGTCCAGTTACCGTTTCTGCCGTACTTTATGATGTGGCTTTTTGCCTTTATATTAATAAGCTCAAACTATCTGCTTGAGCCAAAGTACAGACGTAAAAAAAGAGTCACAAAAGTGACTCTTTTAAGACTAACTAAGTTATCAACACATTTCGATAGTTTTATTCGCTAAGTTGCTGCAAGCGCTCAAAATAATCAGGAAATGTTTTAGAAGTACACTTTGGATCGTTAATTGTTACGGGTGTATCGCTTAAGGCAACCAAAGAAAAACACATCGCCATACGGTGATCGTCGTAGGTATCAATCGCCGCGTGATTCAAGCTTGCAGGCGGAGTCACTTCAATAAAGTCGTGCCCTTCAGTTACTGTTGCGCCCACTTTTTTAAGCTCGGTGGCCATTGCTGCTAGTCGATCGGTTTCTTTTACTCGCCAGTTATATACATTACGAATGGCAGTAGTACCTTTGGCAAACAATGCAGTTGTAGCAATAGTCATCGCAGCATCAGGAATATGGTTCATGTCCATATCTACTGCGCTTAGCTCTCCGCTGCGAGCGATAATGTAGTCATCGCCCCACTCTATCTCAGCGCCCATTGCAGCTAATACGTCGGCAAACAATACATCGCCCTGCATAGACTTTTTGCCTACACCGGTAACTTTTACTTCACCACCTTTAATGGCGCCAGCAGCAAGGAAGTAAGAAGCCGAAGAGGCATCACCTTCAACTAAAAACTCACCAGCGCCTTGATAAGTTTGCTGGCCTTTAACGATGAAGCGTTGGTAGTTATCGTTTTCAACTTCCACACCGAAAGCGGCCATCATTTTAAGGGTAATATCGATATAGGGTTTTGATACCAGCTCACCCACAATACTAATTTCGGTATCTTGTTGGGCATAAGGTGCAGCCATTAAAAACGCCGTTAAGAACTGGCTAGATACTGAACCGTCGATATCTACCTTTCCGCCAGCTAAGCCAGTGCCTTTAATACTTAAAGGAGGATAGTTTTCATTCTTCAAATAAGTAACATCGGCTCCCACTTGGCGCAGCGCATCAACCAAGGCGCCAATTGGGCGCTCTTCCATACGAGGCTCACCAGTTAGAGTAAACTCACCTTGGCTTAAACATAATGCCGCACACAAAGGGCGCATTGCTGTACCAGCATTACCTAAAAACAGCTCTTCGGCTTGAGCAACTTCAAAAGCTCGACCTAAACCTGTAACCGTGCAACGGCTGCGGTCCTCAGAAAGCTGGTAGCTAACACCAAGCTTTTTAAGTGCATTTAACATGTGTCGAATGTCGTCGCTATCTAGCAGATTGCTTAATACGGTCTCGCCTTCAGCCAGTGCTGCTAATAACAATGCGCGATTTGATACGCTTTTTGAGCCAGGTAAATTAATTTCACCGTTAATACGAGAAATAGGCTGTAAAGTTAATTGTTCCATGAATCGAAATCTCTACTTAATTTGAGCCAATTAGCTGGCTTAAAGCATTAATAAAAGTTTGGTTTTCTTGTTCGGTACCGATGCTTACACGCAGATAGCCAGGCATTTGATAGGGGCCCACCGGCCTAACTATCACGCCTTTGTGCAATAGCTGCTGATAAAGTTCTTGAGCATCGCCGCTTGGCGCTAAAAAGCTAATAAAGTTCCCTTTAGAAGGAATATAGCTAATACCGTTTTGATTAAAGAACTCGCTTAATAAGCTTAAGCCTTGCTGATTTAAGGCAACGCTTTGCTCTAAGTACTGTTCATCTTTTAGCGCTGCTGCTGCTGCCACTAAGCTAAGGCTATTCACATTAAACGGTTGACGCAAACGATTAAGCAAATCGGCGATTTGTGGATTTGAGATAGCGTAACCCACTCGCAAACCCGCCAAACCATAAGCCTTTGAAAAGGTGCGAGTAATCACTAAGTTACTAAACTCGCTCAACCAGCTTGTAGAAGGCGCTTGCTCCTGCTCGGGTAAGTACTCGTAATAAGCCTCATCCAATACCACCACCACGTTTTCTGGCACCTTTTGCATGAAGCTATAGAGCGCTTCGCTGCTTAAAAAGGTACCGGTAGGGTTGTTAGGGTTAGCAATAAATACCAAGCGGGTTTTATTAGTAATCGCAGCGGCCATGGCATCTAAATCGTGCCCCCAGTCTTTAGCGGGCACAACCACCGCTTTTGCGCCAATAGCTTGCGTCACAATAGGGTAAACAACAAATGCATGTTGCGAGAACACCACTTCGTGCTCGCTACTCACGAATATGCGAGCAATCAAATCCAGAACATCATTCGAGCCATTACCCAAAGTGAATTGCTCGGCGGCCAAGTCATATTTGTCTGCCAACGCTTGCTTTAAGTAAAAGCCGTTTGAATCAGGGTAGCGGGTTAGTTCACCCGTGGCTTTTTCTATGGCCGCCAAAGCCAGTGGGCTCATGCCCAACGGGTTTTCATTAGAAGCAAGCTTAACGATGTTGCTTATGCCTAACTCGCGCTCTAGCTCGTCGGTTGGCTTACCAGCTTGATAAGGATGTAAACCTTGGATGCCTTGGTTAGCCAAAGCATGGAAATCACAAGTCATGAATGCTCCTTAACGATTGCGCTGAGCGAAGTCTGCCATAAAATCAACCAAAGCTTGTACGCCTTCGATAGGCATCGCGTTGTAGATGCTAGCACGCATACCGCCAACAATTCGGTGCCCTTTTAAGGTTACCAAGCCGGCTGCCGCTGATTCAGCTAAAAAGGCTGCATCCAGTTCACTATTCGCTAACTGGAAAGGCACGTTCATTTTAGAGCGATTCTCGCTGGCTACATTGTTTTGGTAAAAGTCGCTGCTATCAATATATGAGTAAAGCAACTCGGCTTTGGCTGTATTCTTTTCAGCCATAGCACTTAAACCACCTTGCTGCTTAAGCCATTTAAATACTAAACCCGCTAAATACCATGAATAAGTAGGCGGTGTATTAAACATTGAATCACTACCCGCTAATAAGCTGTAGTTAAAGATGTTAGGCGTTAGTGGGTGTGCGTTATCCAGCAAATCGTCACGAACAATAGCAATGGCTAAACCAGAAGGACCAATGTTTTTCTGAGCACCAGCGTAAATTAGACCAAACTTGCTCACATCTATAGGCTGCGACAAAATCGTAGAAGAGAAGTCGCCGACTAATACCATGTCTCCCACATCAGGGATTTCATCAATGGCAATGCCTTCAATGGTCTCATTCGGGCAATAGTGAACATAGGCCGCGTCTTTATCAAGTTGCCACTGGTTACTTGGCTTAACGCTGATTTGGCCATCAGCATTGGTGCTTAGCGCATCAAATACCTGGGCTTGAGCGTGCTTCTCGCCTTCTGCTACCGCGCCTTTCGACCACTGGCCAGTAGTAATAAAGCTAATCGACTTTTTATTGCCAAGCAGATTTAAAGGTGCAGCAGCAAATTGGCCACGCCCGCCACCTTGGCAAAACAGCACTTTGTAATTATCAGGAATGTTTAATAAATCGCGAAGATCTTGCTCGGCTTCAGCAGCCATAGCGATATATTCTTTACCGCGGTGACTCACTTCCATCACCGACACGCCTAAACCTTGCCAGTTACAAAACTCGGTTTGCGCCTGCTTCATCACCGCTTCAGGTAACATCGCAGGACCTGCACAAAAGTTATAGATTTTGTCCATGCTAAATCTCTTACTCTATGTTGTGTTCGACCACTTAAGTGGTTCGTATTTTCTTTTTAAACTAAAACGAGCGGCTAAAAGCCGCCCGTTGTTATTACATTTGTAGCTTATTGCTGATCGGGCTCTGCTTCACCAGCATCGTCTGCACTTGGTGCATCCTCGCTCGGCGTGGCTTCACTCGCTTCGGCGCTTTGTTCGCCTTCAGCTAGTTCTTCAAACTCGTCTTCTTCAATTTCATCGATTCGCTGTAAGCCAACCACTTTTTCATCTTCAGAAGTACGAATCAAGGTAACACCTTGAGTATTACGCCCAACTAGAGAAACTTCGTTAACTCGGGTACGCACCAAGGTGCCGCCGTTGGTAATTAACATCATCTCTTGAGCTTCGGTGACTTGAACCGCACCAACCACTAGGCCGTTACGCTCACTCACCTTAATAGAAACCACACCTTTAGTCGCGCGGCTCTTAGCTGGGTACTCATCAAGCTTGGTACGTTTACCGTAGCCATTTTCGGTAGCGGTAAGAATATCACCGTCACCAGTTGGCACAATCAACGATACTACTTTCTGGCCGGCATCAAGTGAAATACCTCGAACACCAGCAGCGGTACGACCCATTGGGCGCAATGCCAATAGTTCTTCACCAGTTTCTGGGTCAAGCTTCACGGCGCCGGTTTCGCTATCGCGCTGTTTCTCGTTAAAGCGAACCACTTTACCCGCATCTGAGAACAGCATGATTTCGTTATTACCGTCGGTAATATCAACACCAATCAGCTTGTCATCATCGTTCAGGTTAATCGCACGAATACCGCTAGATAGCGGACGTTTAAACGCAGTTAGCGGGGTTTTCTTAACGGTACCATTAGCCGTAGCAAACAAGATGAACTTGTCTTCTTCGTACTCACGTACTGGCAAAATAGCGGTAATACGCTCATCGTCGGTTAACGGCAGTAAGTTAACAATTGGCTTACCACGCGCTTGGCGGCTGGCTAGCGGCAACTGGTACACTTTCATCCAGTAAACCTTACCCACCGTTGAGAAACACAACACTGTATCGTGAGTATTGGCCACTAGCAGTTTCTCAATGAAGTCTTCATTCTTCATCTTAGTTGCAGCTTTACCTTTACCACCACGACGCTGAGATTCGTACTCGGTTAGCGGTTGGTACTTAACGTAGCCTTCGTGAGATAGGGTTACTACCACGTCTTCTTCGTTAATTAAATCTTCTAGAGAAATATCAGCACTGTTCGCTGAGATCTCGGTGCGACGCTCATCACCAAACTGCTCGCGCACTTCTACAAGTTCGTCACGAATCACTTCCATCAAACGATCTGGATTGTTTAAGATGAAGAGCAACTCAGCGATAAGATCCAATAGGTCTTTATATTCGCCAATGATTTTTTCGTGTTCTAGACCGGTTAACTTGTGTAAACGTAAATCTAGAATTGCTTGAGCTTGGATTGGCGTAATGAAGTACTGGCCATCGCGAATACCAAACTCAGCTTCTAACCAATCTGGGCGCGCAGCATCGTCGCCAGAGCGCTCTAGCATGGCAGCTACAGCACCTAAATCCCAACCTTTAGCAACCAATGCAGCTTTTGCTTCGGCAGGCGTTGGAGAGGTTTTGATTAGTTCGATGATTTCATCGATGTTGGCTAGTGCAATGGCTAAGCCTTCAAGGATGTGGGCACGGTCGCGCGCTTTACGTAATTCAAATACGGTGCGGCGTGTTACCACTTCACGGCGGTGACGAATGAAACACTCAATCATCTCCTGCAGGTTGAATATCTTAGGCTGGCCGTTATCTAGAGCCACCATATTCATACCAAAAGACACCTGCATTTGCGTTTGAGAGTACAAGTTGTTCAATACAACTTCGCCCACAGCATCACGCTTAAGTTCTACAACAATACGCATACCGTCTTTATCAGACTCATCGCGCAGTGCTGAAATACCTTCAAGCTTCTTATCTTTAACTAACTCAGCCATCTTCTCGATAAGGCGAGCCTTGTTCACTTGATATGGGATCTCGTGAACAATAATGGTTTCTTTACCGTTTTTATCGGTAACCACTTCGGCTTTAGCACGAATAGAAACTTTACCGCGACCGGTGCGGTAAGCCTGAATCACACCAGCACGGCCGTTAATAATACCGGCGGTAGGGAAATCAGGGGCAGGAATGAATTCCATCAGCTCATCAATAGTGATGTCTGGGTTTTCAATCATTGCCAAACAACCATTAACCACTTCGGTTAAGTTGTGTGGCGGAATGTTGGTTGCCATACCTACAGCAATACCAGAAGAACCGTTTACCAATAAGTTGGGTACGCGGGTTGGTAATACTTCAGGAATTTGTTCGGTGCCATCATAGTTGGGCACAAAATCTACGGTTTCTTTATCTAAATCAGCCAGCAATGAGTGGGCTAATTTATCCATACGAATTTCGGTATAACGCATGGCCGCCGCAGAATCGCCGTCCACTGAACCAAAGTTACCTTGACCGTCTACCAACATGTAACGCAGCGAAAACGGCTGCGCCATGCGAACAATTGTATCGTAAACAGCGCTATCACCGTGTGGGTGATATTTACCAATTACGTCACCTACCACACGGGCAGATTTTTTGTACGGTTTGTTCCAGTCGTTGCCCAATACGTTCATTGCGAATAGCACTCGGCGATGCACTGGTTTTAAACCATCACGTACATCTGGCAAAGCACGGCCCACAATAACGCTCATGGCATAATCAAGGTATGAGCTCTTTAACTCATCCTCGATATTGACTGGCGTAATCTCTTTTGCAAGATCGCTCATAGACGACAAAATCCTTCGTTTTTATTGCTTTTTACTATTACTAAGCGTAATCGCAAACTTTACCATAAAATAACCGCCTTAACAGGCTTGATGTCGCTCTTTTCAGTTAGAAAAATGAAAAAACTCAAGAATTGAACAAAAGCTAGTGACTGCAATGAACAAGTTCTTATAATGCCTACAAATACTGATGTGGATTGACAACTTTATGGAACACCCTCAAAGCAACGAAAATGTTGACCATCAAGAAATTGCTCATTTTGCAGGCTTAGCCTCACGATGGTGGGATAAACAAGGGGAATTCAAAACCCTACACCAAATCAATCCACTGCGTTTAGACTACATTGAGCGTGGCGCAGCAGGTTTATTTGGCAAGAAAGTACTCGATGTAGGCTGTGGTGGCGGTATTCTAGCCGAGAGCATGGCAGTTCGCGGTGCCGATGTAACCGCTATAGATATGGGCAAAGAACAAATTGAAGTGGCCAAGCTACATGCTTTAGAAACCGGTAGCCAACTTAATTACTTGCAAACCACGGCAGAAGCACACGCAGAAACTCATCAAGCTCACTACGATGTGGTGACTTGCATGGAGATGATAGAGCACGTACCCGATCCTGGCTCAGTGATTGCAGCATGTGCCAGCATGGTTAAACCA
The DNA here is from genome assembly GCF_900537085.1 of Agarivorans sp. Alg241-V36. Lineage (NCBI taxonomy): Bacteria > Pseudomonadati > Pseudomonadota > Gammaproteobacteria > Alteromonadales > Alteromonadaceae > Agarivorans > Agarivorans sp. Alg241-V36. The sequence continues at coordinate 755,481 of NZ_UNRE01000001.1, read as the reverse complement.
GGTGGGAAAATATTTGTATCTACGATTAATAGGACCCCCAAAGCCTACCTTTATATGATTTTGGCAGCAGAAAAGTTACTGAAGATTGTGCCTGACGGTACTCATCAGCATGACAAGTTCATTCGCCCTTCTGAGCTACTAGCTTGGGCCGATCAAAGCAACTTACGCAGCGAAGCCATTAGCGGTGTGCAATTTACCCCTATTATTGAAAGCTTTCGTTTAAGCAAAAACGTAGATGTTAATTACATGGTGCAATTAGCTAAGCCGGAGCAATAATGAATAAACAAGCTGCAGTACTGTTCGACCTTGATGGTACCTTACTTGATACAGCTCCAGATCTAGGCGCAGCTGCTAACTATGTGCTAGATCAACACCAACAAGCACAGCTCAGCTTAGCTCAAGCACGCCAGCTTAGTTCTCACGGTGCAATTGGTTTGTTAAAGGCTGGCTTTGGCAGCCTTTGGGAACAACAGCCCCAAGCTGAATTACGCCAACAATTACTTGACTACTATGAGCAAAACATTTGCCACGGCACCGATTTTTTTCCCGGTATTAAGCAATCATTACAATGGCTTAACCAAAACAAAATCCCTTGGGGAGTGATTACCAATAAGCCCGAAGGCTTAAGTAAGCAGTTACTTCGCTTCTTTCCCGAATTTGAACAGTCTGGCGTATTGGTTGGTGGAGATACCTTGCCACTGCGTAAGCCTGATCCCGCCCCCATGCTACTGGCTTGCCAGACCATAAAGGTTGAACCTGAAAACTGCCTATATGTAGGCGATGCTGAACGTGATATTCAAGCAGGTAATAATACCAATATGACCACTTTGCTCGCCCTATGGGGTTATCTTTCTGAGGAAGACAAGGTTGATCAATGGGCGGCAGATTTACACTGCCAAAAAAGTGAACACCTCGAACAAACAATAAGCGACTGGCTGGGCGATTTGTAAGCAAGTTCAAGTTTTATAAAAATAAATTTTTTCAGTAAAAATTTATGAAAAAAAACTTGCATTAATGCAAGCTTAGTCAGCTTATATAGATAGCTAGTTAGTAAGCACTAACATAGCTGAGTTATTTGCAAGTTATACACAATATCTTCAAGTTTGCCAAGACTTGCGAAAAAGCCAAAACCTCATTATCTTGTATCCATAAAATTTGAAAACACTATATCTAGTGGCTAAGGAAAAATAGCAGTACTAGATAAGCAGTAGCGAAATTAGGATAACAGGGCCTCCCCTTCATGAATAAAGATCTTCTGATAACCAAACGCAGCGGTAAACAAGAAGCGATCAACTTAGACAAGATTCACCGAGTGATAACGTGGGCCGCCAAAGGCCTAAGAAATGTCTCGGTATCGCAGGTAGAACTTAAGTCTCACATCCAGTTCTACGATGGCATGGCCACTAAAGATATTCATGAAACCATTATTAAAGCTGCGGCAGATTTAATCTCTCAAGAAACCCCAGATTACCAGTTTTTGGCAGCCCGCTTAGCGGTATTCCATTTACGCAAAAAAGCTTATGGCCAATTTGAGCCACCTAAGCTTTACGACCACGTAGTAAAACAGTGTGAAGCTGGCCGCTACGACATGCATTTGCTTAAAGACTACAGCCCTGAAGAATTTGCCCAAATGGACGATTTTATCGACCATTGGCGCGACATGGACTTCTCCTACGGCGCGGTAAAGCAACTTGAAGGTAAATACCTAGTACAAAATCGAGTGACCGGTGAGATTTTCGAGAGCGCCCAGTTCCTATACATTTTGGTAGCAGCTTGCTTATTTGCTCACTATGACAAGTCGGTGCGCCTTGATTACATCCGCCGCTTCTACGACGCTACTTCGAAGTTTAAAATCTCGCTACCTACGCCAATTATGTCGGGTGTACGTACCCCTACTCGTCAATTTAGCTCTTGTGTATTAATTGAATGTGGCGATAGCTTGGAATCAATTAACGCCACTGCTTCATCTATTGTGACTTATGTTTCACAGCGCGCTGGCATTGGTATCAACGCAGGTCGAATTCGTGCCCTAGGCAGTGAAATTCGCGGTGGCGAAGCCTTCCATACGGGTTGTATTCCGTTTTATAAGTACTTCCAAACTGCGGTTAAATGTTGTTCACAAGGCGGCGTTCGTGGTGGTGCAGCTACTATTTTCTATCCATTCTGGCACCTAGAAGTAGAATCACTGCTAGTGCTTAAAAACAACCGTGGTGTAGACGACAACCGAGTACGTCACATGGACTACGGTGTGCAGCTGAACAAGCTTATGTACCAACGTTTGGTGAAAGGTGAAAACATCACCCTATTCTCGCCAAGTGATGCGCCTGGGCTTTACGACGCCTTCTTTGAAGACCAAGACAAATTTGAAAGCTTGTATGTAAAATACGAGCAAGACCCAAGCATTCGTAAAGAGCAAATTAAAGCCGTTGATCTGTTCTCGTTGCTAATGCAAGAGCGCGCCTCAACCGGTCGAATCTACATTCAAAACGTAGACCACTGTAATACCCATAGCCCATTTGACCCAGCACAAGCGCCGGTACGCCAATCTAACCTTTGTTTAGAAATTGCCTTACCAACCAAGCCGCTACAACATGTACATGATGAGAATGGCGAGATTGCACTGTGTACTCTTTCAGCCTTTAACCTAGGTGCGATTGAAGACTTAAATGAGCTAGAAGAATTGTCTGATCTTGCGGTGCGCGCCCTAGACAGCCTGCTCGATTACCAAGACTACCCAATTAAAGCCGCGAAAAAAGGCTCTGATGGCCGCCGTACTTTAGGTATAGGTGTTATCAACTACGCCTACTACTTGGCTAAAAATGGCACTAAATACAGTGATGGTAGTGCTAACAACCTTACTCACCGTACTTTTGAAGCGATTCAATACTGGTTGCTTAAAGCGTCTATGCGCTTAGCCAAAGAACAAGGCGCTTGCCCAATGTTCAACGAAACCACCTACTCGCAAGGTGTATTGCCTATCGACACTTATAAGCAGTCGTTAGACAAGCTAAGTGATGAGCCATTACATTACGACTGGGAAGAGCTTCGCGAAGAGATTACCACCCACGGTTTACGTAACTCAACGCTGTCTGCCCTAATGCCTTCAGAGACCTCTAGCCAGATCTCAAATGCCACTAACGGTATTGAGCCTCCACGTGGTTTCATTAGCGTTAAAGCCAGTAAAGACGGTATTTTGAAGCAAGTAGTGCCAGAGTTTGAAGCACTTAAAGATAACTATGAACTGCTATGGGATATTCCTAGCAACGAAGGTTACTTACAGCTAGTCGGCTTAATGCAGAAGTTTGTTGACCAAAGTATCTCGGCAAACACCAACTACGATCCAAGCCGTTATGAAGGTAACCGCGTACCAATGAAGGCATTAATTGCCGACTTGCTAACGGCTTACAAATACGGGGTTAAAACGCTGTATTACCATAACACCCGAGACGGTGCTAGCGACCAGCATGATGATATGAAGCCAGAGCCAGAAGATGATGATTGCGCTGGCGGTGCATGTAAGATTTAAGCCAAGTTTACGCGCTAAAGCGCATTAAGAAATTTTTAGGAAAAATGTAGATGAGCTACTCAATTTTTACTCAAAATGCCAACGACGCAACCAAAGAGCCAATGTTCTTTGGTCAGCCTGTAAACGTGGCCCGTTATGACCAACAACGTCATGAGATTTTTGAAAAACTAATCGAAAAACAATTGTCTTTCTTCTGGCGTCCAGAAGAAGTAGACGTAAGCCGTGACCGTATTGATTACAACAAACTGCCAGCTCACGAGCAGCATATTTTTATTAGTAACCTTAAGTACCAAACACTGCTGGATAGTATTCAAGGCCGCTCGCCTAACGTGGCTTTGTTGCCACTAGTTAGTTTGCCAGAGCTAGAAACCTGGATTGAAACGTGGGCCTTTAGTGAAACCATTCACTCTCGCTCATACACTCACATCATCCGCAATGTAATGGGTAATCCTGGTGAAGTATTTGATGACATCATGAAAAATGAAGAGATCATCAAACGCGCCAACGACATTGCTGGCTACTACGACGAACTTATTCAAGCCACCTCTATTTACCACCTCCATGGCGAAGGTGAGCACGAGGTTGATGGTGTGGTTCATAACATCACAGAGCGAGAGCTTAAGAAAAAACTCTACCTCTGCATAATGTCAGTAAACGTATTAGAAGCGATTCGCTTTTATGTAAGTTTTGCCTGTTCATTCGCCTTTGCTGAGCGCGAGTTAATGGAAGGTAACGCTAAAATCATTAAGCTAATTGCCCGTGATGAAGCGCTGCACTTAACCGGTACTCAGCACATGATTAACCTAATGCGCGAAGGCAAAGACGACCCAGAAATGGCCGAAATTGCTGCCGAGTGTGAAGTAGAAGCATGGCGCATGTTTACCGATGCTGCCGAGCAAGAAAAAGAATGGGCAAAATACCTATTCAAAGATGGTTCGATGATTGGTTTAAATGAAGATATTCTTTGCCAATACGTTGAATACATTACCAATACTCGTATGCAAGCGGTCGGTTTGTTGCCTTGCTTTGAAGACCGCAGTAATCCAATTCCATGGATTAACTCTTGGTTAGTGTCAGACAACGTGCAAGTAGCGCCACAAGAAGCGGAAATTAGCTCCTACTTAGTGGGCCAAATTGACTCTAGTATCGACATTGACGACTTCGAGGACTTTGAGCTGTAATGTCTCAAAAAGAAGGCCGCGTAATAGCAGGCGGCATTGAAGTGGTGGTTGATAGCCACCACAAAAGCATCTTAGAGGCTTATGAACAAGCGGGTTTTACCCCCGAGTATCATTGCCGCGAAGGTGTTTGCGGTGCCTGCCGTACCACCCTAGTAAAAGGCGAAGTGGAATATAGCCACACGCCTTTAGCTAACATTCCCAAAGGACAAATCCTTAGCTGTTGTAGCAAGCCCAAAGGCACCGTTGAACTGGCGGAGCAACCACCTTTCAAACGTCAAATTGCCTAGCTACAACCACGTACTATGTATTAAAAATAGCGCTAATTGATAGCGCTATTTTTATATATGCCGCTTAACCATGTAGTAAGAGTTAGGCGTTTCACTTATTGATAACTCGCTGTAGAACAAGGAGCTAAATCAGACTTATCTAAGCTGAGCTTGATCTATACTTTCAATAATCTCTTTAGTTTTTCGGCAAGTAACAGATAACTTAACTATCTGTGTTTTTCTTTGTCTTGTGAGGCCAGCATGATCATTCGGCGCCAACCTTTAATAGCAATTAGTAGCAGCCTGTTGCTGCTTACTGCCGTGTTGATTACTTGGAAGGTGTTTAACCCACCGGCTCTTAGTGAAAATGCCATATGTCGCGCCGCTATTGCTACCCACTTTATGCAGCGCCAACTTGGCCAGATTCAAGCGTTGCCCGACTACCCTCACCAGTATGTAAGCGCTAGCCATTTGGGAGATGTACCTAAATCGGTAGGCTGCCAGATTAGCGGCCAGCTCATCAGCATTAGTGAGCAGCAGCAAGCTATTGCCAATGTGTACTTTGAGCAAAAACGCAATCAAATAGCGATTATTGTGCCCCGTCCAGCAGCCCCTAGCCGGGTTAGGTTATTTACCAGAGAGCAGCTCACCTTTTCTAAGGTACGTTTAGCGAAACACGATTTAGCCACCGGCATTCATGAAATGTATGGTGAAGGTTTTGATACTAACCAAATTATTCAGCAAACCGTCGCGCTGCTAAAAGCAAACCATATTTGTGGCCAACTGGAGCGCCAACAAAACTTACGGTTGTCGCCAGTACCGGTGAACGACAGTTATATGAAGCAGGCCAGCATACTCACGCCCTACTTAATAAATATGGTGCAACGTTCGCCGCTTAATGTGGAAGAAATGCTTAAAACCAAACAACAAATTACGGGCTTAGAACAGGGCTTCCAAAAAAACACCCAAAGCTTGGTGCAGTGGCTGCAACAAACCGAAAGTAATACGCCACTAGATAAACGCTTATTGGAATACCATTTGCGCGACTTGCGCCGAGCCAATCCGCGTTTATACCTACCGAGCAACTGCATACAGGCCTACATTCACTCGGCTGAATTAACCCAAACCCTATAAGTGTTAACAAATGTGTCTTAGCGCATGTTGTATTCGCGCTTATTCGTTATACACTAGGGCTAATACTTTTGAGAGAGGATATACGCACGATGGTAACTGATAGTGAAGGTTACATTCAGTTAATTGGATTTTTAACAGATAACTTAGCGCTGTTTGAGCATACACAAGCGCAGCAAAATCCCTTAACTATTTGCGACTATGTCTCTGAGCAACTATCAGAAAGCGTGATGTTAGTATGTCGTCAACACGAGCATTTAGAGAGTGAACACCGCTTTACGGTGATTCGCGAAATAGACGCAATTGTTAACGACCTTGAACAAGTACTCTCCGGCGTGTGGATGTCTAGCCCTACTCAGCAGCAACAGCAATTCATTGATGAATTTGTTGGCTTAATCAAAAACATGTTTGATAACCAACTCATCGCTGTTGACCCTATTTAGTCACTGCCTGATTATCGCCGATGGCTTTAATGCCATCGAGGTGACTAAAACAATGCTCCCGAGCAATATCTAAAAACGCTTCAATATAGGCGCTGTCTTGATGGCTTTCATGACGCGCCGCATACAAGTTTTGCCACAGTTTCCCATCACCTAATTCTCGCGTCATAATGTAACCTTTGTTTACATATTCCGTTAATGCCCAGTTTGGCAATACCGCTACTCCGCGGCCACTGGCCACCAGCTGCATCATCATAATGGTCATATCCACTTTACGAACCGCCAAAGGTTCAACGCCAGCTGGGTCTAAAAACAGATTAAACAGATCTAAACGATGAGTATCTACCGGGTAAGAAATAAGCACCTGATTGGCAAAGTCTTCCGCTTCAATTACCGGCTTTTCTGCTAATGGATGATTAGGACTTAACGCCAAGGTTGGCTGATAGGAAAACAGCGGCGAAAATACAATGCCTTCGCTGGGTTGCGGATCGGAAGTAATCACCAAATCCAGCTGCCCTTGGGCAAGCTCAGGTAAGGGCTCGAAACTAAAACCACTGCTAAAATCTAATTCAACGTCGGGCCATAGGCCTCGGTAATTGTCTATTGCTGGCATCAACCAGTTAAAGCAACTATGACACTCAATGGCTAGGTGTAAACGCCCTGCTTGCCCACCGACTAAACGGGCTAACTCACGTTCGGTATGTTGAACTTGCTCTAGTACATTGTCGGCTAACTCCAACACTCGCAAGCCAGCCATAGTAAAACGCAGTGGCTTAGTTTTACGCACAAACAGCTTCGCCCCAATACGCGATTCTAATTCTTTAAGCTGATGAGAAAGAGCCGATTGGGTTAAGCATAAACGCTGCGCAGCCACCACCAAAGAGCCGGTTTCTCTTAAGGCTTGCAGGGTTTTTAAGTGTTTGAGTTCTAACATAGTCTCGCAGTAGTCAATTATGTTGCGCTGTCAGTTTATCACCATCTAGCGCGGTTCTGCGCTTTGCTAATAAAAAATCCTGAAAAAGCGCAATTAGCTTATCTAAACACTTGCAAGCTACCGCAAAAAATAAGTTAATACGTTTATTGTAAAGGGACCCATTATCATCATGTATCAAATAGAGAAGTCACATAAGCTAGACAACGTATGTTACGACATTCGTGGTCCAGTGCTGAAACAAGCAAAACGCCTCGAGGAAGACGGCCACCGTGTAATCAAATTAAATATTGGCAATACCGCCGAATTTAACTTTGAAGCCCCCGAAGAAATTCTGGTAGATGTTATTCATAACCTACCTACCGCCCAAGGCTACTGTGACTCAAAAGGTTTATTCTCTGCCCGTAAAGCGGTGATGCATCACTATCAATTACAAGGTTTACGCACTACTACCCTAGAAGATATCTATTTAGGCAATGGAGTGAGCGAGCTAATCGTAATGGCCATGCAAGCGCTGCTTAATAATGGCGACGAAATGTTAGTGCCAGCTCCCGATTACCCCCTATGGACAGCCGCAGTAACCCTCTCTGGCGGAAACCCGGTGCATTACGAATGTGATGAGCAAGCAGGCTGGTTCCCAGACATCGAAGATATTCGCAGCAAAATTACTCCTCGCACCAAGGGCTTGGTGGTAATTAACCCTAACAACCCTACTGGCGCTGTTTATAGCAAAGAATTACTTCTAGAGTTGGTAGAGTTAGCACGTCAGCACAATCTGATTTTATTTGCCGACGAGATCTACTCAAAAGTCATTTACGATGAAGCCTTACATGTGCCGATGTCTACTTTGTCAGACGACGTACTAACCCTTACCTTTAACGGTTTATCTAAGGCTTATCGGGTATGTGGTTTCCGCTCGGGTTGGATGTTAGTCAGTGGCCCTAAACATCGCGCTAAAGACTACATCGATGGCTTAGATATGCTCGCCTCAATGCGCTTGTGCGCCAATGTGCCAGTTCAGCATGCCATTCAAACTGCACTAGGTGGTTACCAAAGCATTAACGAGCTAATCGTACCTGGCGGTCGTTTATATGAGCAGCGCAACCTAGCTTGGCAACTACTCAATGACATTCCGGGTGTAAGCTGTGTGAAACCGCAGGGCGCGATGTACTTGTTCCCTAAACTTGATGTGAAAAAATTCAACATCAAAGACGACCAACAGTTTGCCTTAGATTTGCTGCAACAAGAAAAAACCTTGGTTGTACAAGGTACTGGGTTTAATTGGACCAAGCCAGATCACTTCCGCATTGTGTTCTTGCCTCGTGAAGAAGAATTGCGTGAAGCCATTGGCCGCATAGCGACGTTCTTAGACGGTTATCGTCAAGCCGACTAATAACAGCTTGCTTTAAAACTATTCAACAAGGGTGCTTTATGCACCCTTTTTTATTGCGCTCAATTCAGCCAAGAGCATCAGCTTAAGGTCATGTTATTTTTAGAAAATCTGTTGTAGTGTAGAGCTTATACCAATCACACTAAGTAAGTGATCAGAAATAACGCAGGAAAAATGCTCGAGAATAAGGCTGGATTTTTCGATAAGCAGTTATTCTACTATCAAAAATTCTAACGCAATTATCGAGTGTTTTAACCAGATAGAACGAACAGTTACTTAGTACGATTGGTATTGAGCAATGTGGGAGCATGCAATGAGTGAACTAAGCCAACAAGCTGGAACAGCAAGATACGCCGAAGAACAAAACCAGAGACGTAACGATCATCGCAGCGTTTGGCAGCGAGACAGAGCGCGAATTTTGCATTCTGCGGCTTTTCGCCGCCTGCAAAACAAGACTCAAGTGCTTAGTATTGGCAACAATGATTTCTACCGCACTCGCCTCACCCACTCCTTAGAAGTGGCGCAAATTGGTACCGGCATTGTTGGCCACATTAGTGCTAACAATCAGCCGCAAAACAGGCTATTGCCGGAGCTTAATCTTATCGAGAGCCTATGTTTAGCTCACGACATTGGTCATCCGCCCTTTGGCCACGGCGGCGAAGTAGCGCTCAATTACATGATGCGTGACGATGGTGGCTTTGAAGGCAACGCGCAAACCTTTCGCATTCTCACCAAGCTTGAGCCTTATACTCGCGCCAATGGTATGAACCTTACCCGGCGAACTCTGCTAGGCATAATGAAATACCCTTGCTTGCTCAGCCAATTACAAAGACACCCTCTCCCGCCTGTGGCTAAAAGCTTTCGTCAGTTAAAAGTGGCAGATTGGGCGCCAGCCAAAGGCATTTATGATGATGACAAGCAACTCTACAATTGGGTGCTTGAGAGTTTAAGCGAAAGGGACAGAACCACCTTTGTTGAAAGTCGTAGCCTTGGCGAGGCCCATCACCGTAAAAGTAACTATAAATCCTTAGATTGCTCAATAATGGAGCTGGCTGATGACATTGCTTATGGGGTGCATGATTTAGAAGACGCCATAGTGATGGGTATAGTGAGCCGCCATGACTGGCAAGAGCAAGTTGCCTCTGCCATTGCCGACATAAAAGATTGCTGGCTGGCCGATGAAATAGGTGGGCTGTCGGTTAAGTTATTTAGTCGCCACCATTATGATCAAAAAGATGCTATTGGCAGCCTTGTGAATGGGTTTATCACTGCCATTAGCTTACAAGCGCAAGCAAGGTTTGACGAACCTCAATTAGACTATCAAGCCAAAATGGATCCTCCCATGGCGCAAGCGCTAGATGTATTAAAGCGCTTTGTATTGCACTATGTGATTCAAACACCTGAGATAGAAATGGTTCGTTTTAAGGGCCAGCAAGTGGTTATGGAGTTATTTCAAGCTTTTGCCAGCGATCCTGAGCGTTTATTGCCACTCAATACTCGTAGCCGTTGGCTACAAGCTGGCGAAGAAAATGAGAGTCAAGCCAGAGTGATTGCAGACTACATCGCGGGAATGACAGACGACTACGCAAACCGTTTATTTCAAACACTTTTTTAGTCACAGCCAGCGTAGTTTGAAACAGCCCAATGATTCTCAGTATATCTAATATGTCACTAGCATCACTTGCAGCAGAAGATCGCTTACATTGCAAAAAATATAGCGATTTTTTGTTAGTTTTTCTAGCTAGACAACAACTTTCACACACAGTTAATAAAGCGTTAATTAGCTTGATTTCCATCAAGCTCTTTTCTGGCTAACACACTAAATTTAAAGGAGAGAAAACAACAAGAGGTATCGTTATGATTAAAGTAGCAGACATCATGACCACTAACCCACATACTGCGTTTGAGCAGACCACGCTTGAAGAAGCCATTAGCCTGTGTAACGAACACAAAATTCGCCACCTCCCCATCGTCGATAGCCAGCAACACCTTATTGGTTTAGTGAGCGAGCGAACCCTACTCGCCGCGCAAGAATCAAACCTTAGTAAAACCAGTGAGGCGCAACGTCGTGCTCATGAACAACAAATAATGCTCAAACACATTATGTTGACGAAGTTGCATACGGTAGATTCTGCAGCAGGAGTTGGACAAGCCGCTAAACACATCGAACGGCATCGTATTGGCTGCTTGCCGGTAGTAGAAGGCAAGAAGCTGATCGGCATTATCACTGATACAGATTTTGTAGGTGTAGCAATATCTTTGCTAGAAATGCTCGCAGAACAGGAACCATTGACCCCTGACATATAGAGTAATATTACAACAACATTTCACTATTAGCGTGACACACAACTAAGTAAATTAGAAAAAACTTGTATATTTTAGTAAATAAATTACAAAAACAGGTTGTTTTGTGAACTCCGTCACGCTAAGATTAATCCATAAATTGCTTGGTGCTCTCATCCTATGGCACCGCATTCAGCCGATACTGAATTTGTCGATTTATGGGGCCACTAATCGCCCCTGCTATTGTGCTCTTAGCGATAGCGCGTATTAGTCATTCCTTATGTTTTTTTGTCCAGCCTAGAGCTGGATTTTTTTTGCCTAAAATTCATCCCTCAAACTGCTATTGACTAAACATCCTCGCTTAGATGAGCTTAAAGAAAATCTAGTCTAGCAATGTTAAAATAATGAAAAAGAACACTTTATTTGTAGGAATTGTATATGAGCCAATGGGTAGTGGTTGCGCGATACTCTTATCCACATGAAGCACAAATAGCGAAAGCGAGTTTACTCAGTGCTAATATCCCTTGTGCGCTTAATGATGAACATACTATAAACATGCAGTGGTTATATTCCGATGCGGTTGGCGGAATCAGGCTGATGGTAAAAGAGAGTGACGCAGAGCAAGCCTGGCAAATACTTCAACAAGACTACTCAACTGATGTAGAAGAATTGTTCCCAGAGCAGACGATTATGACTTGCCCTAATTGTGGCAGTGAAAATATACGCGCTTTCACTAAAGGTAAACGGTCAGCTTTTTTGGTATTCCTTTTAGCTGGCTTTCCCTTATTCTTTTACCAACATGGTTTTAAATGCGACAGCTGTAAGGCTTTTTGGCAAGAAAACACAGAGCAATAACTCCACTACAAAACTGCTTAAGGATAAACAGCCATGATGTTTCGCTTCGCGCTAAGCTTACTCACATTGATTAGCGTTTCCGCCCAAGCCCTTGATCGTGGCGAAACCATCTCAATCCCAATGACCGAACAAGGCCTGCTATGGGACAAGCAAATACAACTAGAAGCAACCTTATATAAACCCGCTGGCGATGGCCCTTTTCCGCTGGTCATTTTTAACCATGGTTCAACTGGCCCAGGCATTATAGCCAATACGCTTACCATTAACCCTTGGGGATTTGGGACTTACTTAAACAAGCACAATATTGCCTTGCTGATACCGATGCGACGCGGCAGAGGCGCATCGCAAGGTAGTTATAATGAATCTTACAATTGCAGCGTAAATAGCGTTGAGTCTGGTATTAACTACGCTTCACAAAGCTTAGATGCCACCATGCAATACTTACAACAGCAAACGTGGTTAGACCAAAACAACATCGTGATTAGTGGTCACTCTCGAGGAGGTTTGTTATCGGTAGTTTACGCTGCTAAACATCCACAGTGGTTTAAGGGCGTAGTTAACTTCTCTGGCGGTTGGATGGGTGACGAATGCCAAATAAATACTCCTCTTGCCAGCAACCAAGGTTTGTTCAGCAAGGCCGCCAAAAACAACCCACTACCCCACCTATTTATGTATGGTCGTAACGATCCTTATTACTCGAATACTGAAATAGAGAGCTACGCTCAAACTTTTGAAGACGCTGGCGGACAACTAGATTTTCACTTTTACTCCTTAGGCTCCTCGGCAAACGGGCACGCGCTTTTTTATGAATATAGTGATTTCTGGCTTGAAGGCTTCAAGCAATACATGCAACAACTGGATTTGATGTAGCGAAAGCTGCCTAAGTGCTGCAGTCTAAGATATGCTTATTGAATGAACTATTTAGCTCACTTTCACATTGCCCAGCATACTAACACCTCTGTTGTAGGGGCTTTTCTGGGTGACTTTGTAAAAGGAAACCATTGGCAAAGCTACCATGACGAGGTACAACTCGGTATAAAGCTGCACCGTAAAATAGATAGTTTTACCGATCAGCAAGTCAATCAACTGGGGTTAACTCACTACTTCCAAGCTGATTTAAGACGCTACTCAGGCATTGCCCTTGATGTGTACTTTGACTATTTGCTGAGTTTGCATTGGCAGCAATTCTCGCAAAGCTCCCGCTCTAACTTTATCAGCCACTGTTATCAACAACTCCAGCACTTCCCATTACCCGACAAAGCAATGCACACCGCCAACCATATGCGGGAATATGATTGGTTAGAACAATACCAGCACCAAGACAGTGTTGCCGGCACCTTACGCGCTATCAGCCGGCGCCTGCGCCGCCCAGTGAAGCTAGAGCTACTGTACGAGGATATACTTTGCCACTCTAATGAACTTGAAGCAGCATTTTTAGCGCTATACCCCAAGGTGCTTCTGCACGCTCAAGAATTTCTTAGCAACTATCCGCCAAGCAAATAGAAAAAGAGCAGCCCTTGGGCTGCTCGAATAAGTGTTACATAGCGTTTTTATTATTGTTGTCTAAGTATTAAACCTTAACTAAATTGCTCTTCTTCAGTAGAACCGGTTAGTGCAGTTACTGAAGATTTACCACCTTGAATCACGTTGGTTACTTGGTCAAAGTAGCCTGTACCCACCTCTTGTTGATGAGCCACGAAGGTGTAGCCTCGGTCAGCCGCTTGGAATTCTTTCTCTTGCACCATGTTCACGTAGTGCTTCATGCCCTCGCCTTGCGCATAGTTGTGGGCAAGGTCAAACATGTTGTACCACATGTTATGAATACCGGCTAAAGTGATGAACTGGTACTTATAACCCATGTCGCTAAGCTCTTGTTGGAACTTGGCAATGGTTTCGTCATCTAGGTTCTTACGCCAGTTAAACGATGGTGAACAGTTATAAGCTAACAACTGCCCTGGGTGTTTAGCATGAATAGCTTCAGCAAATTTGCGAGCCTCTTCCAAACAAGGTGTTGCAGTTTCACACCAAATTAAATCGGCGTACTCAGCATAAGCTAGGCCTCGGCTAATTGCTTGATCGATACCAGCACGCACCTTGTAGAAACCTTCTGCGGTACGTTCACCTTCTACAAACTCAGCGTCGTATGGGTCTACATCAGAGGTTAGCAAGTCCGCGGCGTTCGCATCGGTACGAGCAATCACCAAGGTAGGAACATCGGCAACGTCAGCCGCAAAGCGTGCTGCAACCAGTTTTTGTACCGCTTCTTGGGTTGGAACCAGTACCTTACCGCCCATGTGACCACATTTTTTAACTGAAGCAAGCTGATCTTCAAAGTGAACACCGGCAGCGCCTGCTTTGATCATGTTCTTCATTAACTCAAAGGCATTTAACACTCCACCAAAACCCGCTTCGGCGTCAGCAACAATTGGTAGGAAGTAGTCTAAGCCACCGTTGGCAGGAGAAAGACCGTTGGCCCATTGAATTTGGTCGGCGCGTTGAAATGAGTTGTTAATACGCTCTACCACTTTAGGCACAGAATCTACAGGATATAGCGATTGATCAGGGTACATGCTAGAGGCAGAATTATTATCGGCGGCAACCTGCCAACCAGATAAGTAAATGGCTTCGATGCCCGCTTTAGCTTGTTGAACCGCTTGGCCACCAGTTAAGGCGCCTAAACAGTTAACATAGCCTTTTTTGGCTTGGCCGTTTACCAAGGTCCATAACTTCTCAGCGCCACGTCGAGCAATGGTATTTTCAGGAATAATCGAACCACGCAGTTTTACTACCTCTTCAGCAGTATAAGGACGCTTAACGCCTTTCCAGCGAGGGTTCTCTGCCCAGTCTTTTTCTAATGCTTGAATTTGCTGTTCTCTTGTTAATGTCATGTTCAATCCCTCTTAGACTCTATTCCTCGATACAAGTAGCTTGTATCACTCATTCACGTAGTTTTTTGGTACCGCTATTTATGCGGTTACTCTTTAATTAATGCCAAGCAACACTGGCTTGGAAAATACAACTCGATACTTTTAACTTTTGTTTTTGTTGTCTAAAAGTACCGAGCTAAGTTTGGAGCGCCGTATCAGCATTATTGTTGCTTTTGACTGTGGCTTTTGCTCCGTGTCTAGCCTTGTTATTAAGCTTGTTGGCCACTGCTTATTAACCTGGTCGGCTTTATTTAGTTAAGTGTTCACCTGTTTATTGATTGCCACTGTATTTAACGTAAATTGCGACCCAAACATGTAGCTTTTACGTAGTTGTAACTACAGTTACAAGAATAAAACAGCCTCAACGGTAAACACCAAACCTTGTCTTTACCTGGAAAATAAATTAAACAACCGTTTAAAAACCCTCCCAAGACCCTGTTTTTTATAACACCGACAAAAACAAAAGCAAAGCTTTATTTAAAGTATTAACTCTAATTAATTAACAAATAGGCAACCTTTCGTTTACTACCTTTGTCGCAAAAAGAAATTTAATTACGTAATTAAAGAACCGATTGACGCTAGAGTTAGTCAAACGCCCACAATAGATTGACGTTTACGTAAAGGGAATTTCGTTAACTAAGGCTCCAAAAAGGACAATTAGACGAAAGTTACATCATATTAAATAAGCACTTACAGCCTGTTTTAAACAACAGTTTAAAATTGAGTTAACAGTGAAATATTCGCCAGCTAAGAGACCAAAGATACAAAACCCGGAAAAGTTGTTATTAAACAGAAATGCTTTTTTGAAGAGATCAGACCAGAAAAGTGAAAAAAATTTTAGATATTTTTCTCTAAAAACAAAAAAGCTGGCCAATCGCCAGCTTTTATCGCTCGAAAATTTTAAGCTTAAAGCAGCTTTTCCACTTCATCACCGGCTAAATGGCGAATATCTTTACCTCTTACGAAGTAGATAATGTACTCGGCGATGTTTTGACAACGGTCACCCACTCGCTCAATAGCACGTGCAGCATTTAAAGCATCTAGCACTTGAGGAATAGAACGCGGGTCTTCCATCATGTAAGTCATCAACTCACGAATAAGACGCTCGTACTCTTTATCCACCTTTTTGTCTTCTTGGTGAACGCTCCACGCCATATCTACGTCCATACGAGCAAAACCATCTAACACGTCGTGCAACATTTTAGCTGTATGCTGGCCTAAGTGCTCTAAGCTACTTAAAGACGCTTTGAACGGCTTATCCATGTTACGCTCAACCATGCGAGCAATGCTTTCTGCTGCATCACCAATACGCTCTAAATCGGCAATTGTTTTAATGATCGCCATTACTATGCGTAAGTCACTCGCAGCAGGTTGGCGCTTAGCAATAATGCGCGTGCACTCTTCATCAATAGCAACTTCAAAAGAATTTACTTTGCTGTCGGTGCTAATCACCTTGCTCACCAACTCTGCGTCTGGTCGGCTTAACAGGCTAAGGGCATCTATCAGTTGCTGCTCAACTAAACCACCCATTGCCATAATTTGATTGCGCACATGATCCAGTTCAGCATTAAACTGACCAGATATGTGTTTGTTCATGTTTAACTTATCCATATCTTTTCCTCAGCGACGGTTGGGTTAACCGTAACGGCCTGTAATGTAATCTTCGGTTTGCTTCTTCGCTGGTGTTGTAAACAAGGTATTGGTATCAGCATATTCCACCATGTCGCCCATATACATAAAGGCTGTTTGGTCTGATACTCGCGCCGCTTGTTGCATGTTGTGAGTTACAATCACCACGGTGTAACGACTCTTAAGGTCGTTAATCAACTCTTCAATCGTCAATGTAGAAATTGGGTCAAGTGCTGATGTAGGTTCATCCAATAATAGCACTTCAGGCTCAATCGCAATGGCGCGGGCAATTACCAAACGCTGTTGCTGACCGCCAGATAAGCCAAAGGCATTCTCTTGCAAACGGTCTTTTACCTCTTCCCACAGGGCTGCACCACGTAAAGAGCGCTCTACCGCTTCATCTAATACGCGGCGATCTTTAATTCCTTGCAGGCGTAAACCATATACTACATTCTCGTAAATAGACTTAGGGAATGGGTTTGGACGCTGAAACACCATGCCTACGTTGCGACGCAGCGCAGCTACATCTACGCTTTTATCGTAGATGTTTTGTCCGTGCAGCAAAATCTCACCGCTAATTTTACAAATATCAACCAAGTCGTTCATGCGGTTAATACAACGCAATAAGGTTGATTTACCACAACCCGATGGGCCAATAAATGCGGTTACTTGCCCTTTAGGGATCTTCATCGACACATCAAACAAGGCTTGTTTGCTGCCGTAGTAAAGATCTAAGTTCTTTACTTCTAATGCAGTTTGCTCTGCCGTTAAGTTAGCCAAATCTAATTTAGTATCTCGACTATTTTCTGTATTCAAAGAAATCATTTTTTTTCCTACAAATTGCCGTTAGCTTATTGGTCTAACGTTTTAAACTTTTCGCGTAAACGGTTACGGATTTGGATGGCTGCTAAGTTTAAGCCAATAATAACCGTTACCAATAAAAATGCCGTGGCGTACACCAAAGGTCGAGCCGCTTCTACGTTCGGGCTTTGGAAACCTACATCATAAATGTGGAAGCCTAAGTGCATGAACTTGCGCTCTAGGTGAATGAACGGGAAGTTACCATCAAGCGGTAAGGTTGGTGCTAGTTTCACAACACCTACCAGCATTAATGGTGCAACCTCACCAGCAGCACGTGCTACCGCCAAAATAAGGCCGGTCATAATGGCTGGGCTCGCCATTGGAATAACAATACGCCACAATGTTTCTGCTTTAGTCGCACCTAAGGCTAGTGAGCCTTGGCGCACTGCGCTAGGTATACGCGACAAACCTTCTTCGGTAGATACAATCACCACTGGCAAAGTAAGAATTGCCAAGGTAAGGGCTGCCCAAATCACACCTGGTGAGCCAAAGGTTGGCGTAGGTAGTGACTCTTGATAGAACAAGGAGTCAATACTGCCACCTAACATGTAAACAAAGAACCCTAAGCCAAATACACCGTAAACAATAGAGGGAACACCCGCCAAGTTAATGACCGCAATTCGAATTAAACGGGTAAAGCTGTTATTGCCTGCATATTCGTGCAAGTAAATGGCGGCTACAACACCTAGTGGCGTAACAATAACGGCCATTAACATCACCATGAATACCGTACCAAAGATAGCTGGGAATACCCCGCCCTCGGTATTGGCTTCACGTGGTTCAGAAACAATAAACTTAACCGCTTGATGTCCCCAATGCCCTAGTTTTTGGAACCAGTTCATTTCATTTGGGAAGAACACATCCAATACATTATCCATTGGAATAGTCACCAACTCACCGCGCATATCGCGAATAATTAGTTGGTCACGGCGCGCTTCATCACGATAAGCAAATAACTGCTTCTCAAGTACCAAGTAGTCTTGATGCAATTGCTTGGCATCGGCTTCAATACTTGCTAAGCGTTCAGGGGTTAGTTCATCTGCAAGCTCATACTTACGCTGCTTTAAACGTAAACGCTCTAGGCTGTAGTTAATGCCACCAATGTCGTGACGCTGCAACGAGTCGGCTTGATCAATAATGCCATTAGAGCGTTCTAACAACTCAAACAGCTTTTCGTGGTCAGCGTCATCAGCAGCATTAATGGTGGTATCACCTTTAACAATGCCTTCAACGTAACCATAAAAGTTACCATTAGTGCGACGCTCAACTACCGCAATGCCTTGAGGCTGCTTCTTGGATAAGATTTCATTCTCGGTTAACCAACGAAAATCTAGATTTACGTATTCACGGTTACCGGTCTTAATCAAAAAGCGCTCTACAAAGTCGCCGTCTAAGCCTTCTAAATTTGCACCAGAGGCCTTTAGGCGCTCAATTGGTACAAGCTCAGTATCATACAGTTCGCCAATCACAGTTTTGGTTTCACCAAACTGTTTGACTTCCATTTCAAGTACAGGACTTGGCCAGAAATAGACCAAACCACGTGCGGCGATCAGTAACAGCAAACCAATTACTGCTACCAAGCTTATGCTTACCGCACCGGCCGTCATCCAAATCCACGGGTTACCTGATTTAAACCACTTATTCATCGGTTAGTTCCCATATCCCTATTTACAGCGAGCTATATTTGTCGCGCAGACGTTGGCGCACAAATTCAGCAATGGTGTTAAATGCAAAGGTAAATACAAACAATACAAAGGCTGCTAAGAACAGCACTCGGTAGTGAGAGCTTCCCACTTCAGACTCTGGCATTTCTACCGCAATGTTTGCCGATAAGGTACGCATACCTTGGAAGATACTCCAATCCATCACTGGTGTATTACCGGTAGCCATAAGTACAATCATGGTTTCACCTACTGCTCGGCCTAGGCCCATCATTACCGCCGAGAAAATACCGGGGCTAGCAGTTAAAATCACTACTTTAGTTAGCGTTTGCCAAGGCGTAGCACCCAATGCTAAAGAGCCATTACTCAAGTGCTTAGGCACCGAGAAAATAGCGTCTTCTGCAATAGAGAAAATCGTAGGAATAACTGCAAAGCCCATGGCTAAACCAACCACCATAGAGTTACGTTGGTCGAAGTTAATGCCTAGCTCATTGGTTAGGTATAAACGCGCATCACCGTCAAACATCCATTGCTCAAGCGCTGGGCTAATTTGAATACAGCCCCAGCCAATAAACAATACAACCGGAATAAGTACAATTGCGTCCCAACCTTCAGGCAGCATTTGGCGCACTTTCTTGGGCATTTTTGACCAAGCAAAAGCAGTTAGCAAAAAGCCTACGGGGAGCAACAACATAATGGCAATTACGCCAGGCAAGTTATCTTCAATTAATGGCGCTAACCATAAACCCGCCAAGAAGCCCAAAATTACCGTTGGTAAAGCTTCCATAATTTCTACGGTAGGCTTAACTACTTTACGCAGCGGCGCAGACATAAAGTAAGCGGTGTAAATAGCACCTGCTAAAGCAATAGGCGCGGCAAATAACATGGCGTAAAAAGCGGCTTTAATGGTACCAAAAGAAATTGGCACTAAGCTTAGCTTGGGCTCAAAGTCATCACTGGCCGAGGTTGATTGCCACACATATTGCGGCTCAGGGTAACCTTCGTACCAGATTTTGCTCCACAAGGCGCGCCAAGTGACTTCTGGGTGCTCGTTATCTACATGGTAGAACTCAAGGCCGTTTTCGGTTTCAGTTAGTAGGCCACTAGCTCGTGGAGAGAAGGCTAAACTAAAGGCTTTAGTGTCGGTCATCTCACGGACTAAACGGCCACCACCAGTGGTGTGAAATAAGGTAATAGAACCATCTTCCCCACTTACTGCAAAGCCTTTGCGGAAGTACTCAACACCAATTTCGTTTACTTTAGCGCCTGCATCAAACTCACGAATTTGCGTAAGCTTACGCACTCCATCCTTTGCTACGTCAAACCACTGGCTAATTTTGCCATTGTCGTTTGCCACAATAAGAGAGCTAGCACCGGTTAGTAAGGCAATGTCTGTAACATTGGTGTCGGTGCTATTAATAAAGTCCACTGAGTTTAAGCGCACGTTATCAATATCAGAGATATTGTAGTTAGCTAACTGGTTACCGTTACGAATATATAAACGGCGTAAGTCTGGCGTTACCAAAATTTGGTCAATTTTGCTTGGCAAGCTTGGGATGTAGGCCGTTTCAGGCAGCCATTCCAAAGACTCGCTAAACATGTCTTCTTCAGCTTCGTAACGAACCAACAAGCCTCGGCCATCGGCGGTTACTGCTGCTACCACTGCTGACTCTTCTTGACGCTCAAAGGCAAGCTGTTCAATTGCTTGTCCTTGTGGGTCAATAATCAAGGCCTGTTCACCCATTGGGTAAGCAATGCCTGGCGTAATTAAACGCTTGTCGTTAGGGTAGCTAATACCAAATTTAGGTGAAACGATGTAAGCCAAGCCATCACTGGTACCGTAAGCCACCATGCCTTGGTTTGGCACTGTGCGGTCAGACGCAGTAATCTCTGCTTCAACTTGATAGTCTTGAAACTCGCGTTGGCTATCAATTAAGTTGAAAAAGCTTAACTGCCCGTCTTGATTGAAGCGATAAGCAATTTCGTTTTGCTCTTCAACACCAATAGCCACTGTGGCACTGCTATCTTGTAACGGAATGGTTTTAGATTTTTCTAAACTCGCGCCGTAGAAAATAGGTGCAACTACATACAATAAATAGAAGAAAATTAAGATCAGTGCTAATAGAACAACAATCCCGCCAGCACTTACGCTGTAGCGGGTTAGTCGGTCCTTAATTAGCCGCTGAGCACTACTATTAAATGACACTGACTGCGTCATATATCCCTCACAATTTAATAGGTCTGGCGAAAGTATATGGCAGTTTTATGACAGTATTGTTACAGGGTGAAATACTAAAAAAAATGTCACGATTTGGTGGGATAAAAAACGTTCACCAACTATGATTATCAGGTATGTGTTACATTTGTATGTACCTAATATTACAAAGAAATTATATTGCATGCTTGGCTGGCTTTTTGTCCAAGCAGGGCTTTAAGTATCTTCCTAATTACTTAAAAGCTATGCATACTTTAAACCCTCAGAAACATCGCTATTAGTTTGCTGTAATAAAACTAATGGCGCAAGGCTATGGAGTAACAAGATGAAACAGCTCGTGGTAAGTGTCATTGGTAAAGATCGACCAGGCATCGTTGACCAATTATCCTCATTAGTCGTTCAGCACAAAGGCAACTGGTTAGCTAGCAGCCTAACAGAGCTCGCTGGCCAATTTGCTGGTATTCTGCACTTAGAAGTAGACGAGCAACACCTTGAAGCCCTAAGCCATGATCTACTTAATCAACAAAATCTACTGGTGAATATTGCCGAAGGCGATAGCAGTAATAATGATGACCACCAGCAAGTAGCCATTACCGTGACCGCCAATGACCGCGTAGGGATTGTACAAGAGGTGACCCAAGCACTTAATGCGCTGGGTGTAAGTTTAAGCGAAATTAATACCCATGTAGCCAGCGCCCCCAACTGGGGAGGCCTTATATTCACCGCTAAGCTCAGTGTGCCATGTGCCAACGATGAACAATTGGGCGCAATTCAAGAGTCTTTGGAATCATTAGCCGACGATCTAATGGTAGATATTGAACAAGACTAATTCCCCACTTTAATAAGTAAGTATCAAAGGTGAACAATGAGCGACAGTCTATATATAGAGAAAGAGTTAAGCTGGCTTTCGTTTAATCAACGGGTTTTGCAAGAAGCGCAAGACCATTCAGTACCGATTATCGAGCGAGTTCGATTTTTAGGTATTTTTTCCAACAACCAAGATGAATTTTATAAAGTACGGGTTGCCGCGCTTAAACGCCGAATTATCCTTAATGAGCTTAAATCTAAAGACGATGGCTCAATACAACTACTCAACGACGTACAAGCCAAGCTAGCAGAGCTGCAGCAAGACTTCGACGATACCTATCGCGAGATTATTCTTACCCTAGCGCGCCGTAATATCTTTTTGATTAACGAAGATCAACTGAGCGACAACCATCAAAACTGGGTAAGAAAATACTTTAAAGACAAGGTATTGCGTCATATTACGCCAATCGTATTAACCAAACGTACCGACTTGGTTCGCTTTTTAAAAGACGAATACACCTACCTCGCGGTAGAAGTGAAAAAGGGCGATGATGAAAGTCACCTACTAATTGAGATCCCCACCGACAGCTTACCGCGCTTTGTGGTACTGCCGCCCGATGGCTCAAAAACCCGTAAAACCTTAATCATACTAGATAACATCATTCGCTTCTGTTTAGATGATTTGTTAACAGGATTTTACGAATACGACTCCGTGTCTGCTTATTCAGTTAAAATGACCCGAGATGCCGAATACGACCTCACCGATGAAGTAGACCAAGGCCTGCTAGAGAAAATGTCTGAGGGCATTAAGCAACGTTTAACCGCTGAGCCAGTGCGCTTTGTGTACGACAGAGAAATGCCTAACAGCATGATAAAGCGTTTAAGTAAGATGCTGCATATCTCTAAACTTGACCACAGTGTCAGTGGCAGCCGCTACCACAATTTTAAAGACTTCATTGGTTTTCCCAATGTCGGCAGGAAATACTTAGAAAACCCTAAACTCCCTGCCCTAAACTGCCGAGACTTCGACAGCTTTGATACGGTGTTTAGCGCAATTAGCGCGCGAGATATTCTTCTCTACTACCCTTATCACAAATTCCGCTACATCTCGGAGTTTGTGCGCCAAGCGTCTTTTGACCCTAAAGTCACCAGCATAAAAATCAATATCTACCGGGTAGCGAAAAAATCTCACCTGATGAACTCGCTGATTGATGCCGCCAACAATGGCAAGCGAGTAACGGTAGTGATTGAACTGCGTGCTCGTTTTGACGAAGGCGCTAATATTGGTTGGGCGCAAATGCTTACCGATGCCGGGGTAAAAGTAGTATTTGGTGTACCTTCGCTAAAAGTACACTCAAAGCTCCTTTTAATCACCCGCAAAGAAGACGACCAAAGGGTGTATTACAGCCACATTGGCACTGGCAACTTCCACGAGAAAACGGCCAAAATTTACACCGACTTTGCGTTGTTCACCAAAAACCAAGAAATTGGTCAAGAAGTAGAAAACGTATTTAGCTTCATTCAAAAGCCTTATCGACGCTTTAAATTCCAACACCTAATTGTTTCGCCCAACGATACGCGCAGACGTTTGTTTAGCTTAATCGATTATGAAATCAATCAAGCCAACGCTGGCAACCCCGCGGCAATCACCATTAAAGTGAATAATTTGGTGGATAAAGGCGTAGTCACTCGCTTGTATGCGGCCAGCAAAGCGGGAGTTAAAATCCGCATGATTATTCGTGGTATGTGTTCTTTAGTACCTGGGCTTGAAGGCAATAATGACAACATAAAAATTATCAGTATTGTCGATCGCTTCTTAGAGCACCCGAGGGTATTCCACTTCCATCATAGCGGCGAAGATCAGGTTTATATTGCCTCTTTCGATTGGATGACCCGCAACATCGAAGAGCGTGTTGAAGTTGGTGTTCCTATTTACAATGACGAGCTTAAACAGCGGGTGATTGATTTAATGGACCTCCAATTTGCTGATACCACCAAGGCGCGAATTATCGATGCTAAGCAGCAAAACTTGTATGTCCGACGCGGTAATCGCCGCAAGATCCGCTCGCAAGTGTGGACTCATGATTACCTAAAAGCGATTGAGTCTAAGCCGCGCCGCATTGTGACCAGTGGTGAACCTTCTAAAACCTAAAATAGACAAATAATCCGACGTTTATAACGTCGGATTATTTAGAGCTTAGATATCACACTGTAACGCTTATTATTTTTCAGCAACTCCAGTGCCTTAGTCAAAATAAAATACTTAAAGTCACTTATAATTAAGACTTAAGTAGTGATTTTTTGGATTATAAAGCATGAGACTAGATGAGTTGGAGTTAGGCACACTTCGAGTATTGCTCGATTTACATCAAACTCAAAACACCTATAAAACAGCAGATCGCTTGCAACTCTCGCAATCCAAAGTCGTTCGTCACTTGGCAAAGGCACGCGATATTTTGGATGATCGCTTACTAATCCGCTCTGGAAATCGTTTAGAACCCACTAGCTACTTAAAGCAAATTGTTGAACATATTCCAGGATTACTACATTCAGCGCGGCAAGCCTTGCAAAGTGATAAACAGCTCGACCCATTGCTTCTCGAAGGTGAACGAGTGGTTATTCTAAATCGCCCATTAATATCAGTTTATGGCACTCGCTTATACAAAGCCCTCTCTCAAGCTGCGCCCAATGTTACTTGGTGTTTAGAAGAATGGGGGGAGTCAAGCACGGAAAAGCTGCTTCAAGGAAGAGCGTGCCTAGGCCTAAATTTCTTTAATCGATTTCTGACTAAATCCATAAGCCAAAAAACTATCGCTCAAGATGAATTTATTTTATTAGTTAATCCTAATCACCCTTTGGTTCTATCACCACCAAAAACTTTAGACAACATCTTCCATTGGCCACTTATTATTTGGAATGCCAGCAACTGGCTTGACCTAAGCGCACACTTTGACATGGTGGTAAACAACTTAAAAGTTGAGCCACAAATTAGCCTAAAAACAGATAACTTTTTATTGGCAATGAATGCTTGTGAACAAAGCAATGGAGTACTAACTGCAAGTCGATTAATGCAGCCAGAGAAAACCACATTGGTAAGTATTGAGTTACCGAAAAACTGGGACGATGTGGCCAAAGGCGTACAAGACATCGTAGTATGCTCAGCCCAACAGAATAAAAACAATCCACTAAACGTATGGATAATGAAGATCATAAGCTCTATAACAAACCCAAGTCAGATATCGAATTAGTTAAAGTCACTACTGCGTATTTTGCAAAAACAGGCTTATTTGTATTATGTGGATATTCAAACAAATGACCAAGTAGTGTAAATGCTCAAGCTAAAAAATTCCTTAATTGCGTCAGCCATCTTAACCGCATTTCTTTCTCCATTAAGTATTGCTGAAGAAGCCCAAAGTGCCGTGATAGACAATGAAGCCACTGAAGGCGAGTTTCATGATGCTGACCCTCGTAACAGCAACTGGCGCGGAGGTATAGCGGCCGATCATAATGGTCAGATTAAATTGGCTGCTGGCGGTGGCCAAGGTTCAGCAACAACTCAAACAAACTTATTGGGTGAATACTACACTGAAAGCGAAAATTTCCGTTTTCGTTTAGCCCACTTTGATGCGCGCTTTGGCGGTGTTTACGCTGACTTATACCGCTTGACGGATCTCACTAACATGTACACTGCCGGTTACATGCTTCCGCTAAAAACCGCTGAAGGTACTATGTTCTTCCCCTCAGTAAACTACACCTACGTTGACTGGGATGTCGAAGGGATTAGTGACAACATCAACACCAACTGCCGGAATTATGGTGATTTAGAAAATGGCTTATGCAAAGGTATTGCTGATTTTGGTGGCGCTAATGGTGCTAACGTAGCCAAGATTTTAGGATCCGATGAATCACATATGAGCTCACTCAATCTTTACGTATTACAACCCTGGAATGAAACGCACTACACAGTGTTAAATGCCAATATGGGTAAGTCTTTTGACGGAGTAGAGATGAACGTTGTTAACTTGATGTGGCTACAAGGCATTCGTACTCACTTAGGAGACAATATTTTAAACATCTACCTAGAAGTAAAATATGACGTGCTTCAGGTAGATAGTGCCTTATACAACCCGATATCAGGCCAAGGTAGTGTGAAATCAGAAGAGACTGTAGGAACCATCGGCTTCGACTTCCGCTTCTAAGCCCTACTGAACAAAGCATAAGCGCTAAGCCGCTTATGCTTTGTTCAGTCATACAGCAACCAGCTATTTCCCGCCAATTTCATTGCTTAACTGCCCCAAAAAACTCAGCATGAAATTGCTACGTTTTTGTGCTTCTCGTTTTGCAGCTTTAGTGTGCACTGTATCTTCGATTAGCAATAACTTTGAATAAAAGTGATCGATGGTGAATTGCTTATCATCAGGTTCTCTTGATTCACACATTGGGTCATCACGATGATAAAGTGGGCGCTGCAAGCTAGTACCCACTTGAATACAGCGACTAATACCTATCGCGCCTAAGGCATCAATTCTATCCGCATCTTGAACGATCTTCGCTTCAAGACTGCTTGGCTTAATATCTGCGCTGTAACTATGGGCTTCAATCGCGTGATGAATTTCATCTAAATACTCAGCTGGATAAGCAATTGAACCAAGAAAATCAATGGCTTTATCTGCCGCTAAGCTAGAGACCAAACTGCGCTGCGGGTGATTCTTTGGCAGTGAAACACAATCGTGCAACCATGCAGCTGGAACCACTACCTCAATCTGGCCGCCTTCCTGTTTACCCAGATATTTGGCCAATTTTACTACCCGCTCAATATGGTCGATGTTGTGGGCAGCATCACTGGTTTGCAGGCCCAGTAAAAACTCTCTGCAATGGATCTCTAATTGCTTAATCATAAAGCTCAAAATAACAGGTTAGCTAATCAGCGTAAGCTACCCCAAAGCCTAATTCGAGTCAAAAGATGCCAAAACTTTTTGGGGGCTTAATCATAACTAAAGCAAGTAAAAACCCGTTCAAGTTTTCGTATTTAAACCCACAAAAAGTGTTTACACTAACAATTTTATCATTCATTATTTAATGATAAACGATAAATAAATATCTTTTATCAGGAAAAAAGCTTTATATGGAGAAGCAAGGGTATGCAGTCACTGGAAGCAATTAGCATCGTTGGCAAAAGAATGCGGCTAATTCTGTGGGGCTTAGTTGCCTTAATTTTAATTTGCTTGGTGGGCTTCCCTAGTGAACTGGGCTTAGATATTGAACCGATGAAACATAGCCCTTGGGTATTTAGTTTTCACACGGTAATGGAAATGCTGTTTGGTTATCCCGAGCTTATCTTTGAGGATGGCCAACTCATCGACAAGGACATGCACTTTGCACACCCTGAGCCACTATCACTGACTATGCGCCTTGTTGCAGTGGCTATATTCTTCGCCACTAGCCTTATTATGGCTTCTTTGATTTGGCAAATTGACCGTTTATTCTTAGCCTACAGTAAAGGCAAAGTGTTCACTCAAGAAACCACTCGCAGTTTTCAATATATAGGCTGGGCATTAGTCGCCCTATTCACCGTAAACAGCGTAGCGAGCTACCTTATTGAGCAGCTTATGTTTCCTATGAAAATGCCAAATGGCTTGCCCTTCCCACCGCCGCCTCCTGAAGATTTATTTGGTTTTATGCCACCGCCACCTCCAGAAGATCTATTTGGCTTCATACCACCACCTCATGAATGGGTAAGCTTGGAATACATACAGTTAGACTTTCCCCTACTCTTAGCTGGCTTATTTATGATTATGGTCGCCCACGTGATGAAGTTGGGTATGCAAATTCAAGCCGATGTTGACGCAACCATTTAGTAGGAGCGAGCAATGACGATAGTAATTAATCTAGACGTAATGCTAGCCAAAAGAAAAATGCGTTTGAACGATCTGTCAGACGCTGTTGGCATATCAATTCAAAACTTATCGATTTTGAAAACAGGCCGTGCCAAGGCCATTAGGTTTTCAACGCTAAGTGCAATTTGTCAGGTTTTAGAATGCCAACCTGGCGATTTACTTGAGTATCAGCCGGAGCAAGATGCCGGCTAATTCGATAAGAAAAATCTCAGTATTCAGTAAAGTCACAAGGAATTAAACATGAACTACCGACTCAAACAAAACCTACGACTGTTCGCTCCAGTTCTTGCTTTTGCATTCTATTTTTCGGGCTTGCAGGCGGAACAAATTGATAAACTAGAAACCTTAAGCGACCCCTTTGTCGTGGTAGATTATGATGCGTCTATCCCTTACTTACCTGCCGATAAACAAGATCTGGCAAAAGACTGGCGAAAGCAGATGCTCGCTCTAGAACACCAATTAGAAGGCGCTGAAAACAAAGATAAACTCAAAGTAAATATCACCTTTAATACTCTTTATCAGCAGTTAGATCAGCTATTCGCTGACAACCAAACTGATTTGATAAAGGTAAATGTCCTAGCAAACTTAAGCAACGAAGAACAATTGCAAGCTTTGGAGCTATGGCGAGATATCCAACTTAAAGAGATAGATCTGTTAAGTCACAATTATAGTGAAACCGAAGAGCAAGAGTTGTACAAAAAATACGCAAAGCTGGACGCAATTTTAGCTACTGTTGACTAATATAACTACAATATTGCAATAGAAGGAATGCTTGATTCAGCACCTTCTATTCGTCTCTAGCTAGCATGAAACATAGCGATTGCTAGCAAACACTAGCCATCGCTTATAAAGCTACAAGTCACAGCTAAAGCCCACATTACACAATTTCTTTACACTTTCTCACATGTCAATTTCGATATATCGCAAGTTATTGAATTTCTTCGTTTAGCTTGACCAGCTCTTGAGTTTTCACTATTCGATTTGACCTGAAAAATATATCAATTCAATACTAAGGTGTAACAAAAAATACACATTAAAATCACGTTATTAAACGTGCTCTTTAACGAGTTGTATAATCACGCTGCGCAAAATTAGGTGTGATTAGTTCGTTGGTAACTT
This sequence comes from Agarivorans sp. Alg241-V36, assembly GCF_900537085.1. Lineage (NCBI taxonomy): Bacteria > Pseudomonadati > Pseudomonadota > Gammaproteobacteria > Alteromonadales > Alteromonadaceae > Agarivorans > Agarivorans sp. Alg241-V36. The sequence continues at coordinate 726,362 of NZ_UNRE01000001.1, read as the reverse complement.
TAACGGAATAGGGACACCTAAATGAAAACTCCAATGTTAGCGCTAACATTAACTCTTAGCTCTTTACTATTAACCGCTCCAAGCACAGTAAGTGCAGCGAGCATTGGCAAAACCATCTGTGATCCAGCGGCAGATTCGGGCAACGGTTATGGCTCTGGTTACTACGGTGGTCACTTTTACTCCTGGTTTGAGTTAAGCCAAAACAACATTAAAACCTGTGATGTGAAAATTGGTTTTTATAACGATGCAGGTCGCCACTATCGCGCAGAATGGAATATGGCAAAATCTTGGGGTGAAGATGCCATTGGCGGTCTAGGTTGGAATACCGGTGCTAGATATCGCAAGATTGGTTACAACGTTGGCGAGCTCACCAGCAACTCTAATATTCAAAAAGCCTTAGTGGCGCTATACGGTTGGTCTTGTAGCGGCAGCACATCGCAAGAGTACTACGTAGTCGATACCTGGAAAGGCCCAGGTAAATTTGTTCCTTGGGACGAAAACGCCGGCGCACCAGCACAAAGCAAGGGCACCGTTTACGCTAATAACGCCACTTACGATGTATACCTAGTAGACCGTAATGGTGCGCAATATTGTGGTAGCGGTGATAACCGAAGCTTCAAGCAGTTTTGGAGCGTTCGCCGTTCGCCAACAGCTAAAGGCCAAAATCACAACATAGATTTTGGCCCCCACGTAAATCGCTGGGATAACTCAGATTTAGGTTTTAAAGCAAATGGTATAGGCAATGGTTACCAGATCTTAGCTATCGAGGTATTTGGCGATGCTAATATCAATCATAAGGGTGCTGTAGACCTTTCACTGTGGCCTAGATAACACTATTAGTAACACTTGAATCGAAGCTAAGCGTTAAGTAACGCTTAGCTTTGACGCTCTCGATAGGAAGCAATTATGAAGACTTATGGATTGGTACTTTCTTTAACTGGCACCTTTATCGCCGGCTACCTAGTGGCAGTTATTTATCATCCTAAGCCAAGCCGTGATGCTTTTTACCATGAAAACCCACAAACCGATTTAGTCATGCAGTCCAATACTGCAAACAGCATTACTAACAATACAAATGCCTTGGCTGAACAGAGTCATGTAAATGCCACTTTCACCATCAATCCAGCTAGCCAACAAGAGCTGACTCAAGCGATAAACACTCCAGTCAACGTAGCCTTAAGCAACAAGGTGCAAAATGAAGCTGAATACAGCAAAGCAGCCCAGTTTGATGCGCTAAAACAGGCCATCCAAACCGATCCTACGAGCTTAGCGACCTCAATCGATCAGCTTGCTCAGCTTAAGGTAGACGACCCAGATTTTGATTTACTGCTATCGGCAATTCAAAGCACCGCGAACCCAAACAGCAATCAAGCTTTGCTTGGCTTAGCAGAACAGTATGCCATGCTCAGTGATGTCCAATCTCAGCAGAAGTTTCTGTCACTGCTGAGCAGCACTTCAGAAGTTGAGTCTCAGCTGCTAGTTCAAGGATTAGTAGACCTAGCAACCCAACAACAAAGCGATGCCTATACGCGGGTAGAAGCCTTAGCTTTATTAAAGCCCTATCAAATATCAGAGGCAGAGCGAGAGCAGATTACTGGAGAATTAGAACAGCAAGTGCTAGCAGCCAGTGCTGATGAAGCAGAAGTATTACTGTCTCAGCTAATGCGCTTTAGCCACAATCAGCAGCGCTCAGACATTGCCAGTGACATGTTGTACAACAGCTCTGAGCCAACCAAACTGGCAATACTAAACAACATTAATAGTGGTAGCATTCCTGCAGCTGATGAGTTGAAAACCAAGCTATTAGCGATGGCCAGCGATCAACAAGGTGCCTTGTGGTTTGAAGCACAACAAACCCTGCTCAGCTCTTTTGATTTAAGCCAGCAAGAATACTCACAACTAAACAGCAACTAACTTAGCTTAAGCTTGGCGGCTTACTTTAATCAGCATGGCGGTTTCGGGATCCATAATCGGCAGCTGTAAACCCAGCTTCATAAGCTGTTCGCCGGTAAATACAGCGCTTTGCTCAAGCCAATCAGGACACTTTTTCATAATATGTTTAAAGTCTGGTTGGTCTAATACTTCTACTAGATATCTTGCCTGAGGCTCTAGATCAATGAGCTTTAAACGGCCAGGTAAGGTGTAAGCTGGCATGCGCAATTGCACCGCCCAGTAAACGCCCTCCCCCTGCTGTTTATCTAATACACCGTAGGCTTGCCAACTACTGTCACTGGCCAACAACTGCTGAAAAACACCTTTATGCAACAGCGGACGCAGTGATTTATGCAAAGCAATATAATGGGCGAATTGTTCCCGCTCATTAGCGTCTACTGCCACTGGGTCTAACTCTACCCCCATATGGCCGAGTAAAGCGGTTAAGCCTCTAAAACCGATGCTGTGTTGGCGATAGGTAGTATGGCTGTGTGCAGGGCCAATATGCGAACCCATGACTTCTGGTGGGAAGAAATACAACATCGCAGGCTGCATAATTTGCCGCTCTAAAGCGTCGTTACTGTCTGAAAGCCAGAAGCGATGACTGCGCTTAAGCACTTCGTAATCGATTCGCCCGCCACCAGAGGAGCAGCTTTCTATTTCCAGCTGAGGGTGGCGTTTAGCCAGTTCATCCACCAGCGCATAAAATGCCAAAGTTTGACCATGCACCGCGGCTTCACCTAAATGGCTGGCTTGTACCAGCTCGCGGTTCATATCCCATTTTATATAAGCAATGTTGTACTGGCTTAACAAGCTATCAACGCGCTCTAGCAAATAAGCAAACACCTGCGGGTTTTGCAAATCCAGCACATATTGGTAGCGGCCAGTTTTTTGCTGATAGCCTTCTTGCCCTAATACCCATTCTGGGTGTTCTCGGTATAAATTAGAGTCAGGGTTTACCATTTCAGGCTCAAACCATAAACCAAATTCCATGCCTAAGTCTTGTACGAGATCTATCACCTCTTCCAAGCCTTTAGGGTATTTTTTGTTATCTAAAAACCAATCCCCTAAACCTGCTTTGTCGTGCTCTCGGCCAATAAACCAGCCATCATCAATAATGAAACGCTCTACGCCGATATCTGCGGCCAAGCTGGCCATTTTCTTAATGTAGGCTGGGTCGTGTTCAAAGTAGATCCCTTCCCAAGTATTAAGGTGCACTGGCCTTGCTTTATTGGGGTTTGGAAAATTGATGATGTGACTACGCACATAGTGATGAAAGTTAGCACTCATCGCATTTAAGCCAGAATGGCTATAGGTCGCCATCAACTGCGGCGTTTGGTAACTCTGACCTTTTGCCAAACGCACTTCGCCGCTAAGCAGCAGTTCCTCGGCTTGTAGCCAACGTCGCCCATCGGTTTTTACGCCGCTTTGAATACGATGATTGCCGCTCCAGGCTAAGTGAAAGCCAAAGACCTCTCCCGTTTGATGTGAGAAACCTTTGCTGCCAATAACTGCTCCGGGAAAGTATTGATGAGAGGTGCGCCCGCGCCGATTCTCTTGGCTGATAATGCCCCTCTCTAGCGGCTGGCGATGCTGCTGAAACTCTTTAGTCCAGCGACCATGTAATGACAAGAGTTCGTCACAATACGCTGGCATCGGCAAAGTAAGCGCCAAGCGTTGTAAGTTGTATTCATGCTCACCATGGTTGGTCACCGTGCTTTGCATAGTAAGTACATCGCTGGCCTCATCTAGGCTCAAACTCACAGTCAGCCCGAGCTCAGCTCGGCTATCCAGCGCTTCTACAGTTAAGCATTTGTGTCCTTGCAGGCTAAGTTTCGCGCTAAAGCTTGGACACCAATCTTTACCTGCTCTATTCCCCTCTAGTCCTGGGCTAGAAAACCAACCTTCGCTAGCTTCTGGGCATAAGCTAAGCGGCACATCTTCATCTAGGCTTGCTTCAGGCACTGGGCGGCTAAGCGCCGTTAATAATTGCTCATCAATGGGGCCTTCGAGCTTAGCACCCCAATAGATGATTTCTGGCAAACTGTTGGTTTGCTTTAACAACAGGCTGCTGCAGCGCCCGAATAAATGAATCAAGCTCATGGCAACTATCCTTTATCCCTGTGCAGAAAAATCGATGTGGTAGCTAAAGTAGTTATCTAAAACTTGATGTTTGGGATGCACCGATGGGCTCCACGAATCATCACCGCCCACACCCTGATGGGCAACATCTAAGTGTACAAACACACTGCCGCTGTCTTTAAGCTGATAGTTATGCGTTGCCTCACTAAGTTGCTGCTGACTAAAGCGGCTGGCGCTCATTTGTAAACTAGGCTGGCACTGCAGTTCTACTTTTAGTTGTTCATGTTGAACGGATAACTGCCGAACCTCTCCCCTTCCGCCATTTTCACTGGGGAAGATATAAGGAGTATGTAAATCGTCGACAGTTTCACTAAAGCGACCAAGTGTGGCCGAGGCTAAGCGGTCTCGATAGTTCTCATGCGGACCAAGACCAAACCACGACACTTGGTTAAACTGCTTATCCAAGCTTAAGCTAAGGCCAACCCGCGGTAGCGGCGGTAAGTAAGCTGCGGCTGATACTTCGCAATCAAAAGAGACTTTGTCAGCGCTAATCATGTAGCGATGTACCACTTTAAACGCCGTTCGTTGCCTATGGCGATATTCGCTGCTGCACTCTACTTGCCAACAGCCATTGCTTAGCTGTGAGAAATTGAAATCCACAGCTTCGCGCTTAAGCTCATGAAGACCAGCGCTTTGCCAACGGGCAATCCACGAGTTGGGATCCATTTGGCTGGCTTCACTTACTCCAATGTCATTATCTAATGGCGCACGGTAAAAGTTATCAGCCAGTGCTGCAGTAAACAGCTGTTTTCCATTCACTTGCCAACCTAGCCACTGCGCACTAACACAGTCAAATTCCAACTCTTGACTGGCACTTTTAAATTGTATTCTGCGATCTTGTTGGCTACATGTAAGCTCAGCTTTGTTTATGGGCTGACGACTTATCAAGCCACCCAGCGCTAGCTTGAACTGCTGCTTAGCCAAACTATGGCCCTTGCCTGCCCAGGCAGTGTCCTGTTGTAACTTAATCTCAATAGTCAGCCAAAATTCACCACTGGTTTGAGTGGCTAAGTCTTGCATCGCAGCCTTAGGCAAACACACTACTTGCTGCTCACCAGCCTCTAAGCTTAAGGCAAATTCACCTTGGCTAAACAGCTCACCATCACGCTCTACTCTCCACTCACCTAGTATATTGTCACTATTGTTGACCAGGTGCTCATTGCGAATAAGTACCTCACCTTTTGCGAGGTTTTCTGGGCTTATTTGCCAATACTGCTGCAGATACTTAATTTCATGCAAACTCGGGTGAGGACTGCGGTCGGGGAAAACTACACCATTAATACAAAATTGCCGGTCATTGGGTTTATCGCCAAAATCTCCACCATAAGCCCAGAAGTTCTCTCCCGTGTCGGCTTGCTGGGTAATGCCTTGGTCAACCCAATCCCAAATAAAACCACCTTGCAGGCGCGGATGTAAACGAAACGCTCGCCAATATTCGTCAATGCTCCCCAAGCTATTACCCATGGCATGAGCGTATTCACATAGAATAAGCGGACGCTGCTCATTAGGCTCGGCAATATGCGCAGTTATAGCACGTTTGGGTATGCCCTCGCCGGCCGTATCCCAATCCACTCGAGCATACATTGGACAAAGGATATCGGTGGCGGGTGTATCTGCTCCGCCGCCTTCGTATTGAATGGGTCGACTTGGGTCTGCTTGTTTCAACCAGCCGTACATCGCATCGTGATTATTACCGTATCCAGACTCGTTGCCCAAAGACCATATGATGATCGAGGGATGGTTTTTGTCGCGTGCTACCATGCGAGTCACCCGCTGCATATAGGCATGCATCCACTGCGGGTCGTCGGACAAACGCTTCATGGGAAACATGCCATGGGTTTCTAGATTGGTTTCATCAACCAACAGCAAACCGTATTCATCACAGAGTTCATACCAACGTGGATGATTAGGATAATGCGCAGTGCGAACAGCATTAAAATTGTTTTGCTTAAGCAGTTTAATGTCTTGCAGCATGCTTTCTTCGGTCATTACATGACCAAGCTCTGGGTCATGTTCGTGGCGATTTACCCCACGAATTAACACCGGTTTACCATTGAGCTTTAATAAACCATCGCTAATGTCTACTCGGCGAAAACCTACCGCGCTTCGCTCAACTTCTAATAGCTCGCCTTTTTCATTAAATAAGCTCACCACTGCCTGATACAGATTAGGCTGCTCGTCACTCCATAACTTCGGTTCATCAACATGTGCATTTAAGAAGACGCGATCGGCAAAGCCGCCTTTTTCATCTACCGACAAGTTGTTAGTAGATTGGCGAACTGGCGCTGCTAATACCGCCTCTTCACCATCGAACAACTGTAACTCTATTTGGTAACCTTGTAATTGCGCCAAACTGGCGCCGGCTAGCTGCACTTCAACTTGCAGATGCGCATCGCGGAAACAGGCATCAAGCTCAGTATTTATTGAAAAGTCTGCAATGTGGATCAGTGGTTTGGCGTAAATGCTTACATCGCGGAAAATTCCACTTAGCCACCACATATCTTGGTCTTCTAGATAACTGCCATCACTCCAGCGATAAACAATCACACACAGTTGGTTTTCGCCTTCTTGTAAAAAAGTCCCGATATCGAATTCACTGGCTAAGCGACTATCTTGCCCATACCCCACTAGGTTGCCATTTACTACAACATGAAAGGCAGAGTTAACCCCATCAAAACGAAGCCGCACTTGTTTATTTTGCCATGCAGCGTTGTAAGTAAAGCTAGTGCGATAAACACCAGTTGGGTTATCGCTAGGCACCTTTGGCGGGTTTACTTCAAAGGGATAAATAACATTGGTGTATATGGCTTTATCAAAGCCCTGTAATTGCCAATTACCCGGTACGGAAATGCCTTGCCAACTTCCTTTGCTGCCAGTAATTAGCCCGTCACTCAGTTGCTCGGGCTGCTTAAGTAAACAAAAATGCCATTGCCCATCTAAGCTAAGCTGATGCTCTGCTTGTTGTAGATTCAAAGCCGCGCTTACGCTGGCAAAAGAAGCCATTGGCACGTGTGAGGGTAAGCGATTACGTTCAGTAACAGATGGATTTTCCCAGTCTCTTTGGGCTAGTAGTGTGGCGCTTAATCGCGTCATTCTTATCTCCATAAACCAAGTGGCAAAGTGTAGGTGCTTGTTATCATGAGATTCATCTAAACCTAGTTTGATGAGTAAACAGCAGTGATAACAAGTTTATTGGCTGATTTTAGTTGGCCTATCTCGGCAAAAATGAGAGCAGAATCACGAAAGCAGGAAAACGTTTACACAAAGTAAATGAAATGTAACTACTAGGCAGTAGTTACATTTCATTTAACAGAAGAGCAAAACTTAAAGCACTTAAGAAAGTTGGGTATTTTTACGTGCTAGTCGCGCACTAATCACCCCAAGTACCGCCAGTATGAATATGCCAAAGGTACTTGGTTCATTGATACGCTTGATAGAGGGATCGGAAGGGTCTCGCGCCCAAACATTTAAATGTGATATAGCCTGTGCACTATTGCCATTAGGATTAAGAAAATCTCCGGTATCTAAACTACCAGACAGCTTATAAGGAGTATTAAAGTTTAAACTTGAAGCAGGGTAGTCACTCAACTCCTGAGCAAAAATATCGATAAAGTCGAAATCGTAAAGTATAAAACCGTTACCCGCTTTTATAGAGAACACAAGGTGGTCAAAGGTGGCCTCACCTAACAGCTGGGATACTTGATCGATAATACTAGGATCGGTTTCTATTACCCAATCTACCGCTTTACATTCGCCGTTATCATCATCTACACAGGTAAACGTCATGTTGAGTAGAGCGTCTATATCCAGGAATAATCCACCACTGGTAACCGGCCCAGCTTGGTCATAGTTCACCGACAATTGATCATTTTGACCAATAGCTCCGCCAACACTGGCTAAGTGAATCCAACCCGGATCATCGGCAATTCCTGCAGGGAAGTTATCAAGATTTTGTAACTCCTCTGGCTCAATAAAAAACAATGAGTCATCGGGTCCATACTTGGTATTAAGCAGACCATCGTCTTTTTGGCCAATATTCACCTGCGGATCGTTGGCATTGCCATCATCATTTCCATCAAACACCAAACAGGCGCTGGCCGAATAAGATGGATTGGCCCCTCCCAACAACTCGCTAGCCTCACCCGATTCCATAATAGAATTTAGCGTAGCGCTAGAAGGGTCACACACTCCGCCCACCACAAAGCTTGTGACAGGGGTAGCCCAAAGGTTGAAGGAAGATAGAATGGCAAAAACACCGGCCGCGATAGGCAAATTCTTCATAAAACTAACGCTCTCTTTGGTATAGCCCATACTGACAGCGCTACCAATAAAGTCCCATTATTAGTGATACTTTAATAAAAGCATAATCTAAGCCAGTAGCTAGAAGTATCAAATTTTCAGCAACTTGAAAATAATGATAAAAAATAAATCTATCAGCATGTAAAAGACTTAGACACTTGTAATGACTATTTTACACTGATAATTTTATCTAATAATCAAACGCTTAGTAGCCAATTTCAGATAGAGCGAGTCGAATGAAATTGCTACACTGCGAAAAACTCAAGCAAGCGAACAAACAATGGCAACCATATACTATCTGCAACAAACCCAGCTTGAACAACTCAATGCTAAACCGCTTCCTGAGCAAATAAGAATTGAAGAAATAGAAGCCAACCAGGCCAAGCTTAGTCGCCAGTTTTACACTGAAGTGGGTAAGCATTGGCAATGGACAGATAAGCTAGTATGGACCGAGCAACAATGGCTTGAATATGCCTCCCCCGCTTCGCTGCGCACTTTTGCCGCTTACCTTAACCAAGAATTTGTCGGTTACTTTGAGCTAAACAAACATCCCGATAATAGTGTTGAAATAGCCTACTTTGGTTTGGCAAAAGCTTTTCATGGTCAAGGGATTGGTGGCGGTTTGCTGAGCCAATGCATACAAAGGGCTTGGCAGTGGAATCCAAGCAGGGTGTGGGTACATACTTGTGATTTAGACCACCCTGCCGCGCTGGCTAACTATAAAGCGCGAGGCATGGCGCTATATAAAACTGAGCATGAAGATTAAGCCTATTAAAGGCTTTTATCTTCACGCTCATTATTGAGCACTATTGACGAAGGGATATGGGCAAAGCGATAAGGGCTAATATCACTTAGCCCTTATCCGATATTCTCAACTTAAGCCTGCAGCACACTTAAATCCAAACCTTGTCCATCGGCCTCTACTGGTGGGCACCAGTAGTAAGCAGTGCTTAATGGTCGGCTAAATTCAAACAAACCATCTTCAATGCCATCTTCACAACCCAGCATGCGCTTTAACTGGGCTTCGAATGGATAAAAGCTATTGGCAAAACAAACAAAGTTTAATCCGCAATCTTGCTGCTCAGCCCATGGCAGGCTGCGACGAAGCATAAAGGCCTCTGGCGTGAAGCTCTCCTGCGCTGTGCGACGAACGTGGGCCGAAGGTGGCGACTCAGGAAATTCAACATTATCACTTTTACGACGGCCAATAATGTCATCTTGATGTTTGCTAGGCAGGCTATTGAAATGCTTAAGCTGATGCTGCCATTTTTGTACTGCCAGCATAGTTGAACCAGCAATGCCCTTATCACCAGTTTTAGCGACTACGGCCTCGGCATTGTCTTCTGGGTTTTCTGTACCATCTACATAACCAGAAAGATCACGCCCTTCTCGGTGGCAAAAGCCATTCACTTGCTCGTTCATGCTAAAGCTTGGCACTAATACATCTAGCCACTCTTGCACACGTAACATCACTTCACCCGGATCGCTGCCACTCACCCGTAACCATAAATCATCCTGATTGGCTGGGCTGGTGCGCTTAGGGCCTTGAATGCTCTCAGCACTCTTTACACCCTCTACCACCGTGTTATTCATGGCTAACAATGGCTGGCCAAAGCCAATCACCGTATCGTCTGCTCGGTAAAGCCTTTGGATTTGGCTTAAACAATCAGCTAAGGCCTCACGGTCAACAAGACTAAAGCGCAAAAAACTAGCATGATGCTGTTGGGACTTAAGAATAAGAGGTTGAACTAACGACATAAAAGTTTCTCATTTAACAATCACTGCCTAGCAGTATAAGAAATTTTATCGGAAAGTAATTTGATGCGGGGTAAATATTTTTTTAAAACGAAAAATGCCTGATGCTTTTAAGCTATCAGGCATTTTAGAACATTTGACTCATAGTGTATTCTCGCTCAGTTGACTGTCACTCTCTCGGCATTGCGAAAGGCTAAGTGCTAAGCCCACATGTTCAAATGTGAGGATTAACGGTGTAGGTTGTTAGAATCTGTTGCTTTGTAATCCGCAGCTTTAGTGAAGTAGTAAGTTGTGTATAAAGAACCAAAGTAATCAAACATAGTGTTTCTCCTAGAAACCAATAAAAGCGTGAACCAGCTCACGAAACAGATAATAGTGTGACACGCGTCACATTGCAAGTTTGTTTTAAAGTTTTTACTAAAATAATTTGTTCAAGAATCGAACAAGAGGGAAAGCGTCGGGAAAGGAATAAAAAAATGCCTGAAGGAGCGAGCTCGTTTCAGGCACTGGGGTTAAGTTGATTCATTACTATTATCTCTGCTGTCGTTTACCTTGCTCTAAGCACCCGAAACGAACATAAGTTGATAATGCTGAACCAATGATCGGATGAAGAACCATATATCCACCTATAGCTAATTTTAACGGTGAATATCTTTGCGAGTTTCGCAATAAAAGTTGTAATCATCAGCTTTAGTAAAATAATACGACGAGTAAAGTGCACCAAAATAATCAAACATAATCTTTCTCCTAAGTATTTAAAATCATTAGTGTCTCAAATCAAACGTGATCCAAGTCACACCTATAATTTAGTGTGACACGAATCACATTTCAAGTGACAATTAGGTTAAAACCGAAGTTCACCAAGATATGTTGTTGAAAAGAGTTTCACTCAAGCCATAGCCTTACAAATCACTAAATAAGCCTAGATACCGAGATTTAACACTAAACAGCGATCGTCGCCGATTGACGACAAAATTCATATTATTCAGCAAGATAGCGAGAAATCGCCATTTTTAACTGTTGTTGCTCTTGGCAATTTCCACAATATTGTTCCAATCGCACTAGGTTTTGCTCGGCGCGCGCTAGCTCTTGCAAACTCAAATACAACTCCCCTGAATACTCCAAGGCACCAAGGTGAGAAGGTTTGATAGATAAGGCTTGTTGGTAGGCATATAAAGCCTGCGGGTAGTGACCTTGCTTACGCAAGCTAAAGCCCAGCAGATTCCAAGCATCGGCAGAGCGGCGACCCTTTTTGCTTTGCAGATAATCACTAAGCCATACACTGGCTTCAAGATAGTTTTGCTCGCTAAGCATGTCTTCAGCCGCGCTGAGTGGTGAACTAGTCTGTTGAGTTTCATAACGGCCACTTCCAGCAGCGTGCACATGTAAGGCCATTAACAGGCTAAGCAGCAAGGTAACAAGTTTCATAGCTATTTCCTTATTTTGTACCCATCGTACTAAATAGCTGGTCAGTTTATCTGGTTCAAAAACTCGATAACTGACTTAGATTTTTTGATTGTAAAATAACTACTTATCGAAAAGTCCTGCCTTGTTCTCGAGTATTTTTCCTGCGCTATTTCTGATCACTTACTTAGTGTGATTGGTATTAGAGATGTACCTAAAGTACGGCGACAAGGCTTAACAAGTTCATAGAGTGGTGAGGAAGTAATGCTGGTGGGCTAGTATTCTGGAGGCTTTAAAAGCAAAAAACCCCGCCGCAGCGAGGTTTTATCATTAGCTATTCTCAGATTATAGAGAGATACCTAATTTTTCTAGGTCAGCCATAACTACTTTTGAAGGTAGTGGAACGTAACCGTCTTTAGCAACAATTGTTTGACCTGTTTTAGACAGAATCATTTTTAGGAACTCGCGCTCCATTGGTGCTAATGGCTTGTTAGGGTGCTTGTTAACGTAAACGTATAAGAAGCGAGATAGTGGGTACTTACCAGTAGCAGCGTTATCTAAAGTAGCTTCTATGTAGTCGTTACCTTTCTTAGCTAGAGCAACTGCTTTAACACCAGAAGTTTTGTAACCGATACCTGAGTAACCGATTGCGTTCAAAGAAGAAGATACTGATTGAACAACTGAAGCAGAACCAGGCTGTTCGTTTACAGTGTTCTTGAAGTCACCTTTACAAAGTGCTTTCTTCTTGAAGTAACCGTAAGTACCAGATACTGAGTTACGGCCGAACAATTGAATGTCTTTATCAGCCCAAGAACCTTCTAGGCCAACTTGGCTCCAGCGGTCAGCTACGCCGTTCTCACCACACTTAAGGGTAGAAGAGAAGATAGCGTCTACTTGCGCTAGGCTTAAACCTTCAATTGGGTTGTCTTTATGAACAAATACAGCCAATGCGTCAATAGCTACGCGAACAGGAGTTGGCTTGTAACCGAAGCGCTTTTCAAAAGCTTCAATTTCTTTGCTCTTCATTTGACGGCTCATTGGGCCGAACTGAGAAGTACCTTCAGTTAGTGCTGGTGGAGCAGTAGAAGAACCAGCAGCTTGAATTTGTACGTTTACGTTAGGGTATTCACGCTTAAACTCTTCAGCCCACAAAGTCATCATGTTGGCTAAAGTATCAGAACCTACAGATGAAAGATTACCTGAAACACCAGTTGTTTTCTTGTATTCAGGAAGTGTGGCATCCAAGCCAGCTGCAAGTACGGTAGTTGATACCAATGAGGCAGAAATAGCTACTGCACTAAGCAATTTTTTAAATGTCATCTTTATCTCCATAAATGACGCGTTGAGTTATTTTCGTCATGTAGTATTGGTGAATTCGATGACAATTATATTTCTACTGTGTGACAGTTATGTGTCAGTCTCTTATTTTCGTAAAAAAACTGTCTTTTTCACTAAAGCGAAAACCTAAAGCATTGAATTAATTGATGATTAAACCTGGGAATAAATCGTGATTATTTGAGACAATAACTGGAAAAGCTCGGCAGATAGTCTACCGAGCTTTATATTTTTAAGGATTGTAACCTTGGTGGGTATTGCTTAGTGCGTAAAAAGTAGCTTGTACGTAGTCATCTGCATCGCCAGATTTATTTTGATTATACACCCCAGCTTTAAAGTACATGTATTGGTCTGGGTCGTCGTAGGCGCTGTCACTCATATCGTAGCTAGCAGTAACATCGGCTTTACCCTCACGAATAATGGTAACGGTTAGGGTGTTAGCCACTACTTTAATGCGGTAACTAAACTTCTCATCTAAAGCGATACCATCAGAAGGGTTACTCGCGGTATTACTTCGGCTGCCAATCATCTCCACCCAATCATCATCAGATTGATTTCGCGATTCGTGAGCAAAATATATGGCTCCCTTATCGTTGTTAGGCAACTTACGGTAATAAAGACGAACCGGCTCGTCGTCGTTAGCATGGATTTGACCAATGATTACCCGCCCAATCTGATAATCCTCTCCGGTGCTAGTCACGTGGTTTACCGCTAATTTAGCAAACAATTCACCGTTCACCCCACCAGCATTATTTTGAGCGCTGCTAGGCGCACTAGAAAATACCCAGTTGTTTTTATTCACTCCTTGAGTGCTGATGCTGGTATCGCCTCGTCGCAGCATTTCACGCAACTCGGTGCGAACATAAGTGGTATTGCTAGAGGTTTTGTAGCCATAGATAGGGCTTTTAAACACCATGCCGCCATCTACGCCGGTATAAAAATAGTCGCTATTCTCATAACCATTGTTTAACTCTGATTCTTTAATCGAATCAGCAGTGCCGGAACCATCGGTATCAGTGGGTATGCTCAAATACCAGTCTTGTAAGTCAAAGTTGTCTGATGGCGGTAAAGAAGGGTTTAGATCTTCAACCGGCTCGGTAACCTCTTCATCGTTACAGCCCTCTGCGGTTAGCTCGATAACGCTGTTCCAATCACTTTCGGAGTTGCCGTTAGCGGTTAAACGTAGGTATTGAACGTTTTCAATTAACTCATCTGTTAGGGTAATCACTTCTGCACTGCCAGTGGCTATGTCGGACATTCCGCCTGTGACAACTTCCTGCCATTGCTGATTGTCAGTAGATATAGCCAGATCATAATAGGCAAAGCGATTGGTATTGTTTAGCCAGTAAAGGCTTATACCCGTCACAATTGAGGGACTGCTTAGGTTATAGGTTATTTGCTTACCAATTCCTTCTGATGACCAACGCGATTCACTGTCAAAGCTGCCGTCGATAGAGTTCTCTGGCCCATAGCCCACTTTATGATTTCCATCATCACTGGCTTGGCTAATGCTCAACAGTTTTGGGCTAAGGCAACTTGGCTCTGTTGGCTGATCTGGATTTGTAGGCTCTTCGGGAGTAGTAGGTTCTTCGGGCGTACTAGGTTCATTGCCAGGATCAGCCACTCCAGCGGTTTCAGATGAACCGCCACAACCCGCTAAAGATAACAGCAATAACAAGCCAAGGGGCTTTCCAATCAACTTCATAGTAAGTATTGTCCATAACAACTTTAAATGTATTACAATACTATATTTATGCGATTAACTTGGCAATCGACTCGCTAAAGCAAATATTCAGCTTGTGAACTAGCTAAAAAAAGCGAGCATTTCTGCTCGCTTTCTATGTACACAACTCACCCAGAAAAACCAAAGCCGGGCTTAGTCTTCTTCCCTATCGCCCTGCAAATCTAAGGCTAGGGTATAGGCAATGTAATACTTGTAAACATTGGAGACATAACGCACGGTTTCTCTGCCAATAATACGCCCCGCTGCTATTTCTACGTTACCAAACCAAAGATTAGGATCTAGATTCATTTCTTTAGTAAGCCGACGCATTTGGTTCATTTTAGTGGGCCCAGCATTGTAGGCCGCCCAAATGAGGGCCATGCGTTCGCTATCCTCGATGCCTTCTTCGTTGATGTAATGTTTACGCAACCAAGCCAAGTATTTGATTCCTGCCGCGATGTTTTGTTCGGGATCGCTTAAATCGCTGTAACCCATTTGTTTAGCGGTAGAGGGCAGCAGTTGCATAATGCCACGCGCTCCGCGATGGCTCACCTTGGTATTGTCTAAGCCTGATTCTTGATAACCTTGAGCAACAATTGCTAGGTAATCAAAGTCATATTCATTGGCATATTTTTTAAAGAAAGGCACATAACGATTAAAGCGCATTCGGTCTTCAGAATTGGCTAAACGATTGATCCACGCGGTGTGGTCGAAATAGCGATTAAGCAAAGTATTGCCGAGTAAGCTGCCTTGCTTAACTTGCTTATTAACAAACTCTTGCAAGTTCTCTTGTAACTTAGGGTTAGTTTTACGTACCGCCCAACCCAAGCTTTGATCGCGACTGGTAGTGAGCTGCTTGTTTATTCGAATATCTTTAAACACCTTTTCCCATAAATGCGCTTTGTAATCATCGATAATGGTATAAGGCATCACGCCTGCATTCACCAGTTCCAAGATATCCTCAGACAGCAAGTTACCATCAGCTTCCACCACCTCAATCGGTTTTACGCCGCGCAGCTTTAAGGTGAAGTTGAGCGCCTTTAAATGCTCTGCGTAGCTACTTCCATCCATCACATAAACTTTTTTGCCCGCTAGCTGCTTCCAGCTTTCCACCGCTGGAGCATCTTTGTGGCTAACCAACACTTCATTCACGCCTTCGGCATTGCCCAGTGCAAAACGCAGCTGCTTTTTACGCTCTGGAGTTGCAGTTAAGAATGCGGCAACCACGTCCCCTCGCCCAGCTTCTAAGGCGGGAATTAGCTGATCAAAATGGACTGGCACAATTTTGACTTTGGTTTTTTCTACATCACGCCTAATGCCTTGGTTAAGAAACTTCTCGTACAAATGCAGCAATTCGATTTGTATACCAAGAGGACGACCGTCGGCTAAGTGAAAATCTGACTTTCCGTAGGTGACCAAGGCACGAATAATTTTTCGCTGTTTAATTTCGGCTAGATCGCCAACAAAAGGTTCGCGAATATAAAAGGGGAATTGCAGTAAATCACTGCTCTCTGGAAGCTCTACTTCGTCTTCAACAGCTGCGCTGGGCAAAGCCAAAAAGCAAAGCCAAAGCATGGCTAGCAATAAAATACTGTTAGAACAAAGACCTTGTAGCTTCAAAGGAATACCATTAAAAATCAAACTTATACTTCAGTATAAACTGGATTGTCTAAAAAATATCATCAGAGTTGAAAGCTGTGAAGCTAGGCGACTTAGCAGCTTCACAACAAGGATTATTGCTGGATAAACAATTTTCTGGGAATGATAAAACTAAAGGTACTGCCTTTGCTCACACTACTCTTTATTTTAAGCTGGCTATCATGGTGTTGTAGCGCATGCTTAACAATAGATAAACCAAGGCCAGCGCCACCGGTATCACGCGAGCGAGCTTTATCAACGCGATAGAATCGTTCGGTAAGGCGTTGTAGGTGCTTACGCTCAATACCTGGGCCAGAGTCTTTAACCAAAAACAACGCGCCCTGTGGAATCAGCGATAAACTCACATGGATCTCACCGGGTTGACCACAGTACTTAATGGCATTGCTCACTAGGTTGCCGTAAGCACTACGTAACTGTTCACGGTCACCTTTTATCTCTATATCAGGGGTAATATCAAAACTAAAACTTAATTGTTTACCTTTTGCTAAACCGGCTACTTCTGCCTCTAGATTACCCACCATGCTTGAGAAGTTGATGGTCTCTTGATTATCTTCCGCTGAGGCAGATTCGATTTTAGCCAAGGTAAGTAACTGATTAACCAAGTTCTCCATGCGGCTACTTTGGTCCAGCATGGTATTGCGCGCCTTGCCCCAAATCATTGGGTCAACTTCATCTTGATCGAGCATTTCTAAATAGCCGCGCATTACTGTTAATGGTGTGCGTAACTCATGGCTAACATTGGATACAAAGCGTTTGCGCATTTTTTCTAGCTTACGTAACTGGCTCACATCACGAATCACCAATAGCAACTGTTGTTGGCTATAGGGCATGGCACGAAATTCTAACCACACATTGCTTTGCACTGGGCTAATAATTTCTAAGGGTTGGTCAAAGCGAGCTTTACGAAGGTAGTTAACAAACTTGGGAGTACGAACGAGGTTAGTTAGGTGTTGCCCAGCATCAGCAGGCCATTTTAAACCGAGCATGCCTTGCGCTAACTGGTTACACCATAAAATGGCGCCATCTTGATTAATCACTACAATGGCATCAGGCAAAGCTTCAGCGCCCAAACGAAAGTATTTCATTAATTGGGCTAATTCACGCTCGCGGCCTAAACGGCGCTTTAGCATGTTGTAAATACCGTGAAATACTGGTTCCCAGCTGCCCGAGCCATGGGGCGGGGAGAGTTTTCGTTGGTTATATAACCAGTCGAGTAATTTGTGCTGTTGGGTGTACATCCAAACAATATGAATGACAGCGGCCAACAAACACATTTCTAGGGTATAGCCGGTAAACATACCCAGAACAAATAAAGGCGAGTACACCAAGGCCACTCGCCACAATACTCGTTGCCAAGAGAAAGGCACAAACATCCGTATTTACTTCACCCTAGTTGAAAAACGGTAACCGGAACCTCGTACAGTTTGAATTAAACGGTCATATCCTTGAAGGCCAATCGCTTTACGTAAGCGACGAATATGCACATCTACTGTACGGTCTTCCACATACACGTTAGTACCCCAAACGTTGTTGAGCAACTGCTCACGACTATAAACACGCTCAGGATGAGTCATAAAGAAGTGCAGTAGCTTAAACTCTGTTGGCCCCATATCCAAGGGTTCATTTTCAACGCTCACGCGGTGAGAAACCGGATCAAGGCGTAAGCCTTGTACTTCAATGGTTTCTTCTAAAGAAGTTGGTGATATACGGCGAATTACTGCTTTAACCCGCGCCATTAATTCTTTCGGTGAAAATGGCTTAGTTAAATAATCATCTGCACCGGCTTCTAAACCTTGAACCTTGTCTTCTTCTTCGCCTTTAGCGGTTAGCATAATAACTGGGATTTGACGAGTAAGATCGTGGCGACGCATGTGCTTAATAATTGAAATCCCACTGCCACCTGGCAACATCCAATCTAACAGTGCTAACTCTGGGTAAGGTTCTGTTAGCTTAGCTAAAGCTTGGTCATAGTCGGCGGCTTCAATCGGCTCATAGCCATGCTGTTCTAATACAAAACATAGCATTTCGCGGATTGGAGCTTCATCTTCTACAACGAGTATCTTCCTGGGCATCACATTCATCTCAATCTAAGAAACTGTGGCAATTATGCGACGTATTAATGACAGATTTATTACAGCACTCAGTGTAAATCAAAGGCTTAAGTAAATATAGCACTAGCCATTTTGGTGCAAAGCTAGAGTATATTGTTCAGCCTGCACCACTTAGGTTCAAGCATTCCGCCTTACACAGTTAAACCAATGAATATTAAATCCTTAACAAGCTATTGATAAATATGAGAATTACCAAGTGTAGATAAAAGTTTTTTGCCTTTGTGGCATTGCTCGTGCTTCGTCTTGTAGAAACTCATTACGTTAAATTTAGGGGCAGCATGCAGTATTTCGCTAAGCAACTATCGCCAACAGAGCTATACACCACTGCCAGTAGCTTACTGGTATTTACGGATTTAGATGGCACCTTGTTAGATCATGATAGTTATAGTTTCGAGGCTGCCTTACCCAGTTTAAACCAGCTAAAGCTGTTAAAAGTGCCGGTTATCTTTAATACCAGTAAAACCTTTATGGAAGTATTAGAGCTACAGAAAAAAATGGCCTTGCAACAACCTTTTGCCATTGAAAACGGCTCAGCCGTTTGCATTCCAGCCGACAGCCCAATACAACATGAGCAACTAAGCCCTATTAATGTGGGCAAACAACATTGGAAAATAAAGACCTTTGGCCCGAGCTATCCCGACATTTGCCAATACCTAAGTGTGTTACGCCAACAGCATCACTTTCGCTTCCAAGGGTTTAATGACATGAATCTAAGCGAAGTAGAGCTTAATACCGGTTTAGCAAAATACGATGCACAATTGGCCAAACAAAGAATGGCCTCAGAGCCGCTACTTTGGAACGACAGCGATGCGCAATTAAAAGTATTTACCGAGAAGCTGGCCGAACACAACCTAGCGGTAGTAAAAGGTGGTCGCTTTTATCATGTAAAAGCTAAGTTCGATAAAGCCGACGCCATGCACTGGCTTAACAAGGTATATAAAGACCATTTTCAGCGCAGTTTTACCAACATTGCCCTGGGTGATAGCGATAACGATTTAAGCATGCTGGAACAAGCCGACATCCCGGTGGTAATTCCACGCAAACACTCACCAGCACTGGTAATAAACCACCCCAATTCTTGCCAAGCGCCCCACCCCGGTCCGCATGGCTGGCATCAATCGATGCAACAAATTTTACATTCCTTACTTAATGGAGCATAACCATGGCTGATTTTTATCAAAACGGTATTGTGACGACCTTACATAACTTAACTGATCGCCCACTCGAAGAGTTAGAACAGGAGCTCATAGCGTTTTCAAAAGTTAGACCTATGAGTTTAGTTCTACCTTCGTTATTTTCGGAGCTAGAGCGCCCAGCATTAGCCACCATTGTTGAAGAGTTAGCCAAGGTACCTTACCTAAGCGAAATCATCATTGGTTTAGATTGCGCCACCGAGGAGCAATTTGCTTACGCTAAAGAATACTTCTCGGGTTTGCCACAGCACGTACGTATTTTATGGAACGACGGCCCTCGCCTGCGCGCCTTAGACGCTCAACTAGCAGAGCATAACCTTGCGCCTAAAGAGCCCGGTAAAGGCAGAAACGTATGGTATTGTTTTGGTTATGCCTTGGCATCTGGTAAAAGCAAAGCGGTAGGTTTGCACGACTGTGACATTATTACCTACGATCGAAGCATGCTGGCTCGCCTAATGTACCCAGTAGCCAACCCACTATTTAACTACGAATTCTGTAAAGGCTTTTACGCCCGCCATGCCGATGGCAAATTAAATGGCCGTGTAGCGCGCTTATTGGTAACACCACTATTAAAAGCTTTGAAGAAAATTGAAGGTTATGATGATTACCTAGAATATCTTGATAGCTTCCGCTACTCGTTAGCGGGTGAGTTTTCGATGCAGTCAGACGTATTGAATGACTTGCGCATTCCATCAGACTGGGGATTAGAGATTGGGGTATTGTCAGAAATTTACCGCAACCATTCTACCAACCGAATTTGTCAGGTAGACATCGCTGATGTATACGACCATAAACACCAAGACTTAAGCCTAGATAACCTTGATGCAGGCTTAGCCAAAATGGCCACCGACATTAGTAAGGCTGTAATTCGCAAACTGGCTACTCAAGGGCATACTTTTAGCCCTGGTAAATTACGCAGCTTAAAAGCCACCTACTACCGCATGGCCTTAGATTTCATTGAAAACTACCATGCAGACGCCTTAATTAATGGTTTAACCCTAGACCGTCACTCCGAAGAAGATGCTGTAGAGCTGTTTTCTAAAGCGGTAATGCAAGCGGGAGAAACCTTCTTAGAAAATCCTTCTGCCACGCCATTCATTCCAAGCTGGAACCGCGTACAAAGTGCAGCTCCAGACTTTTTAGAACGCTTATACGAAGCAGTGGAAGCCGATAACTGCTAGCGTTACACCACAACTCTCACTAAAAAGCTTGTTCTTAGAACAAGCTTTTTTATTGCCCTTCATTCGTAAAAAGTCAATTTACTAAAGTCGCCCTCCTTACAATCACTGCAGATAAACCAAACAGAAGCAATGGATATGAATCGTAAACGTATGGCAGCAATGATCGTTTTTATGGCCACAATATTAGCACTAGATTTTGAGATTATGGCTGAAGAGCTTTTAGACTCGCGCAGTAGCCAAAACATGACAACTAATCAGTAATGTAAAACGCCACAGGGCGATAACAAGAGGGTTCACAACTTGAGTAAACATCAAATCACCAGTGATAGAACAACCATTGTAAATACTCTTACTAAGTTAAGCCCTGGCGCAATGGTCGATATTCAGTTTTCTTCAAATAAACTGCACCGTATTAAAGCCAAACTGGTGGGCTATCAAGAAGGTGCTTACTTTGCTTTTTCATTGCCTCAACACATTTTCACGCAGCAAAAAGACCATATGTTCGAAGGTAAAAGCTGTGTAATAAGAATGATCGTTGAAGGCGATGCTGGCCTGTGTGTGGCTTTTAAAACCAAGCTCATCACCATAAACAAAAAGCCACAAATCATGCTTTTTGTAGAGTATCCGGAGCAGATCGAGTTTATTCAGCTTCGCCATAAAAGCCGAATCAATACTCACCTACCGGTAGTGATAACTGAACAGCAAGCTGCCAGTGTTTCTGCTGAAGAAGCATCAAGCAACATGTTGGAAGGCGTAGTGCTAGATTTGTCGGAAGGAGGCTGCCGCATTGAGTTAGCAGCGCCATCTCAAACCTTAAGCATGGTGTTTGTACAAATTGTCTTACGTTTTCCCCTAAACCCAGAACAACCGATAGTGCTAAACGGAACAATCAAAAGCCAGCAGCAAACCAGCGACAAATTACGGGTTGGAGTGCAACTTGAAGCAAACAAACAGCTCAAAGCGGTATTTAGCAAGCTAAATATGTTTAATCATCCCAGCCTTGCCGCCTAGTAATCTTTCACGACAAGTATTCGTTTAAGCGCTATTTCTTGTCGTGCAGTATTTTGTCGATGTTGTAGATTACCTCTAACTCTTCGGCACTTCGTGAAAGCAACACGTCCCACATTTTTAACATTGACGCTTTAGCAGGAGGCTTTCCGCCTAAAATGCGCTCTGCGGCAGTTAAAGGTAGTAATTGCACCACGCTGATATCCATAGCTTTTGCTATCGCACAGATATCTATTAGGGTTAGTTGCCCACTGCCCTCTCTATCTAATTTACTATACATGGAGCTAGAGGGTAATCCGGCTTTATCAGCCAAGGTTTTTTTCGACCACGACAAGTTAGCCATCAAAAATTCGATTCGCTCGATAAGCATTCCTCGAATCTCAGCATCCTTTAATCCAAAAAATTCATAGCCCTCAGAGTCTAATTCTGGCATTCCATAATCCGTAATTTCCCCTTCTTAAGCTTCCAATATATAGAAATTTACTTTGTTAAGCTAAATCCAAGTTAACAAATACACACCTTTTGGGCAGAAAATTAAGGGGAATACTATGAGTAAAACTTCACTATTTACGTTAAAAACGACCACTCTTTGTTTACTAATTTCAACTAGCGGTTTTTCTTTCGCGGCTAATCAAGTGGGCGATAACCTGCCTTATTTTGACGCTCAACGACAAACGGTTCAAAAAAATGTTGAAGTACTAGATTTTAGCACTAGCTCAAGCCAAGAACTGGCTGCCTATTTGGCCACCATACCACGCCAACAAGCACCTAAAGAGATTGTTGAAGCATTTAAAGTGGCAACTGAGAACAATCGCAAGATAGCTCCTGAATATACTGAAATGATGGAGCATCAAGCGGCTATTCGCCAGGTTCCTGTTGAACAACTATTTGCCGAAGCCAGTGTTACCGATTGGTCAGTAAACCAAAAAATCATCAAATCAATGCAGCAAAATCAAGCAGTTGAAGAGTTGAATGGCTGTACCACGGTGGCATTTAATAACGGCATTGTTGGTCAAACCAACGACTTGTCGATTAACGCGTTAAGCGACAATACCACCATAGTAAAAACCGACAGCGCCATGTTTTTACCTACTGATGGTGCCCACTTTCAAGGCATGGGAAAACATGTAGGCATTGTAATTAATTTCTTAGGCATAACTGCAGGTGATGATGGCCTAGGTAGCAGCAACTTGGTCTCAACTGATGCGGTATTTGCAGCGGCCACCAGCGCCAAATCAATCCAAGATTTCATTAATAAGATTGAAGGCTATAGCACCATAACGCCGCTCAATTTCACACTAGCTGACGACCAAGGCAATCATGCTGCATTTCGCATCCATGCCGACGGTACCGAACTAATAAGTGGCCACACGCGAGGGGTCGGCCACGCCAACCATACCGAAGGCTTTAAGCAAAATATGCTGGAGAAAATGGAAGCTTTTCAAGCAAACCAAGCCTTCTTTAATACCTTCGCTCGCGAACAAGCGGTGTACTCATTCTTAGATTACTCACCCGAGCTCACGGTTGAGTCTATGCAATGGCTGTTCAACAAAAAGCCTATCAACCTTTCTAAGTATCAAGGTAAAGACTTCGTCACGGTAGAAGCGATGGTCTTCGATGTGAAAAATGGTTGCGCCTATGTATCGGGCGATAACCCACGCTTCACTGACTACAGCAAAACCTGTTTCTAACTTCAGCTACTAGCGCACGACTTAGTGCGCTTTATCCACCTTGGGAGAAAATCATGAATTCATACTTAAAACTACTTATCGCTCTTATCAGTCTTACCGTTTTATCCGGCTGCGACCCAGAAAGTGGCGTTAATCTAAATACTAAGTGTACTGGTAATTGCGCCAACCACGGCGGAAAAAAACCTAACATTCCTGACAGTTCTAGCTTATCTACTGCGGGGATCTATCGTGACCAAGCAAATGACCATGTAGCAACAATAGACCAAAATGGTAGAGTGCTTTTCTGGGATAACTATGCAACAGACCGAGAGCTGGAACAACGAGCTTTGGTACAAAGACGAGCAAGCCTCAACACTGAATATTATGAAGAAAACAACTGTATGATAGCTTACAACGGAACTCACTTAAGCCACGCCTATAGTTTTACTAAAACCAGTAATACACTTCGTTTCAATACATCTTGCGGCGACGCAAGGTTCTACCTAAAGCAGCTTTCAGAAAGCACCGTAGTGAATCAGCTAACAACCGACTACCCCGTAACAATTTATCATGCTGCTGGTGAAAGTTTAGAACTAACTCAAACAAGTCTTCGCAACATATATGGTGATAAAGCCGAGTTATTATCTAGTGGGTTCTTAAGCCTTCCTGCTCCCAACACTCAATGCGTTCAAGAGTATTTAATCGATCAGCAGGCTATTATTTTGCTCAGCAGCCCCAATTGCCAAAACACGGGTTTTGAATCTGGTATTTATATGCAATAAGTCAGCTTATGTTGTTTTCCTTGTACCAGCCCTAAAACCAGACAAGTCGCACCAACATAATACATTTGCACCATTTTACTCCATGAAAAAAATCATAAGCATGTTGAAAAGCCTGGTTAATATACATAGCACCAGCATAGAGCCCCATATCCATGCAAAGGCATTATTCTTGCTTAAACATGCAAAAATAATATAAATGGACTTAGGCTCTATGCAACTCACACAACAAGAAAAACACTGGCTACCTATTTTTGGTAACAGCGGAAAACTGGCTATGCGTAAAGCCTGCTGGTTAAACCGCAAACGAAAACCACAACTTGAACAAACCTTCGAAAGCATTTCCAATACACGGGTAAAGCTTTTACAAGGCTGGGCAAATACCCAATGGGACTTTCTTCAAGATGCGATGTTTTATCTCGCGACCAAACCCTTAGAACAGCAACCAGAAATGCTGTCCCAATTACTAAGCCGCAATAATGACTTCTCAGAATTATTTATTGTAGATTTACAAGGCAAAGTGAGCGCCAGCAGCTATAAGCCACATACCGGGCAAGTAGCTGCCAGTAAGCAAGCCTTGCAACAAGGTCTTAGTCAGCAATTTTTGCACGGTCCTTACCAAGATCCGCGCACCCTTGCGCCTGGCCCATCTAGCTCAAAATTTCATGACCAAGTCACGCTCATGTTCTACCAACCTTTAGAGGTAAACAGCGAAGTGGTGGGTTGCTTATGTGGCCGAGTGCCTAACGATGTT
Organism: Agarivorans sp. Alg241-V36; assembly: GCF_900537085.1. Classification (NCBI taxonomy): domain Bacteria; kingdom Pseudomonadati; phylum Pseudomonadota; class Gammaproteobacteria; order Alteromonadales; family Alteromonadaceae; genus Agarivorans; species Agarivorans sp. Alg241-V36. The sequence continues at coordinate 701,417 of NZ_UNRE01000001.1, read as the reverse complement.
TTGGGTGACTTAATTCAGCGCGAAGCTGGCCACATTTATAGTGAGTCGGGCGACAATTACATCTTTATGGTGGATGCCAATTTCGACCAAACTATTAAACCAGGCACCGCATTGTCTCGCTCACGCTTTGAAGACAATACCTTTTCTCATGGAGAAAACTTAAAGTCTGGAGTAAGCACAGATTGGGGCACCGTAAAAGTTGCCAAGCATACAGAGTTTGAAATTAGGTTTACTGACCCAGCCACTAATGAGCTACACCCAGGTGTGAGAGAAACCATTAAAAATGGCAGTAACCTGTTTATCGATTACCCCGGTTATTCTGATTACCGACACATTCCGGTAATTGGCAAAGGCATCACCTTTCAGCTACGAGGCTCGCTTGATCGCTGGGGCATGATGTGTGAAGCCGATCTTGAAGAGGTATATCGCCATCGCTCACTAAGTCATAAGCTGAGCAACAAATACTTAGCCAGCTCGCTATTTAGCCTAGTGCCTCCCTTAGTTATTGCTCAACAATTTGAGCTTAGCATTAATCAGCTTGCTGGTTTGCTGGTGTTATTTGCAGCCCTCAGCTTTTTTGGCTTTAAACAAATCGTGGCCAAGCCATTGGCTAGGCGTTTAGAAAACATGAGCGGCGTGATTCAAACCATTGCAGAGGGCGATGGCGACTTAAAACGCCGCTTAGATGCCAATAAGTTTAAACCAGATGAAACCGGCGATTTAGGACGCTGGATTAACAGCTTTATTGATAACCTAGAAGGCGTAGTTGGCGGTATTATTTACGCGTCTAACGAGGTTAAGCAGGTGAGTAGTTCTATGTTACGCCGCTGCGGAGTGGTTGATAATTGTACCCAACAAACCTCTAACTCCATCGACTCGCTGCTCAACTTAGCGCAACACCAACAAACCGACATTGTTAAAGCGACGCAATCTGCCGAAAACCTACAGCAAGTAATGACCGACATGGTGGAAAATGCCGAAACCGAATACCAGCATGCCGTAGAAAATACTCAAGAAATCAAACGCATTGTTGAAGCTTCAGCCAAAAGCGTTAACCAAGTTAATGATGAAATGAAGCAAATTGAAGACATTGTGAAGTTAATTACTGAGATTACCGAGCAAACCAACTTATTGGCGTTAAATGCAGCCATTGAAGCTGCCCGAGCCGGTGAACATGGCCGTGGCTTCTCGGTAGTCGCCGACGAAGTAAGAAACCTAGCCACGCGAACCTCAGAGGCGGCCAAGCACATTGGCAACACCATGGGTAAACTACGTGTAAAAACCGAAACAGCGGTAGATTACATGGAGCAAGGTGTTAAAAACGTAGACCAAAGCTCTGCCCTGCTGGACTCTGGCAGCCGCAGCGACGAACTACAACAAGCAGTAGAAAGCATGTTTACCACCATTAACATGATTGCCGGCAACAGTGAACGCCACAGCGAAACGGCTGAGCAGGCTCAAGTAACGACTTCTTCCTTGGAGTTATCATCGCAGCAATTAACTCGCCGAACTACGTTAGTGAAAAACTCTATTATTCGCCTGCATCAATTGGTTGAGCGCTTTGAAGTAACCAAAGCAGCATAAGCAAGCCTCACCCCATAAACAAAAACCAGCGCTAAGCGCTGGTTTTTTTATCTTAGCTGGGCCATTCACAAAACTAACCAAGCAAACTGCTAATGCGAACTGTGTTTAAGGCACCAACCACAACACCTGATAAGGCTTAAGCTTGTAGTCCGCCAAAGTCACTTGCTCATCACTGAGTAAGTCTTCACATTCAGATTGATATGCCTGCGGCAGCTGAGCAAAATGCTCAACTTGTTGTGGGTACTTAGTCAGGTTAAATACCGCTAGTAGTCCGTCTCGACTGGAATTACTCGTACCTCTTGGTGCATCGCCTCGCTGCAATACAAACAGAGCATCACCGCAGTCGTAAACTCGCTGGGCAGACTCCGGATGAAAAGCAGTGATGGTTTTACGTAAGGCCAGTAAATCGCGATAGCGCTGAAAAACAAGGGCTTGCGAGCTATGCTCTTGGGCCAAGAGTTTCTCAAAATCTTGGCGATCCCAGCGGTGGCGGTTAATCGAGCGAGTACGGCCAGTTTGCTCAACCAGCAACTGGTCGTTTTCGGTAGCGGTTAAACTATGAATATAAATGCCCGGAATACCTTGCAAGCTCAACAACAGTTTTTGGCTACATAAAAAGCGCTCAACTTGCCATTGGTCAGATCCGGTACGTGTACCCTGCAGCGCATCAAATAAGGAGATGTTTAGTTCGTAAGGGTTTTGTGTGCCGTCTCCATTAGACTTCATACTCACAAAGCCACCAAAGTTGTGTACCGACTCTGCCAAGTCTGCAATTTCGTGTTTGGGAATAATCTGTTCTACCGCCCTCACTCCAATGCCATCATGCGAAGCAACAAAGTTGAAGTAGTTACAGCCCTTTGGTAAAGCCACTAAATCCCTCGCCCAAGCCGTTAAGTAATGGCCATTACCACGGTTTAAGGCATGTAGCAGCAAAGGTGGTAGCGCAAATTGATAGACCATGTGAGCTTCGTCGCCTTCGCCAAAATAACTAATGTTTTCCTGGTGAGGCACGTTGGTTTCGGTGATTAACACCATATTCGGGTCTAGCTGTTCCATCACCCAACGTAGCAGTTTAACAATGGCGTGAGTTTGTGGCAGGTGAATACAGTTAGTGCCCAGTATCTTCCATACAAAAGCCACGGCATCTAGGCGAATAAAACGCGCACCATGCTTTAAGTAGAACAAGAAAATATCCACAAAAGCTAACAGCACTTTAGGGTTAGCAAAATTTAAATCTATTTGATCATCGCTAAAGGTGGCCCAAACATGCTTCAAGCCTTGGCGGGTATATACATCAACAATAAGCGGGCTAGTTCGTGGGCGGGTTACTGCGCTGTAATCAAGCGAAGGATCAGATTCAACAAAGTAATCTTGCCCCTCTCCAGAGCCATTTACAAAATCGTTAAACCAAAGGCTTTGGCGCGAGCAGTGATTCATCACCAAATCAAACATCAACTCAAAATCTTGATTTAGCTTGGCTACATCGGTCCAGTCACCAAGGCTGTAATTCACTTGATAGTAGTCAATCACCGAGAAGCCATCATCGGAGCTAAAGGGGAAAAAGGGCAGAATATGCACCGAACTCACCAAACCCGATAAGTACTCGCGTAAAAACTGATGCAAGCTTTGTAGCGGCATCAACTCATCACTTAATACGCTATCGCCGTAAGTAATTAATATTACGTCTTGTTCAGACCAAGCTTGATAACGAGGAAAGCCAGCTTTGCTTTGTTCAATTTTTTGGATGATGTCTTGGCTTAAATTGGGGTCTAAGGATGTTCCATATACTAGCTTAAGTAATAACTCGAGTTCTTCCATAAAGGCTCCCACCATGGCTTGCTTAGCTTTCTATTAATTAAGTGTTTCCAATAACTGTGCCAAGGCTCGTTAACAACAGCGCCCTAAACACCATTAAATTAAGCATTTGTTTTATATGAAAAAATAGTAAAATAAATCCCAGCTATGTTTAGCCAGCCACTAAGTGCTGCAAAAATAGCTAAGCAGCTATGTGCCATTTTAACGCAGCATTAAGCTAGGTCCTCTAGATTTGCACCATCAAGGTGCGCCAGCAATCATGTTCAGACTTAGCCAAATCAAAAATAAAACGATTATTTATAAACAAAACAACAATTTAGAAACTTTATATTCATTCACGGCATCGCTCTTGCTCTAGTAAATACAGATACTAACCAACCAACACTCAACAAGATTGTACGGTTACAAGGAGTTCCAATGACCATGATTAAGAAATGTTTATTTCCAGTTGCAGGCTATGGCACCCGCTTTCTACCCGCTACCAAGTCTATGCCTAAAGAAATGTTGCCCATCGTAAACAAACCTCTGGTTCAATACGGTGTAGAAGAGGCAGTAGCTGCAGACATGAGTGACATGGCCTTTATTACCGGCCGGGGTAAACGCGCAATTGCCGACCACTTTGATATTAGTTATGAGCTCGAAAACGAAATTGCTGGCACCAGCAAAGAAGCCTACTTAAAAGAAATTCGTCATTTAGTCGACAATGTAGACTGTACCTTTACTCGCCAGAAGAAAATGATGGGACTTGGTCACGCAGTATTGTGTGGCGAAACCTTAATTGGCCAAGAACCCTTTGGTGTAGTGTTAGCCGATGACTTGTGTTTTGGTGATGACGGCGGCGTACTAGCGCAAATGACCAAGCTTTACGAACAGTTCCGCTGCTCGATTATTGCTGTGATGGAAGTACCTCGAGAAGAAGCCCACAAATACGGGGTTATCGAAGGCGAAGCGCTGCGTGATGACTTATTCCGAGTAACCTCAATGGTAGAAAAACCCGCCAAAGGTGAAGAGCCATCAAACTTAGCGGTTATTGGTCGCTACATTCTAACGCCGGATATTTTCAGCCTAATTCGTGATACTAAACCAGGTAAAAATGGCGAAATTCAACTTACCGACGCACTCCTTACTCAAGCCCAAAACGGCTGTGTAATGGCCTACAAATTTAAAGGTAAGCGATTTGACTGCGGTAGTGTTGAAGGTTTTGTTGAAGCTACCAACTACTGTTTTGAAAACTTATACGGTAAGTAACACCAATAACTGTGCCAGCGTTAAGACGCTGGCACAGGCTCCTCCACCATAGCCGGTTGAAGATTGAACCCCATGTGAACAAGCGAGTAGCCGGTATAACGCTCTGGTCTCTGCCACACCACTTGAAATCGGTGGCGTAAATAAAAACTAAAAGCTTGGGAGTTGTCAGCAAACAAATGCAACACCAAGTGAGAACGCAAGCTTTTCGCCAACTCCAATAATTGAGTGCCAATTCCTTTACGCTGCCATTGTGGCGCAACAAACAAGGCAACGAGTTTTTCTTCCATTAAAGCTAAAAAGCCACACACCTCACCTGCGACTTCAGCCACCCACACCTCTGATTTAAATTGATACAAACGTTGCAAGGCATCTTGGCGCTCCCACCAATATTTGCTGGGTAAAAAATCGTGGGCACGTAAACTGGCAGACAGCCAAATCTCGCCTATATCTTCGTAATCGTTCTGCTCTGCTTTTCTCAGGGTTAAACCTGCAGCATTAGTAAAAGAGTTCAATGAGTAAAACCATTACAGTTAATCCAGACCAACAGTATGGTAACTAACACAGAATCTCGGTGTGAATTAGATCGAATTTTGTACGCTTATAAACGATGAAGATCACAGCCTACTAACAAAAATTGCGCATTAACTAATCAATAATTCTTAGCAAGACAAATACAGCAGACTAAAGCTCTAACGACAAAATACCCATAATACTGATTAAAACGAAGGCAAATGAAAATTAATTACTTATAAGTCAATTAATTATGAAAGATGGAGCAACTAGCAGCAAAGCACTCCTGCTCAACAGCCAACATTTCCCCGCACCAACACTGATCAACAATTAAAAGCTAACGCGTGCAAGCTTCGGTTTATTGAGCGCGTTTAAAATGACATACGCCTGTCGTGTTTTGCGAGACCTGACACTCTGTCACTAAGATCTGTTTTAGCTCTATCCTAGCTCGCCTAAGTCGTGCTTTAGTTGCCGTTAAGCTCAAGCCATTTTGCTTGGCGTATTGTGCTTGCGCCATGCCATTTAAGTCGCAGAACTCGATAACATGCCGGTGATGGCTGGAGAGTTTTGGCAAAATTCGAGGCAAACAGCTTTGCAGCTGTTCCATTACCGGCAAGCTGTTGTCTATGGCTTCTAAGTCATCAATATCTTCAATGTCAATCTTGCGACGCCAGTGGTCAATAAATTGATTTTTAGTCACTTTAAACAGCCAAGACTTGCCATCCTTTAGCGAGCAAAAGCGCTCGCTATTACGCATTGCTTTAAGGAAAACCTCTTGCATTACATCTTCAGTTTCATGCTGATTTTGTGTCTGCTTCAACAACCAGTTATAGAGCAGGGATTCAGATTCATCCCACGCTTTCATTAAGCATTTCATTTTTAAACCTTAGGAGTAAAACACTAGGCTAGCCACCCGTTTAAAACGGTGTAATCTCGAATTCAATATTAGGCCAGTAACTGTTGAACCTGCTCAATTGTAGGAACCGAACCTGAGTGTACTATCCTACCATTCACAGCTAGCCCCGGAGTACTCATTACCCCTGCCTTCATAATATCTTCAAGCCCTGTCACCTTTTCAACTTCAACCTGTAAGCCAAGTTCTTCAGCGACTTGTGTAATGCGTTCTGCAGTCACTACACAGTTTTTGCACCCGGTCCCATATACTTGCACTGTTTTCATTTTCCACCCAATATGTTGTTAATAATAAGCATTAAATAGCCACCCCACTATTGAGATAGCAACAAATAAATATCCGGTTATCCAAGCAAGTAAGCGGTATTCCATCACTTGCTTGAGCATCATAAATTCGGGCAAACTCACCGCGACCGCGCCCATACAAAAAGCCAAAGTAGTACCTAAAGGCATGCCTTTATCAATCAATGAGGCCATTATCGGCACCACACCAGAAGCGTTGGTGTAAATAGGAATGGCACTAAGAGTTGCCAACGGTACTGTCCACCACTGCCCCTCTGCTAGGTTTTGCTCAAACCATTGGGCGGGTACAAATCCGTGAATAAAAGCGCCAATGCCAACACCTATAATCACCCACTTCCAAATACGTTTTACGATTGTGCTTGTTTCATTCACCGCAAATTGATGGCGTTGCTGGAAATTCAATTCAACATAACTGTTGTTGGTGTTGTTTGGGCAACTGCTCTCATCTTGCAAATAGGCTTTGGCAAGAAACGGCTGTAACCAACGGTGGGCTCTAAGCATATCCAGCAATAGGCCGGCCAAAATTCCCAATGCTAAACCTATAACGATATACATCACCGTAAATCTAAGCCCAAGAATGCTTCCTAGCATAATAACTACAACCTCATTGATTAAAGGAGAAGTGATCAAGAACGCGATGGTGATACCGATAGGAATGCGGGCAGACACAAAGCCCATAAAAAGTGGAATAGAACTACAAGAACAAAAAGGCGTAATAGCGCCAAACATCGCCCCTAGAACGTAGCCGACTCCCCTATTTTTACCTTTTAGGTAATCTCGAACTTTTTCGGTACTAAGCGCGGCGCGGATAAACGAAATGAAATAAATTAGCACCACTAAAAGACTCAGAATCTTTGTAGTGTCTTCAATAAAAAAATGGATGCCAATAGCTAGCGGAGAGCCTGGTTCTAAGCCCATAAGCGAAAATACCAAGCTATCTGCTAATTGTGTGAAAATGTCGAACATAACCAGCCCTAAAAAATACACCTCTATTAACAACACGCATGAAGCGGCAAAAGGATACTTATTTTTTTGGGGAAGTGTTTTTATGCCTTGGATGGCTAAAGAGCTTGAGTCTAAAACCGATAAGCGGCCAATTTGAGTTAAGCGCTACCGATAAAGAACAAGCCCCTCAACGCCTCCAGTTTTTAGTTAAAAAACACCATTTGAGTTTTCAATATCGCCGCCGCTAATCAGGGAATATACCCGCATAGAGAAGTCGAGCGCTTGAATCGAATCCCAGTGCTCAACAATTCGTCCCTCTTCAATGCGCCAAGTATCGATTATGTTCATCCCTTTTTGGTCGTTTCCTCTGTCTTCTCTTTCTAAGGTGGCGTGAGAGTGGAAAATCACGTAATCACCGTCAACGTAGATGTGTTTAACGTCGTAGGTGTATTCGGGATAATCTTCGACAAACTCCTCAAGGAAGCTAACCAAACCGGTTACTTTGTCAGGTAAGTTTCTATTGTGCTGCACGTAAGCACTGTCGTTGTAGTGTTGCTTAACGTAGTCGAAATCGTGATTGTTCATGAGGTTTTGAACGAAGTCAGTTATTAACTCTGCATTGGCGAGTTCTTGTTCCGTCCAACTAGCTTTCTTGAGAGAAGATAAATCAATGACCAAGGTGTCTTTTGGCTGGGCAAATACCATTGTGCTCATGAATAGCAGAATAAACGAGGTAAGTACTTTAAACATAGGTGACTCCAGTAGCTGTTGTGCCAATTAAGTATACATTGATAACCATGGTAATTATTAGTAACCTACAAAACAAGAAGGCACAAAATGCTTAGTTAGGCAGTTTTTGGTAACCGGTATCTAGATTCCCCAAATAGGCAGGAATGATTAAAGTGGCAGAAAAAACAACATCAACAAGACGTATTTTTTACAACGATGCGAGCTGTCCAGTACGCAACGTTGTGGCTCAAATAGGTGACAAATGGTCGCTGCTCATTCTCTTCGCATTAGTAGATGGACCAGAGCGCTTCAATGCTCTCAAATCAAGAGTGGAAGGTATTTCTCAACGCATGTTGACCCAAACTCTTCGAGATTTAGAGCGAGAAGGTTACGTAATCAGAACGGTGTATCCCGAAGTACCAGTACGCGTAGAGTATGCGCTGAAAGAAATGGGAAAAGATCTCGTGAAGCCCTTGTACCAGCTGGTATCTTGGGCTGACCAGCATCAAGAAGAGATTAACCGGGCGAGAAAAGAATATGATGAGAAAAGCTAGTATTACCTAGATAAATTCTTCTGAATCAAGCCAAACTAAATGACTAAACATCGCAAAGAATACCGCCAGCGCTATATGCGCCGGCCAACTCTAGCTACTTTCATATCAGGATCTACTTAACTTGGTACCGCAGAAGCACTTGATTATCGAGCACCACATTTGTTGACCAAATAAAGCTTGCCCCTGCCCCACTGAACTTATCTATAAAGTTCATATAGGCTTTTTTGTTATTTACACCAATTTCAGCTTCTGTGTATAAGCTCGCCAGTGGCCAAGCACTAGCGTCAAAGGCTTGCGCCATCCAGTTGCTTGGCGTTTCCCAATGCACCGCGTAAGCATCTTGCCCTTCATCAGTACCTTGGGTTGTGCAGCTATCAGACAAGCGCTTTCCTGCTACTTCATGTAAACAGTTAAGATCATAAATCGGCGATGTGTAATAGTTTTGAGCTAGCCAGTCTGCATTGGTAACGGTTCCGTCACTAAAGCTAGCAATAAAGCCTCCATCACCAGGGTGAAAGTCTTTGCCTCGGTTATTCTCAGAACCTAGCCCTAGGTTCTCTTCCCAATCAATCACTTTAACCGCAATGGTATAAGGTCTGCTGACCTTAAATTTCACGATACTGGAGTTAAATGGTGTGAAAGGCACGCTATCAACCGCGATTAGTGTGCCATTGATGTAGAGCTCAAAGTAGTTGTCGGCAAAAATGTAGCCGGTTATTTCTTCTCCCTCAGAGTCAACCACCACCACAGGAGTGGAATTTTGGTCGACCTCTGCGATGCTACTAGGAGTAACGTTTGCACATTCTTCATATAAGTCGACAGCCTTTGCAGCAGTAGCATAGTTATTGCTAGCCGGAACCGTCCATTTCTTATCTGCTGAATCAGTAACTTCACCGATACCAGCCACTCGGCTTCGGCCGTTTTTGCACTCAAAAAGGTTCGCTTCAATGGTTTTCGCTAGGCCTTGGGTTATTGTACCCGAGCCACTGTAATTGCTAGTGCCGTTAGCTGAGGCAACCGATAAAGGTAAAGCAAGCGTTGCAATAAGAAATACTGAAGAAAGAGTCATCGCCAAAGGTGATTTAGTGTTCATGCATGCTTACCGTTTTTCGCTTCAATTTTCACTAGCTTAGCTGGGAAGTATCGTTCATACCAAGCACCAGCAGATTAACGACATCCCAAACCAATCGGCATTGATGCATTTTCAGCTCGAACTAATTCGACTACTTCGCCACTATTCGCCTTGCTTTTCTCAATTATCAAGATCAAATGTTGTATTCACAAAGCGATGCAAAAAAACCGACATTGCAACCTGACAAGTCAATCAGTTTTGGTAGAATAGCGCCCCAAATTTATTAAAGAGCTATTCCGTTATGTGGTTTAAAAATCTAATGTTGTTTCGCATTACCAAAGAGCTAGAGCTCGAGCCAGAGAAGCTAGACGCTACTTTAGGCGAGCTAAGCTTTACCCCTTGCGGAAGCCAAGACTTAAGCAAATTTGGCTGGGTAACCCCAATGGGCAAATTTGGTCAAAGCCTTACGCATGTGATTGGTAACGAATACTTGGTATGTGCTAAAAAAGAAGAGAAGATGCTACCTGCATCGGTAATTCGCGATACCTTAGCCGATAAAATCGAGCTGATTGAGCAAGAGCAACAACGTCCGCTTAAAAAAGCCGAGAAAGATGCCCTTAAAGAAGAGATAGTGATGACTCTTCTGCCTCGTGCATTTTCACGTACTAGCCTAACTTACGCATGGGTAAGCCCAGACAACAACCTTATTGCGGTTGATGCCGGTAGCGCTAAAAAAGCTGAAGAAGTGATTTCTTTATTACGTAAATCTTTAGGCAGCCTGCCTGTTACACCCATTAAACTAGCTAATCAAGCCGACGTAACCATGACTGACTGGCTAAACGAAAAAGCCATTCCAGCCAATTTTGAATTAGGTGAAGAAGCCGAACTACGCAGCGCGCTTGAAGGCGGCGGTATTATTCGTTGTAAAGAACAAGACCTGTTCAGCGACGAAATTAAAGTGCACCTAGATGCCGACAAGTTTGTGACCAAGCTAGAGCTTACTTGGGCGGATTCGATTCGTTTCTTAATTAGCGAAGACATGAGCATTAAAGGCGTTAAGTTCACCGATACCATCACCGAACAAAACGAAGACATTGAGAAAAGTGATGTAGCGGCGCGCTTCGACGCAGACTTCGCGCTAGCCAGCGGCGAACTAACCAAAATGATCCCTGATCTTATCGCAGCCTTAGGCGGCGAATTAACCAGCTAAGTCCTCACAGTTACTTACCTATTTCACCAACCATTAACATAGTATTAGATACTTGCTTAAGGTTGGTGATTTTTTAAGCAAAACCATTGCAAGCCCCGCTCGCTAAGCGTAAAATGCGCGCCCTTATTGTGCTGCTCGCAGCCTTCCTCAATGATTCGACTCAGACCCGGAGCTTTGATGTTTACACCAGAATTACTGTCACCCGCTGGCAGCCTTAAGAATATGCGTTACGCTTTTGCCTATGGCGCAGATGCGGTATACGCTGGCCAGCCTCGTTACTCATTGCGTGTTCGTAACAACGAATTTAATGCCGAGAACCTTCAGCTAGCGATAAACGAAGCCCACGCGCAAAACAAAAAGCTCTACATGGTAAGCAACATTGCCCCGCACAATGCCAAGCTAAAAACCTACCTACGCGATATTGAGCCAATTATTGCCATGAAACCAGACGCCTTAATCATGTCTGATCCTGGCATGATTATGATGGTGCGCGAAGCCTTCCCAGATCAAACTATTCACTTGTCGGTTCAAGCCAACGCGATTAACTGGGCTACCGTTAAGTTTTGGCACCAACAAGGTGTAGAGCGTGTGATTTTGTCGCGCGAACTGTCGCTAGACGAAATCGAAGAGATTCGTATGCAAGTGCCAGAAATGGAGCTTGAAGTATTTGTACATGGCGCATTATGTATGGCCTACTCTGGCCGCTGTTTGTTATCGGGCTACATTAATAAGCGCGATCCAAACCAAGGTACTTGTACCAACTCTTGCCGTTGGAAGTACAACGCACACGAAGCCAAAGAAAACGAAGTGGGTGATATTATCGCAGCTCAGCCACAAGTGGTTGAACCTACTTTGGGTGCAGGCGCGCCAAGCGACCAAGTATTCTTACTGCAAGAACAAGGTCGCCCTAACGAGTACATGCCAGCCTTTGAAGACGAGCACGGCACTTACATCATGAACTCAAAAGACCTACGAGCTATTCAACACGTAGAACGCTTAACTAAAATGGGTGTGCACTCGCTTAAAATTGAAGGCCGTACTAAGTCTTTCTACTATTGTGCGCGTACTGCCCAAGTTTATCGCCAAGCGATTAACGACGCAGTAGCCGGCAAGCCCTTCGACCCAAGCTTAATGGGTACGCTAGAAAACCTTGCTCACCGTGGTTATACCGAAGGGTTCTTACGCCGCCATACTCACGACGAGTACCAAAACTACGACTACGGCTACTCGGTAAGCGATACCCAGCAGTTTGTCGGTGAAGTAGCTGGCCGCAACGCGGCTGGCCTTGCCGAAGTCACCGTTAAAAACAAATTTGTATTGGGTGATACGCTGGAGCTGATGACGCCTCAAGGTAACCTTAACTTCAAATTAGAGCACCTAGAGAACAAAAAGGGTGAACTAATAGACGATGCTAAAGGCAGCGGCCACACGGTATTCTTACCGGTGCCAGAAAATGTAGACTTAAACCACGCACTTATAATGCGTAACCTACAATCTGGCCAAGATACCCGTAACCCGCATCAAGCTGGCGAAGTTAAGGCTTAAACATGGCGCTGCTAATTAGCAAAAAGTGTATTAACTGCGATATGTGCGAACCAGAGTGCCCTAACCAAGCTATCTCTTACGACGGCATTATCACGGTGATAGACCCAGAGCGCTGCACCGAATGCAAAGGCCACTACGAGCGCCCAACCTGCATAGATGTATGCCCAATTGATTGCATTGCAGTAGACCCGGCTCATAAAGAAAGCGAAGAGCAACTTTACGATAAGTTTGTCGCCTTACATGGCGACATGCTCATTGCCAAAGGCTCTGCTTAGCACTTTAAAGCTCGAAGCTAAAACTAACAAGCCGCAGCCACATACTGCGGCTTTTGTTTATCAACTACACAAAGCAGGCGATAGAATCGCGTAAACACTTCAGCCCTTAATCTGTTACAAGGCTCAACTAATACCAATCGTACTAAATAATTGTTCATTCTATCTGGTTAAAATACTCGATAACTGCGTTAGAATTTTTGATTGTAGAATAACTACTTATCGAAAAATTCTGCCTTTTTCTCGAGTATTTTTCCTGCATTATCTCTGATCACTTACTTAGTGTGATTGGCATAACCTACCTATCTGCCCATGACTTTTCTATTTTTGGCTGGGTAAAAACACTGTGATGATATACAGGAACCTGTGATTCCTACTTTCTACAAGTGATTGCATACTTTCATGCTGACATTTTTGTTACTTTTCGAGCTAGATGGCTGATGTAGCTTGGGAAAGGTGATAGCCTTGGTTTAATCAAATGAGTGAAATGAGGAAAACTTCCTTGTTTAAACAAGGAAATTTTCCTCTTAATAACCTGTTAACTCCTATGAATGAATTAGAAATCATCCCTTTTAATGGGGTTGGTAAAATAAAGTTAGGCATGAATCAAAATGACTTGAGAGCTGCCGTTGGTAGTCCTCCGGACAATATCCCTGCTCATACCAATTCTGGAATAGAGTTTCCTGAGAGTGACTACTTTTTAGAAAGTGCGATTCAAGTGACTTACGATCCTACAACTGGCTTAGTAGATTGGATTGGTTTCAATGACAACATCCCCTTTAAGTTACTTTTTAACGGTGTTGATCTATTTGATACTGAGGTAAATGAAGTCGTTGCCCATAGCAAAAGGCGCGGAAAACTCGATGAAAATGATAGTGAGCTTGGTTATTCGTTCAATTTCCCAGAATTAGGAATATGTTTTTGGCGAGAGTCAATAACAGAAGACTTGCTAAGTGAACTAGAGGATGCTGACGAAAATGATAAAGAGTGGATGTTAGAAGATATCGAAAATTCCAAACATTTTCAGCAGGTTTCTATTTTTCGTGAAGGTTACTGGAGTGAGTAGAGTTAACAAGTCAAAGCACGCGGACTTGGTAAAGCTGTCACCTTTTTTGTTCCAAAAAAGCCGCCAACTTCACCAAGTCGGTGTTTGAGGCGTTAGAAGCATGGATAGATATGAGCATTAAACAAGAATGGCAAAGGAAGTGGAGAGCGGCTTTAGGAGAGCCCACTGATTCAATGCCTGATATCAGAGATGATTATGCTCTTCATTTTGATATATGGAATATTGGTGATGAAAAGCTAGAGGAGTGCTTTTCTATATTTCCTAATGGCGACCGATTGCTTAAAAGAGTTAATGAAGTAAGAAAAACTCGTCCTCAATCTACCGAAATTGATGATGAAGAACTATTAAACAAGCTCGATCGGCTAAATAAAAATATCGAGACTGTACTACGAAATTTTGGAGATGAGGAACTCATCGAATTAAACGGAGAAAAGTCTACTGCCAAGAAGCGATGTGTTTATCGAGGCAATGAATCACTGAGACGTGAAGTTCTCAACAATGCTGATTCACCCACGGTGCATTTAGATGATGAACTTTGTGAAATTATTGAAAAACACTGCGGTGAGCAAGGTTATGAAGCATTCTTCTTTTTAAGTGAGCCTCTATATCAATTGTCTGGTTGCTATTACACAGTATCTCACTGGATAGCCTGGGCAATGGTAGAAACCAAATATGATGCCGATCCGTATCACGAGGCATTTGAACTATACAAAATTAAAGCGCAAGCGGGCTGGTTAAATGATGAGCAGTTTATTTACATCGCCAATTAAGCTTCTAACAAGGCGCTGCAACCGACTGCCAGGTAAATCATGTCGAAATCAATAGAGGTTCGTACAGCTAAATCAGGCGATGCTAATGATACGGCTGCTATTTATCTTGAGTCTCGTAAAGAACTGGTTGCTTTTGCGCCAGTTGTCCACTCTGACGAAGAAGTACATTCTTGGATTAAGGATCAGCTGATACCCTGTGGTGGAGTGCTTGTTGCTGAATTAGAGGGTAAATTAGTTGGTATGTGTTCCCTATCAGAAGCAGAGGAAGTTGCCTGGATTGATAACTTGTACCTCAAGCCTTCTGAAGTTAGAAAAGGAATCGGCACGGCTCTTTTACGAGAAGCATTAGCTCGAGTTAGTAGACCATGCAGACTATATACTTTTCAAGAGAATCGAGCAGCGAGACGATTTTATGAAAAGCAAGGGTTTGAAGCGATTGAATTTAGTGATGGCTCGGCGAACGAAGAGAATGTTCCCGATGTTTTATATGAACTTGTTTAGGAGCAGCTAACAAAGCCATTGATGCGCTCAATGAACACATCCACTATTGCTAGCAAACCCATCAAATAAAAAGGGCTCCACAAGGAGCCCTTAGCTAGTTATCGATTGAGCTTATACATCGAAGCGATCGGCATTCATCACTTTAGTCCAAGCGGCAATAAAGTCTTTAGCAAAGCGTTCTTTATTGTCATCTTGTGCGTAAAACTCGGCGTATGAGCGCAATACAGAGTTAGAACCAAACACCAAATCTACTCGGGTTGCTGTCCATTTAACTTGGCCACTAACACGCTCGCAGATATCGTAGGAGTTTCTGCCCGTTGGTTTCCAGGTATTGCCCATGTCGGTTAAGTTTACGAAGAAATCGTTGCTTAATACGCCAACTTGGTCAGTAAACACACCGGCTGTAGAGCCTGCGTAGTTAGTGCCCAATACCCGCATGCCGCCCAATAGCACTGCCATTTCTGGTGCAGTAAGCCCCATGAGTTGAGCGCGGTCGAGCAGCAGTTCTTCGGCCGTTACCACATAGTGCTTAGGTAAGTAATTACGGAAACCATCTGCTTGAGGCTCTAATACTTCAAAAGACTCCACATCGGTCATCTCTTGGCTAGCATCCCCACGACCAGCCGTAAACGGTACGTCTAGGTCGAAGCCCGCTGCCTTAGTTGCTTGCTCAAGGCCAACGTTACCGCCAAGTACAATCACATCGGCCAGGCTTGCGCCAGTATCTGCAGCAATACCTTCTAACACCGAGAGCACTTTTGCTAACTGCTCTGGTTCATTAGCTTGCCATTGGTTTTGTGGCGCCAAACGAATACGCGCACCATTGGCACCGCCACGTTTATCCGATCCACGATAAGTACGTGCGCTATCCCAAGCGGTGCTCACTAACTCAGATACGCTTAAGCCACTGTCAGCAATGCGCTTCTTAACTGCGTCTGCATCATAATCCGTTGCACCAGCAGGGATAGGATCTTGCCAAATAAGATCTTCTGCAGGAATGTCTGGGCCAACATAAACAGACTTAGGCCCCATGTCCCGGTGGGTTAACTTAAACCAAGCTCGAGCAAAAGTTTTAGAAAAGTAGTCTGGGTCGTTCATAAAACGCTCAGAGATCTTACGATACTCTGGGTCTACTTTTAGCGCCATATCTGCATCAGTCATCACCGGGTTATAACGAATAGATGGGTCTTCAACATCAGTTGGCTTATCTTCTTCCTTAATATCAACCGGTTCCCATTGAACTGCGCCAGCCGGGCTTTTCGCCAGTGCCCACTCGTAACCAAATAACAAGCTAAAGTAACCGTTGTCCCATTGAGTAGGGTGAGTAGTCCAGGCGCCTTCAATACCACTGGTTACAGTATCGCGGCCAATTCCTCGCTTGCTATGATTATTCCAACCAAGGCCCTGCTCTTCTACATTTGCCCCTTCTGGCTCTGCGCCCAATAATGAAGCGTCACCATTACCATGACATTTACCCACGGTATGGCCACCAGCGGTTAAGGCCACTGTTTCTTCGTCATTCATTGCCATACGTGCAAAGGTAGTACGCATGTCTTGAGCAGTTTTAAGCGGATCAGGCTTACCATCTACGCCTTCTGGGTTAACGTAAATCAAGCCCATCATTACTGCCGCTAAAGGGTTTTCTAAGTCGCGTTCACCCGAGTAACGAGAGCCTTCGCCGCCACTTTCCGCTAGCCATTCTTGTTCAGCGCCCCAGTAAATATCTTTTTCAGGATGCCAAATGTCTTCGCGCCCAAATGCAAAACCAAAGGTGTCTAAGCCCATCGACTCATAGGCCATGTTGCCGGCCAACAGTATTAAATCAGCCCAGCTAAGGCTGTTGCCGTATTTCTTCTTAATTGGCCACAGTAAGCGACGCGCCTTATCCAAGTTGGCATTATCTGGCCACGAGTTTAAAGGTGCAAAACGTTGACTACCGCTAGCACCGCCGCCTCTGCCATCGGCAATTCGATAGGTGCCAGCAGAGTGCCAAGCCATGCGAATCATCAAGCCACCATAGTGTCCCCAATCAGCAGGCCACCAGTCTTGGCTGTCGGTCATTAAGGCTACTAAGTCTTTTTTTAGCGCGTCTACATCGAGAGTTTTAAGCGCTTCGCGGTAACTAAATTCATCACCCAATGGGTTGGTTTTAGTATCATGTTGATGAAGAATGTCTAGATTCAGTGACTTGGGCCACCAATTCATATTTGCTGCTTGAGGGGTGGTTGCTCCGCCATGCATTACCGGGCATTTACCACCAGAGCCATTATCATTCTCTTTCATAGTCACTCCTTAAATATCACGTTTATATTGTTTTTGTATCGGCTATAAGAGCAGCCTTAGACTAATTTCCAACTCGAGATTAAGCGTATAGCCATATCGTTGAGCAAGCCAATTTGTATAAACTATCGCAGCAATAAGCAGTAATAACCTTAATAAAAAAGTGGTTAATTAGAGTTTTAACTTAAAACAAATATGGAGGACTAAGAAATTTACAAAACTTTACTTTACGGTGAGTTTATTGGGACTGGAAAACACCTTCTATTTGGTGAAATATTGAACCAAATAGACAGTCAAAATGTAACTAAGCTCGGCTAATACAACGGCCAAACATAGCAGCAAAAGCCTAATGAACTTATGAAATAAAAGGCAATAAAAGGCGAGAAGAAATTACTGTGAGGTTTAAAGCTGCAGCTAATAGTAGTACAAGCAACGCGCTTAGCGAACCAGCGCACTTATCTTGGCTAAAGCTTGAGTATTAAGCCTTTGCCAAGATGATGTTCAAGCAAATAACGGTACAATTACCGGGCAGAGCATGGCGCTAAAAGTAGCGCTTAATACTAGGGCTAAAGCGCCATAAGCTCCTTGCTGATGTCCCTCTTCAGCAATACGCGCTGTGCCTAAGGCGTGACAAGCAGTGCCCATGGCAATGCCTTGTGCTTTGCTGGAGTGCACACCGCAAAGTTTTAGCACCGGAATACCTACTACTGCCCCTACCAAGCCAGTAATTAGCACGGCAATTGCAGTAAGTGCCGGCTCGCCAGCCACCTGTTCGCTAATCAACACAGCAATCGGCGTAGTCACAGATTTTGGCGCTAGCGAGGCGGCAATTTCCGGTGTTGCGCCCACCAGTATCGCCAAACCTACGGTGGTAGCTATAGCAACAATGGCAGCAATAATAATGGTGATGGCAATCCGCGGTAACTCGGCTTTAATGTCATACAGCTGCTTGTACAGCGGCACACCTAAGGCGACTACTGCAGGCTCAAGCAGTTTACTTAGCCAACCACTGTATTGGTTGTAGTCGCTAAACGGGATATCCAAGGTCAATAGCGCCACCACCAATATAACTAGCGTAATCAGCACTGGGTTAAGCCAAGTAACAGAAAAACGCTGCTGCAAATGCTTAGCGGCAATAAACAAAGCAATGGTTAATGGCAAGTAGAGAAAATTCACCATTATTTTGCCTCCCCATCTACAGCTTGTGACTGCGCAAGCTTAAGCTCATGCTTTTGCTCCCAGTGTTGGTAAACTTTACCAACCACTACCAGTAAAACGAGTGTTGCCAAGGCGCAGGTGAGCAACATAGCCGGCAAAGCCTGTAATAAAGTTTCAATGTGTTCCACTAAACCAATGCTAATTGGAACAAACAAAAGTGACATCCAACGGACAAATTGATTTGCCGTTCGCTCTACCCAAGCCAATTTAACCCAGCGAAACTGTAAGGCAGCAGTAAGTAACAACATTCCCACAATACTAGCAGGGAGAAGGTTTCCGCTTACATCACCTAACCAACGGCCGATCCACAAGCAAGCGTAAATAACCACTAATCCAGAGGCAATTTCTAGCACAGCTGATTTGTGAAACTTTCTCATAACTCTTGTCGACTTTTGTTATTCAATAACGCTATTATGTAATAAAATTACAAAACAAGCTATCGTTAGCTAACATTGTTTTAGGAGACGCTATGAAGATCAGTTTTTTCAGCGCTAAGCGCTATGACCGTGACCACTTTGATGCCCAGAATACATCTTCAGCATTTAGCATTGAATACTTCGATACCGCCCTTTCGGCAAAAACTGCTCGCCTAGCGCATGGCGCAGATGCAGTGTGTGCCTTTGTAAACGACGACCTCTCGGCTGCCACCTTAGAAGCCTTAGCTGAACATGGCATCAAACTTATATTGCTGCGCTGCGCAGGCTTTAACAACGTAGATTTAAGCAAAGCCGAGCAATTAGGCATCACCGTTTCGCGAGTGCCAGCCTACTCGCCGGAAGCGGTGGCCGAGCATGCTATTGCCTTAATGATGACGCTTAACCGCCGTATTCATAAAGCTTACCAGCGTACTCGCGATGCCAACTTCTCTTTAGAAGGTTTAACCGGCATGAATATTTTTGGCAAAACAGCTGGGGTAATTGGTACCGGCAAAATTGGCTTAGCCACTGCGCGTATTCTTAAAGGTTTTGGCTGTAGAGTTATCGCCTTTGACCCTTACCCAAATGACGCAGCCAAAGAGCTAGGCATTGAATATGTAAGCCTGCCAGAGTTATTGTCTCAATCTCAGATCATTACTCTGCACTGCCCACTTACCGTTGAAAATACCTACCTAATTGGTAAATCTGCCTTTACCCAAATGCAGAAAGGCACCTTGCTGATTAATACCAGCCGCGGCAAATTAGTAGATTCTACCGCCTGTATCGAAGCCCTAAAAGACGGCACCTTAGGTGGCTTAGCCTTAGATGTTTATGAGCATGAACAAGAGCTGTTTTTTGAAGACTTGTCGGCTGAAGTAATTTTGGATGATGTGTTCCGTCGCCTGTCTGCTTGTCACAACGTTATCTTCACTGGGCATCAAGCCTTTTTAACCCAAGAAGCCTTGCAAAGCATTGCCGATACTACCTTGCTAAATGCTAAGGCCTTTAGCCAAGGCCAGCGCAGTGGCAATGAAGTTACCGCAGAAGTGATAGACAATAGTTAAACGGCAGCGAGTAACTACGTAACAAGGCAACATTTACATGCTGCCTTGTTACTTTGCTTTAGGTTTCACCACTAAAATCAGGGCTTCCCTTATTTCAAGGCCACGCCAACTCCCATCAACAATAGTTGTGCTTACTAGACTAATCACCAGCCATTGAGCTTATTGCTTGCCAGACAAGACGCATTGTTCACGTAACCAAAGGTGGGCAGGATCGTTTGTTCGAGATGGATGCCAATACATGCTCACTAATATCTCCTTGGGTAAGAAGTCTGCATCCAAGGGCTTTAAACCAAAGTTTGCACAATGTTGCTTAGCCAAGTTCTCAGGCAAAATACCGATGCAGTCACTTTGTCCAATTAGCGGCAACATATCCATAATGCCGCTGGCCTGCCACGCAATATTTCGCTCGGCTAAACCCGATATCCCCATATCTCCTAGGTACCCAGTTTTTTGATCTGGCTGAGAGTGAATAACGTGCTGCTCTCTTAGGTACTGCTCTAGTTTTAATTGGCTATTACTAAACCTTGGATGTTGCGCTCTGCACACCACCACTAGGCGATCTTGCATTATCCTTTGCGAGCGTAGGTGCGGATAACGGTTTGATTCAGCCTCAATCAGCAAATCACATTGATGCGAACGCAACAAGCCCGCCATATCTTGACCAAATAAGGGCTCTGTTTTTATCGACGCTAAAGGAGCTTGCTCAAATAAGCGCTTAGCCAATTGCGGAAACAAGGTGAAACTAAACACACTCAGTGCGGCAATAGTAAACTGTCGCTGACACTTTGCAGGTTCAAAATAGCGTTGTTCAGGCAGCATATGTGCAATGCTTTCTACTGAGTTAGCCAACGCTGGGTAAATATCTAGAGCATAAGGTGTAGGCTCTACCCCGTGGCTACCGCGAATAAACAAGTTGTCTTTAAATATGTCACGTAGACGCGTAACCCCTTGGCTTACCGCCGACTGACTAATGCCTAAACGCTTAGCGGCCTTACTGTAGTTTCGCTCTTCTACTACCGCCACAAAGGTAGGAATTAAGCTGTAGTCTGAATGTTTCATCACTAAAAAACTATGAGCCTTAAGCCACAAGTATAAGATATCTTATATCACATATCAGCAAAGCAATCGTTCATCGGCGTAATCTACCGCCACTCGAACATCAACAAGGCATTGCTTTGATATGAAGAAAACAACCATCGCTTTATCTCTGCTACTTACGGCAGGTTTAACCAGTGTAGCTGTAGCCAGCGACAACCATCGTTACGACGGTGTAGAAGTAACAATTCCAACACTTTCTCATGATTACTACCTAGGGAAAGACTCAGGTGCAACTCACTACTGGCACGGTGAAAACCAAGGCATGTTGTGGATTGCAACTGGTGGTAACGATGCATTTGATGCTGAATCAAGCCAAGTTCACCCTCAGTTAACTGCCCACTCGCAAAAAATGGACAAGGGTGTATTTGCATACAAAGAGAAATTCTTCCAAGTTTACGGTTATGGCTTAACCTCGCCAATGATTGTAGATGGCGACAAAGGCCTATTGATTTTTGACCCAGTTGAATCTGTAGACAAAATGAAAATGGTGATGGATGACTTCCGCAAAGTTACAGGCAATAAAAAGACGGTTGCCGCGGTAATGTACTCTCACTGGCACCCAGATCACTACGCTGGCGTGCGCGGCATTGAAGGTGCCGAAGAAGCATTAATTATTGCCCATGACACCTTTATGACCAATGTTGTTAAAGGCTCTATGGGCGGTACAGGGCCAGCTTTAGGCTTTCGCGTAGATTACTCTTTAGGTACGCTGCTTAACGTTGAACAAGGCGGCCGTATTAATGGTGGCCTTGGTCCAGACTTTGAAATTCGTGAACACAGCCTGATTGCCCCAAACACCTTGGTTGAAGGCAAATTCGGTCAGCTAAACATGGAAATTTCTGGGGTAGAGATTGAATTTAAACACGTGCCTTCAGAAGCATCTGATGAAATCACCGCTTACTTCCCAGAATTCAACCTATTGTTTGGCTCAGAAGTTATACAAGGTGAAAGCTTCCCTAACTTGCACACCATTCGTGGCACCCAATACCGCGACCCAAGCATTTGGTTCCCAGGTATCGATACCTTGCGTGAATACAAGGCCGAAACCTTAATGGTGTCACACGGTCGCCCTGTAGTGGGTGCTAAACATGTAGACAATACACTTACTGCTTACCGCGATGCCATTCAATATACTTACGACCAGTCAATCAAAGCGATTAACAACGGTTCAACTCAAGAAGATTTGATCCGCGAAATCAAGCTACCTAAACACCTGGAAAACCATCCTTGGTTAGGTGACTTCTATGGCTCAATTCGCCACGCAGCTAAGCAGATTTTTGTTGGTGAAATGGGCTGGTTTGACGGTGACCCAACAACCTTGAACGCAACCTATTCAGTTGAAGCTTCGCAACGTTATGTTGAAATGGTTGGCGGCAAACAAAAAATGATGAGCCATGCTATTGATGCCTGTGACACTGGTGACTACCAATGGTGTGCTGAAATGGCAACCCATGCGATTCGAGTTGACTTAAACGATATGCAACCACGCTTACTTAAAGCGAAAGCTCTTCGTGAACTAGGCTACCGAGAAACCAACAACAACTGGCGTAACTGGTACTTAACCTCGGCCCAAGAACTTGATGGCAGTATTGATTACTCTAAAAAAATCAACTTACAAGCACCTGATTTAATGGCGGAGTTTGAGCCATCACAATTAGTGAATGCCTTACGCTTTAGCCTAAATGCAGAGCGCAGTGCAGACCAGCACTTCACCATCGCATTTAACTTTAGTGATAGTAAAGAAGTACACGCTCTAGAAGTACGCCGCTCTGTTGCACAGTTCCGCGAAGATTTTAATGGCGACGCTAAAGCTACTATCAACCTAACTAAGCCAGTATTCCTTGGCCTATTAGTTGGCAAGATTGACTTTGCAGAAGCAGTTAAAGCGGGATACATCACTCTAGATGGCGATGCAGCAACAGTGCCAGCGTTCTTTGCTTTATTAGACAAACCCGCAGAGAACCCAAAAATCACTTTGCGTTAAACACTTAGCTTACCAAGAGCGCCTTTGGCGCTCTATTTTTACTCCATTCTATTCGAGGCTAAGCATGAAAAAGCATCTGTTATTTGCACTTATCATCCTTATTCCAAGCACCAGCTACGCCTGTAGCCATGATATGTTGTTTTCAGCACCGCACCTACATAACCATGATGAGGTGGTTAAAGCCTTAAATGCTACTAAAGGTAAACAACCAAAACCGTTTGATTTAAATGCGGTACCAGCCAAACCTAAACCATCTAGATTTCAAGCCAAGGGTGTGCGCAAGCTTCCTGGTTACAAAATGCCCACGGCTAAAATTAAAGCTTAAACAGCGATTGAGCAGGCTGCCTTTACGGCACTAACCACAAAACCAGTTGCGAAAGAAAATTGAACACCCGGCCAATGTCTGGTAAAAAGCTCTGGAAAAACAAATCAAACCAGAATAAAACAACGGCAGTAATGATTCGGCATCGCTTTTTATCTATATTGCTAGTTGTTTGGACAATAAGCTTAGGCCAAAGCACTAGCTTATTAGCCTTGGCTGAGCAGATGCACGAAGTGGGCTATCACTCCCATTTGAGCAGCGCCGATGCAGAGCAGCATCAAAACGGCCAGTGTTTATCAAACTCTTTGTTACACTGTTGTGCAGTAGCTATAGTCTGCACTCCTCCAGCGGCAGCTGTGATTCCTACTCATTATTTCGTGACGGTAGTGCGCCCTAAGCATTACCGCCAAGTAGTTAAGCATCAGCAGAATATTCGCGCCCCTCCGGTTTTCACCTTTACCACGTAGTTCAGCAATAGTTGCCCTTTATTAGCAAGGTCAAAGTAACAACATTTCGCCAGCACGAAGCAATACTGGTGCTAGCCTAGTAGTAACAACAGAATGTATTAACCGTGAAAACACCATCAATGAATACCATAAACAGCGTTCCCCAAAGTAAACCCGCCAAAACCCCGCGGCTGGCGTCTATCGATATACTGCGAGGCTTAGTGATGCTACTAATGCTGCTCGACCACGTGCGTGAGCGCTTTTATTACCAGCATCGTATTACCGACCCTATTACCATTGAAGATACCGAAGCGGAGCTGTTTTTCACGCGTATCTTGGCGCATTTTTGCGCGCCTATCTTTGTGTTTTTAACCGGTGTTTCCGCCTGGTTATACGCAAACCCAAATAACAAAGCGCCGCGCTCTGCAGCTGAGTTTTTACTTAAGCGCGGGTTATTTTTGGTGCTTCTGGAAGTCACGCTGGTTAACTTCTCTTGGTTTGGCAGCTACAACGCGCTTTACTTACAAGTCATTTGGGCGATTGGCATAAGTATGATTGCTTTGGCACTGTTATCAGGCCTGCCACGATTTTGGGTTGCTGCACTCGGTTTGGCCATTGTCTTTGGTCACAATGCCCTAACAGCGATTGAGTTTTTGCCTGGTGAATGGGGTTACAGCTTGTGGACCATTTTGCATGACCGTGGTCCTTTATATAGCAGTGATAGTTTTAGTGTTTTTGCTTCCTACCCAGTACTGCCGTGGATAGGCGTAATCTTGCTAGGTTTTGCCTTAGGCCCAATCTTTAGTGCTAAGGTTGAGTCAAGTAAACGCAAACAATGGCTGTTTAAACTGTCAGCTGCGGCGCTATCGCTGCTTGTTTTACTGCGAGGCTTTAATATCTATGGCGAAACCCTACCTTGGGAAGTAGGAGCAAGCTTTATTGAAACCATGATGTCGTTTTTAAACTTCACCAAATACCCGCCGTCTTTGCACTTTATTCTTCTTACGGTTGGCATCGCCTTAGCCTTGCTCGCCTTGTTTGATACTTGGCAAAGCAAATTAAGTGATTGCCTAAAAACCTACGGTTCAGCGCCGATGTTCTTTTACCTATTCCACTTATACTTGCTGCTTATCGGCTATAAATTGGTGATGTGGACCATTGGCCCCAATGTAGATGGTTTATTTGGTTTTGCCGCCTTGTGGCAGGTATGGCTACTAAGTGCAGTGCTCGCCATTGCTTTGTACTTGCCAACTCGCGCTTTTGCTCGCTATAAGCACAGTAGTAACAAAGCGTGGATAAAGTACTTTTAGCGCTTAATTAAGCTAACAGCCTGTAAACAAAAAGCCGACCTTGGGTCGGCTTTTTAATGTCAGTGATTGCACTTAAAACATGCTATTGCCATTTGCGCTGCCTTCGGGCACTTCTTGAATGCTGTCCCAATGCTCGACAATTTTGCCATGTTCGTCAAAGCGAAAGAAATCCATGGTGACGTACTGATCATTGCCAGGCCAAATTTGATGAGTATGTAAGGCCACCATGTCACCCTCTGCGATACAGCGCAAAAACTCGATTTGCTTATCAGGGTAATCACGCTGCATTTCATCGAAATAATCAATAAAGCCTTGCAGGCCGTTTGCCACTAAGGGGTTATGTTGAATGTATACGTCGCCAACAAACATCTCAACGGCTTTAGCTGGCTCACCTAAGTAGGCCATTTGATAAAATGCCACTGCATTGGCTTTATTTTGTTTTAGCTGCGTAGTCATGTTTTCTCCCGAGCGAATAATTAGTGCTAGTCAAATAGTAGAACAGGTTTAACCAAAGCTACTCAATAGCTTGGCTTGGGTAAGACACTTCCAATACTAAGCACTCTTGCTCGCATTTAAATGGGCCGTGAACTTCACCGGGAGGGCGACTGGCGTAGTGCCCAGCTTCTAGCCAAATATCAAAAGCCGCATCGTATAAGCGGCCAGATACTATATAGATTTCTTCGGGATAACTATGCGACTTAGCCCCAAAGGCTTCACTGTTTGCGCCAGCTTTAAAACGAGTTAGGCGAGTATAATCACCAGTGCTGTTATCAATAGCCAAGGTGAGTTGCTCTAACTGTCCTTGGCTACCTTCTATCTCTTCCCATTGGCCAACATGATTGGCAGCCAATACATTCCAATATTGTGCAGTGGTTTTCATCAGCATTCCTAAGCTTTATGAACTGAACTAAACAACTATCTAAAGATAGCGAAGCTAAGTGAAATAACAATCAGCGCTATCTGCATTCAGCAATTAAAACAGCTAATAAAAAGGCCTCATGTGAGGCCTTTACTAACTACCATGCGAACTAACTTACGAACTACTTATAAGTAATCTCGCCTTTATCATCAAAGTCGGCGGCATTTACCGGGCTTTGCTGTTCTAAGTAGGCTTTAAGTACTTCGGCATCAACAAAGCCGGTATCGACAAAGCCACTATGGGAGGTGATTTTTGGATATCCATCACCGCCTGAGGCATTAAAGTTAGGAATAGTAAAACGATACATTTGGGCTTCATCTAAAGGCTTGCCGTTAATCACTACCTCGCTCACCGTGCTGCCCATCACCGTCATGCTAATGCCAGCAAACTGAGCATAAGAGCCAGTATCCACTGGCATGGTCGCCACTACCGACAAGTATTCCATCACTTCTGTACCGTTCATATCAACGTAAGTAATCGTGTTAGAAAATGGCTGCACCGTAAGCACATCTTTATAGCTAATATCACCTTCTTCTATCGATGCCCTTACTCCGCCAGAGTTCATCACCGAGAAGTCGGCATTTACCCGCTGCTTATGCGCCGATGCGATTAAACGGCCTAAGTTGGTTTGCCCAAAGCGTACTTTGTTCCGTTCTCCTACTAAGCGACCGTTAAGATCGGCAATCTTAACGTTAAGCTGGGCTTGACCTTGCTCTTGATAAGGTTTGAGTAAAGCGAGAACTTCTGGGTTATGCGCAATTTCATCTTGAACAAATACCCGCTGCTTCTTGCCGTCTACTTTGATTTTTTTCTTAAGGTTTACTGGAATCAACTTGTAGCTGTCTAAGTTAAACTCCCCGTTTTTAAAGGTGTAATCAGCGCGGCCCACATATTTACCCCACTCGTAGGCCTGCACGATCCAGGTTCCATTTTGTTGATCGGGCTTACATTCATCTCCAGGCTTAAAGGTTTGTGTATACATATTGGGGCCTTCCATACACACCGGCTCTTGAGAGTGACCACCAACAATTAAATCCAGCTCGCCCTTATTAAGTGAGCGCGCCAAACTAACATCTCCCGGCGCGTTAACCCCGTGTTTAGCATTGGCATAATGCCCCATATGTGTAACTGCAAATATCAAGTCTGGTTGCTGCTGTTGGTTTAACTCTGCAATAATTTTTTTAGCTTCGAGCTTTGGATCGACAAACTCCAAATCTGCCACGGTATCTGGATGCACTAATTTGTAAGTATCTTCCGTGGTAAAGCCTATAACAGCGACCTGTACCCCCTGTAAATCAAACATTTGATAGGCTTGGAACTTGCGCTCACCAGTGGATTTGGAATAGATATTGGCCGATAAAAAGGGAAAGTTTGCCCATTGCTGCTGTTTCGCAAGTACTTCTAGGCTGTTATCAAATTCGTGATTACCAATTGCCATGGCATCGTAGCCCAGCAAGTTCATGCCTTTAAAGTCTGGCTCGGCATCCAGTAAATCGGACTCAGGCACCCCCGTGTTAATGTCTCCCCCCGAGAGCAATAAAACACTGCCACCTTCAGCAGCCACTTCTTCACGAATACTATCAACTAAGGTTTTGCGCGCAGCTAAACCATACTCGCCATATTTATTGTGCCAAAAGCGACCGTGATGGTCGTTGGTATGCAAAATGGTGATTTTATAGCTTTGGTCCGCTTGCCAAGTTTGCTCTGGGCTAGAGCTGCAAGCCACTAAAAAACTTGCTAATAAAGAAGGGAAAAGTACCCGATTAATGATTGGCTTCATCTTTCTTCCTTGATGCGCTGAGTATTAGGCTAATCATAGTTCAATAACAATCACTTACAAGCAAACTGGCCAGTAAATAAGCAGTGATAATTAGCAATTTATTCGATCTTAGCCAAAGGTGTTGATGGGTAACATTTCCAGCGGGAGAAACACAAACTTGGCTTAGATCAAACAAATGCAAATGATAATGATTTACATTAAGCTTAAATAGTTATTTGAGCACAATATGTCTACCATTGATTTAGCGCCACCACGCCAATTGCCCGAAGCGTTAACCGGCCAAGCCAGCCCTTCTCCTATTCAGTTTGCCTTCACCAAGAAAACCGGTGCACATGCAAATCATGGCAAACGAGAAGCCTTAAGCGGAGTGCAAGCTCAACAAACGCTGAATGAGCTCTTAACTCAGACTAAGGCCAGCCAACAAGCCCGTGCTATATACATTCACATTCCTTTTTGTCGAGTTCGCTGCACCTTTTGTAACTTCTTCCAATACGCCAGTAATCAGCAGATGATTGATGATTACTTTGCTTTATTGGAGCAAGAGTTAATTGCCAAATCTCGCTACCCGTGGACCCAAGCTCGGAGCTTTGATGCTGTATATGTGGGCGGTGGAACACCTACAGATTTAAGCCCGCAACAACTGTTGCGATTAGGGCAACTTATTCATCGCCATTTCCCTTTAAGTGATAACTGCGAAATAACCCTAGAAGGCAGACTAAATCGCTTTAGCGATGACAAATTTAACGCAGCGCTTGAAGGTGGCTTTAATCGCTTTTCTTTTGGTGTTCAGAGTTTTAATTCTAAGGTTAGACGCGCTGCCAAACGGCTTGATAACCGAGACTACATACTTGAGCGCTTAAGCCAGTTAACCGCAAGTAACCAAGCTACCATTGCCATCGACCTTATCTATGGCTTACCTCACCAAACCCAAGAAAACTGGCAGCAAGATTTACAAGATGTAATAGACACTGGCGTGCATGGGGTAGATCTTTATCAACTCCTTACCTTTGGCGGCAGTGGCCTGCAACGCAATATTGATGCGGGTCGCGAGGTAGTTCCTTTAGAAACCAGCGACAAAGCGATGATGTACCAACAGGGCCACCAATTTTTTACTCAGCAGGGGTTTCAACAACTCAGCTATTGCCACTGGGCAAGCGATAAACGCGAACAAAGCCGCTATAACTCTCTTGCCAAACAAGGCGCTGAAATTCTCCCCATTGGCGCTGGCGCGGGTGGCAATATTAACGGCTATGGTTTGATGCAAAGCCGAGATATCGACACTTGGCGAGCAGGCGTAACAGCCAATAACTGGGCTTTTGAGCAACTAAGCTTGCCCGCCAACAATGCCCAGCTAAAAGCAGCCATTACCAGTGCTTGTGATAAAGGCCGGATAGAAGCCAGCTTGCTGCCTAAGGGATTGGCATTATTTGAACATTGCCAAGCACTATTTGAAGCATGGCAGCGCAATGGTTTAGTCACAATAAAACCAACGCATCTCGCATTGACGGTAGCGGGACAATTTTGGTCGGTAAACTTGGCCAACGCCATGACCCAATATTTGCAGATGTACCCTTTAGCAAACGACTAATAACATATTTATTTGTTACTAGCTTGTTAAATCTAACGCAGACTGGCAAGCTGTTTGTTCTAGTTTTCAGCGAGTAACAATATGTTTGGCACGGTAAGGACACTGTGGGCATTAATGGTAGTGTTTGGGCACTTGTTTTGGCTTAGCGACTTTGGTCGCTTTGCGGTGTTTGGCTTCTACATTTTAAGTGGTTATTTGATGACCTATGTAATGCACCAACGATACGGTTATCAAGCTTCTGGCAAAAAGCGATTTGCCTTTAATCGCTTTTTACGCCTTTATCCTGGGTACTGGTTTGCTTGTTTGCTGAGTTTGCTATTGCTGCTGGCCTTTAATCACTACTTTCCGTTGGCTGGCTTTTCAACCATTGCAATACCAAACAATGCCGCCAGCTTATTAGGTAATATCACCATGATTTACCCAAGTTGGCTGCCTCACTCTATTACGCCGCGCTTGTCTCCGGCTGCGTGGGCACTTACGGTAGAAATCTTCTTTTATTGCGCCATTTGCTTAGGTATATCTAAAACTCTGCAACGAAGCCTTATCTGGCTAGCCTTATCGGTGCTGTTTGTAATTGCTAGCTACATCGGTGACCTTTACTGGCATGCCCGTTACTTTTCTATCCCAGCGGGATCACTGCCATTCTCGATAGGGGCAATTATCTACTTTGTGGTACAGCAAAATAAAGTGCCGATCAGCTGGCAAATTGTACTTAAAAGACCCGCAGCGATTCTATTGGTGATGGTGGCCATTTCTGGCTTTACTGCTTGGCAAATAAACCAAGGCCTAGCCTTAATTACGGCCGAGTTATTGTTTTATCTGAATATGTTAGTAAGTGCCTTGTTAGTGTTAAGCCTAGCCTTGGGGCATAGCCTGCATAACAAAATATCATCTGGCTTCGATAAGTTTGTTGGAGATTTTTCCTATCCGATTTACCTTTTACATTATCAAGCGAGCATCATCGCGAGCGTATTGCTACTAGGTGAAGTGAGTAAATTTAAGCAACACTTTAGCCTTATGGCTTTACTGTTAGTGGGCCTAATATTGATGCTGCTGTCACTGTTGGTTATCAAATGCATCGACCTGCCAGTAGAGCGCTTGCGTAAGTCGATTCGCGATAAAGCCAGCGACCAATTTAACGCGGCGAACTAAGCCGCTTGGTAGCCTTGCTTAGGCATTTTACTGGCAATTAAGGCAAGGCTTAACACCACCACAAAAGTGGCTGCGTTAGCGGGGGCCTGCAAATTAAAATCAACACTAATGTGGATTAACATTGCGGTAATCGCCATAAAACAACCTAAAGCGGTGCCTTTCATTAAGGGGTCATTGCGCTTTCGTAAAGTGCGTAAGCAACGGTAAGCAACCCAAATTACGGCAGTTCCCAACATCAATGTAAGCGGTATGCCCGACTCAATTGCAAACTGTAAATAATCGTTATGGGTATGGTCGAAAAAGGCACTAATCGGCTGGGGTAGATAAGCTTGAAACACCGAATAAAAGCTGCCCGCCCCACTGCCCCAGATGGGAAAATCTTTGAGCATAGTGAGCGCCCAATCAAAAATATAAATTCGACCTTCATCTACCAGCACAGTGGAACTTAAACGCTCCCTTACCTTACTTAAACCAAATAGTGAGCTCACGATCAGCATATCGATAATAAGAATGCTCACGATAAGTACCGTAAGGCTTTTCGGTCGGTGCTTGTATAAGAGTAATGCCAGTACGCCACCAATAACGGTAGTTGCAAAAAATGCACTGTTGCCCATTCTTGAGCGCGACATAACGAGGCCAATCACCATGATAATCATGCACATCCGCACTAGCATTTTCGGGCTTAGTGCGGCTTCCAGCAAACCAGAGAGGCGTGCTTGCCAACTCTCTGCGCCAGTTACCTTTAGGTCGGCGACGATCAATGCCAAACCCATCATTAAGCTCAATAGTAAGTAATTCGCAAAGTGATTTTTGTAGATGTAAGAGCCAGTGGCAACGGGGCCTATATCGCTGGCAAAAATAGGGCTTTGCTCAATGTTACTTAGCAATAACATTGCGCCATAAAAGGCCTGAAAAGTACCGCTAACCACAATGGCAATGAGCACTGCGCGAATGCGTTCAGGGCGATTAACCAGGAGCAAAGTATTCACCGCCAAAAGCAAATAGCTGACACCTTTCAACAAGCTAATTTTGCTTTGCTCGGGATCCAAAGAAAGCGGCGCAAAGCTGGTTACTGCTTCACTCGACAAACTCGCCATAGCGCGCAACTCAGCATTTTGCGGAGCAAGCCACGCCAGTAAATTGCTTGGCAAAGGCACTAACTGCAGCAAGGTAAACAACTGAAATAGCGCAAGCGCGGCTAATAACCAGCCACCGGGTCGTAAATACTGCCAAGGCGCTTTATGCCTATAACAATACACCAAGCCAATGCTTTGCAAGGCAATGATCAACTCCATGATTGACCACGCCCAAGGCCGGTTGCTGCCTAAGGGTAAAGGCAACCAAACAAGTAGAAAAATAAAGCTGGCAAAGATTATCGCTTCTAATCTTCCCGTCGATACTCGCATATACTGCGCTTCCTTGTATTCTCTAGGCCAAGCCCTAGTAGGTTATGGCGAAACTGGTGCTAATGCTTTTACTACTGTTTACCCAACATTTGAGCAGGGTTATCCCATAGCAATCGCTTTGCATGCTGTTCACTACTTAATTGACTTATCCGTTCATAGGCTTCGCGTAAATCTGGCGTGCGCTTTTCCAAATCATGCGCATCGCTGGCTACTATATGAATCGAGTCAGCTTTAAGTAAACTTTCGGCAATATTTTGTGCTTGTTGGCGAAAACGCCCTAAGAAAGAGTCGGCCGTTACCTGAAACAAACAACCCAGTTTAAGTAACTGAGACAACTGATACGGATTCTTCCAAATGCCATGATTACGCTCGGGATGGGCAATCATTACCTGAATATTATTGTTTTGTAGCCAGCGTACTAAGCTGGTGGTGCCTTGAGGGACACTGCTGTGTGGCAACTCGAGTAACAACAAAGACTTATGTTGATACTCACCAATAAATGGCAGCAAGCCTTTTTGCGCCCACAACATCACCTCTGGGCACAAATGTACTTCTGCCGCACTGCGTAGCTCAAGGTCTAGTTCGCGCTGAGTAATGGCATGTTTAAGAGTATTAAAGGCAGCTTCAATAGTTGCTGGGTTATTATTGTAAATTCCCGGGTGCATATGCGGCGTAGCTACCATCACCTTGGTGCCACTGGCCATCGCCATTTCGACCATTGCAATGGCTTGTTTTAGGTTCTGCGCGCCATCATCAATGCCTGGCAATATATGGCAATGCAAATCAATGAACATTTTCTTCTCCTGCTACTTGCCACACATTGGCTCGGCGCAAGCGCCAAACTAAAACTCCTGCGCAGATCAAACCGGCATAATTAAAGCCTAAGTCGCCCCAAGAAAACTGTCGGTGAGCAGATAACAACTGCAGCCCTTCATCAACAGCAAATACTAGGCACAACATGACAAAGATGAGTGGCAGCTTTACGAGCTTTAAACGATATAGCTTGTCACTCACCGCCATCATCACCAAGGTGCT
This sequence comes from Agarivorans sp. Alg241-V36, assembly GCF_900537085.1. Lineage (NCBI taxonomy): Bacteria > Pseudomonadati > Pseudomonadota > Gammaproteobacteria > Alteromonadales > Alteromonadaceae > Agarivorans > Agarivorans sp. Alg241-V36. The sequence goes on along the minus strand of NZ_UNRE01000001.1, from coordinate 668,363 downwards.
CACAATAAATGCTGCAGCAAAATGGACCACGCTATCGCCGCCTAACAAAATCTCTAGCTCAACAAAAAAAACTCGATTATTTCCCAAGCTTTTCAAGCCACTTGCCAGCAACAACAGCAAAGCTACGATGCAGCAAGCAATTCGCCAGTAGCGTTGTTTAGGTATTGGCACAAGCGACATAATCGACCCCGGCTAACAAATACAAAGCACAGGCGCGTTGTTTAAATTGCGCTTGCCTCATCGCTTGACTTAAACCTTTGTGCATAAAAGCGTGCTGTTCAATTTTAAGTAAGGCTTTAGCTACGTCTGTGCGCTGCTCAATACTTAGCTCGGGCCATAAACTTAAACCAATTTCGACATAGGCAAACAAGGTGACGGGGGCGTTCTCTCCTACCTTTGCCGCGAGCTGCAAATAAGCCATAGCTTCTTGGCTACTGGCTTGGCGATAAAGTGCGTTTTTAGCTAAATCAACATAGGTATTAGGCCACGTAGGCCTAAGTGCTGCTGAACGTAAATAGAACTGCTGAGCTTTCAGCAAGTTCTGCTTTTTTAACAAAGACTTATTAGCTGTATCTGGACTGATAACCAAATTGTAGAAGTTACTCCACTCAACCTGTTTAGCCGCTAATACTTGATAATGAGGATGATTAGCCTGCCACGCTAACATGTCACGTGTGACATGCTCGGCAACCTCCAAGTTGCTCTGAGTGAGCTGTTTATTGAGATCCTTTTGCCAACGCTGGTGCCAAGCGCCCACTGCATAACTGTTGGCATTAGCTAAGCCATATTGCACTGCAACAATGGCCACCCACAGAGCCACTGAGAATAATCCAAATAAAAACAGCTTATGCTTAGCTTGGCTCATGATTACGGCCTCCAGCAGTAACTATGCTCAGGCTATTCAGCCGCCGCATATAACTCGGTTAGTTGGGTGTTTAAACGTTTTGCTTCAAAGCGGCTAACAAAGACTTCCCGACAGCGCTGCGACATAGCGCTTAGCTTGGCTCTATCAAGCTGGGCAATCACTTTGGCTAGCGCGTCACTATTGCTGTTCTCAAATACATAGCCAGTACTTCCTTCGGCCACCAAGCTTGGCAAAGCTCCAGCATCGCTCACCACTACGGGTAATCCTTGGCGGAAGGCTTCTATCACAACTAAACCAAAACCTTCCCAACGTGAAGGCACCACCAGAGCATCAACACTGGCATAAAGCTCACGTAGTTGCTCCTGGCTACACCAACCATGTTGAACCACTCGGCAGTCCGATACATTAAGTTGTTGCTTAGATACCACGCTGGCGCCGGCGATGTGCAACTCCACCTCGGTTTCAACTTGGCGAATCGCCTCAATCAGCAAATCTACGCCTTTTTGCTTGTCTAAACGACCAACAAACAATAGCTTCAACATGCCTTGGTTTTCGGCTCGCTGTATGTCTTGGTCCAAGTCATCTAAGGCATTCTCAAACACTACCATTTTATGCTCAGGGATCTTTTGCTGGCGGGCACTTTCAAAATCATGATGAGAAATATTGATCACTGAACTCACTCGATAAGCGAGCACCTTTTCGATTTGCGAGAAGACCTTCGCTTTAAGGCCACTGTAGCCATCAAAACACCAGCCATGAGAGCAATACACAACTTTACGTTGATCTCGCTTAGCGATTAATCCTGGAATTCGGCACACCACACCAGCAAAGGTACTGTGAATATGAATCACGTCTGGGTCAAAATCTATCACCGCTTGCTTAAATAGCTTAGCCAAATTGGCGCAAGATCCTAAGCTGCGCTTGGGCCTATCAAAACAGCGATAATAAGCGGCTAATGGAGCCTCATCATTCACATGTTGTTCTGGCGCCAACACCAGTACATTCTGCTCACCATAAAGCTCCGCTTGATAAGGAATAATGGTATTAAGATAGGTTTCTACGCCACCTACTAAGGTTTCGGTTACATGCAAGATTTTCATGATAACTGGCTCTCCGCTTGGTACTGCTCTAGGCGCTGCAACATATCTCTAAATTCAACATCCCAAGCATTCACAATCCGGTGGCGAGCGGCAACCACTTGCTCTTGCAATGCAGGCATATCGGCTAGCTGGATAGTTGAACTATGCTGCTGCATACCTTCACGGCTAAAATCAAACAGCATAGAACTAGGCAGTTTGACCGCTTCTACAAAGGCGCTCACTTTGCTGTCCCAGCTCATTACCGTGAACGGTACCGAAAACGAAAACGCACTTATCGCCGAATGGAGCCTAGTGGCAAATACGCACTGCGCCTGACTAACCACTTTCACTAAGTCGTCCACTTTATCTACGCTTACCACCGTTGCATCGGGTAGACTAGCTGCAATGTCTTGCATGTATTGCTGATCTTCTTGCGCACCATTGGTATACAACACTGGCAGCAAACCAGCAGCCTTAACCTTTGCTACACAATCGGTAATCCATTGCTGGTAGTCTTGCTCGTTAAAACTAACATCGTTGTCAGAATTAACCATCAACACTACCGGGTTAACAATGTTAATAGCGGCATAAGACTGCTTGCCTAATTCAGAACTTGGCGCTTCGCTATAGCTAAGGTTTAAGTTCACTGCGGGGTCTATGCTTACCACTACTTTGTCGGCAATCTGCGCCCCAAATAGCTTTTCTATATTGTCTTTACTGGCAGCATCGCGGACCGAAATATACAAACACTGCTTAGCTACGAACAAGCGCTTAAACAGCCACCGACCAGGGCCAGACATACGCTTGGCCACACCCACATATACCACCGCGTAATCGGTATTGGCGAAGTAACAAAACAACGACAGAAAATACAATTTAAGTGGAAAGTTAAGATACACATCGCTAATTAGGTTACCGCCGCCCATCAATACCACATCAGCAGCTTTTACCTTTGCCATCCAATTACGATAGTTCTTAAGCGCCACCAGCAGGCTGTTTAGAGGAATAAATAGTTGCCTAACCCACTCAAACCGGCTTTTAAGGATTTTGTCTTTAATGGCATTTTGCTGGGCACTGCGCTCAAAATCATGACGGCCGGCAATATCTAAAGCCTCACTGGAAATATCATAATTATCTAGCTTCCATGCCAGCGAATTATGAATCAAAGCATCACCAAAGTTATCGCTATAGGGAACTGCAGCAATAAGGTAATGGGTGTCCTTTTTAGTCATCTAAGACTCCTTGTCGAGAACTACCAAAAATAAGCGAATATGCGGGGAGTAAATAAATGGCTGCCGATAGAATATGCCTAAAATAGCTTCCTTGATCAGGTTCAAAAAGCAGCAGTACAAACATATGAGAACAAAATAGTGTAAGTAATAAATCGCCTTGTTTCCGCTTGACCATTTTTCCACAAATCATCAATACGCCCACGCTAAACAACAGCAATAACAATTGGTTGAGTCCTTGGGCAAAAATCAGCGGTAAGCTCAGTTGCAGCAAAGCCCAGCCAAAGTTAATAATGAAGGGCAAACCACGCGCTACATCCACCAAATTGTCGAAGGCCGTCACGTTAAAACTACCCTCTAATTTGGCGTAGTTATTGGAAATATCTCGCTGGCCTTGAGACATGTGATAAAAAGCGTCGGGTAATAAAAAGGCTAAGCAAACAAAAAAGGCCAGAAAGTACCAAGCAGGTTTAAAGCTCGCTAACTTAAATGCGGTACGGTTAAGGCTATTACGCATAGGAAAGCCTTTATCGCTAAAATACTGCATCACGTAACCCGCAAGAAATACCCCTAAAATAAGAAAGTAGTAAGAGCGCACTTGTAAGGCATAACTCACATAAAGCACCACAACACTAAAAACAAAGGCTTTACGGCTGAAGTAAGTGGAATAGAACACCAATAAACACAGGGCCATTACTATGGTTTCTTTGGCTGGCCAAATAACATTGAGCAGCATGCTAGGTAGAGTGAACAAGCTCACCACCAGCAAGTCTTTAAGTGTTACCACATACTTAGAAATAACCAGAAGCCACAAAAAACCAATGGTGGCGGTGCTCAGCACTGCGCTTTCTCGCCCCAAGAAATAGAGCAATTCTCGAGTGGCTAAGAAGGAGCCGTCTAGCTCAAAAAAAACGAAACGCCCTTCTATCTTCATCGCATCATAGCCCCATTTCCAGGGCAAAAAGTCTTTACCTACGGTCATCAGCAATAGCAGCATTAGCGACCAAAACAGTAGGTAGCAAACGCCGAGTTTAGTGCGCTTAAACTCGACCATACTGTCCACCTAAAGACTGGCTATCGGCATAAAATAAGGAGACTAACCAAGTAAGTAAGTAACATGCTGCTAAACCAAGCGCTCCGGTAGACAAGGACAAAGCAAGGCCGGAGCAAAGCACGCAAACGAACACCGTAAGCACACAGTTGGTATATACCTGCTTGTCGGCAGAGAACTTTACGAAGACGTGGTAAACCGGACCAAAATACAAACGAACGCAGGCAGCCAAAGCAAACAGCGACCAAATTAGCAAAGTACTGGAGTCTAAATCAGCGACAAAGTAAACCACAGTAACAACCAATGAGGATGCAACTAGGCCCGCTACGCTTAAAGCTACGCCGTCTTTGCGCACTTTTAGGTAGCTTTGCTTGATGTCGCTTGAAGCTAGGATCTCCGGCACCTGCACGCTATTGCGAATCGCCAAAATAAATACAAACAGTTGGAAGATCCGCCCGCCCCAGGCGATAACGCCGGTATCGTATTCGCTAAGGGTATAACCACTAATTAAGATGATTCCCCAAAACAATACATATTCACTTAACGTGAAAGCCAAAAACTTAGAGTCTTGCTTTAAACTTTGGCTAAGTTTTGTCCCTTCACTTTCGCCTGATAACTTAAAACCCTGCAGCAGCTTTTTATTACCAAACAGGCTAAACAGACAAAAGTAAGCAAGCAAACATGCACTTAATACCACGAACACATCACTGGTATTGCCCGACAAGGCCAGCAGCAAAAAGATTAACGAGCTAAAGACAAAAAACACTCCGGCTTCAAATAAGTAAGAGCGATAAAACTCTTTAATGACCCGATGAGACAAAGACACCATTTGGATAATGGCAAAGCCAACAATGTACAAAAAGCAAAATACGATGATTTCTACACTGCTAAAACTTAAGGGCACGACCACAACGGCCAAACTCAAACTTAATATTAACGACAAGCGGCATTTTTCAAACAGTACTCTAGCCGCTTTATCGTTTTCACCTTGGCTTGATAAGTCAAAATAGCGACCAAAAAACGAATACTCAGATCCATAACGACCAATCACCAAAATTAAGTTAGCGATAGAAATAGCAAAAGAAACCTGACCGAAGCTATCCATGCCGTACAGCCAAGTGATCACCGACGAAAACAAAATTAAACCGGTAGCACTAAAAGCTCGCAGCAGGGTAATGCTGCCAAAGCGCTTAACTAAAGACTCGATGCGCTTTAGCCCACTCATGCAGTTGCTCCGTACTCGCGGTAGTAACCAAAACGGGTTTCGTTCTTGGCGCTTACCCGGTTCAAAATAACCCCATCAACCACTACCTTGTGATTAATCATCTGCTGCAAAGTATGTTCAATTTGGCTCACCTTAGTGCGACCAGCGTTAACGACCACAATGCTTGATTTAGTAATTTGGCCGATAATCAAAGCGTCACTCACCGCCGCGATAGGTGGCGTATCGATAATGATTTTGTCGTAATGCTCACTAAGCTCTTCGATAAGCGCTTTAAATTTTGAACCAGCCAATAACTCTTGAGGGTTTGCCGTTTGCATTCCTGCGGGCAGCAGATCAAGGCCGGAGCGCTCATGATGAACCACACAATCGTCCAGCTCCGCATCCATTACCAACAAGTTACTCAACCCGGGATGAGCACGGTTAAGATTAAATCGCTCGCCCATCGAGGGTTTACGTAAATCGCCATCAATCAACAGAGTTTTTTCCATGCCTGCCATCGCAATGGCTAGGTTTAAGGCGGTGGTGGTTTTCCCTTCATTAGGCACTGATGAAGTCACCGACAATAGCTTGCGCTGCTGGCTCATCATGTTGAGCATTACAGAGGTACGAATACTACGCACTGCCTCACTAAAATTGAGCTGTTTCTCATCAAAAAACTGTTCTAGCGGTAAGTTGTCTTTATTAAAGCGAGAGCCCTTAACCAAAGGAATAACGCCTAATGGGGTAAGGCGAAGTTTGTCTTCAATGCCGCTGGCACTTTCAATGGTATTGTTTAGGGATTGACTCAGTAGCGCCAACACTATGGCTATCGCCAAGCCAAAAGCCGCAGCCAGCAGAATAATAATGCCTTTTTTAGGTTTAGCCGGAAATAATGGCGTAACTGCTCGGTCGGCAAAACGTGCTACCGCGGCTTGAAAATCGCTGGTGGCATTGGTTTCTTTTTGGCGCGTAACAAATAAATCATAGAGATTTTGGTTACTGTCTACTTCGCGCTTCAAGGCATCGTAAGTGGCTCGTTTAAGCGCGATATCTTGAAACTCGGCCTTTTTATTTTCCATCTCAGTACGAATCGCATTCTCTTGAGCACGAGCGCTTCGCAATTCTTTTTCAACGCCTGAAGCGAGCACTCTAAGCAGCACTTCGGAGCGCTCTTTCACCGAGGCCAACTGAGCATGAGCTCGGATCATCTTGTCGTGTTTAGGGCCATAGCGCTTACTAAGTTCAGAGACCAAACGCTCTGCTTCAATTTGTGCTAAACGCACATCACGTAACTGGGGATGATTCGAGATTGCCGTTACCGATGACAACTCAGAAATCGCAGTATTTTTGTTATCTTGCAGCAAATAGTAAATAGACTCAGAAGCGGTGCGGCGATCTTGGGCATCGGCTAAGCGTCGACTTAAATTACCCAACTCTGAGCTAGCCAAGCTGTCGATACCGCTTACATCTACTAGTTGCTCACGCTGTAAGAAGTCACTTAAACGACTTTGCGATTCAATCACAGCAGCTTGCAACACTCCAATTCGGTCGGCTAACCAGTTAGTGGCTTCTTGGTTAGCAATAATGCGGCTTTCGCGATTCGAGTTTATGTAGGTCTCTCCAACAGCATTGGCAATTTTAGCCGCCAATTTAGGATCCCTAGAGTCAAAACTAATATTTACTAATTGAGTCTTTTTCACCGGATTAATGTGTAGGCTGCGCTGGAAGGTTTTCATCACTTTTTGGCGAGCAATTTCTTGCTGCTGCTCTAAGTCTGGAAGCTCTTCTTCAGGCATAAAGCTTTGAATTAGTGGCACCGAGCGCAGCATGCTTTTTAGGCCAGCGGCATTAAATCCTTTACCGTCATTTGCGCCGTTAAACTCAGGATTGTCATAGAGCTGAAATTCATCAATCACTCGTTGAGCAATACTTCTAGATTTAAGCAATTCGAACTGAGTGAGGTAATACTCCTGCTTGGAGGTATCGATACCTATCACATCATCAATAGATACTGCTTTACGCTGCTCAGCTTCAATCAACAATACTGCGGTGGCCTGATAAGTTGGCTTAATCGCAAAGACCAACAATATGGCAAGCAAAACACTGATAAATGTAAAACCCAAAATCATCAGCCAGCGCGATTTTAAAATCGACAAATATTGCATGATGTTGATGAACTCATCATCTGCATTGCTGCCATTGCGCATTAGTGCTGCATTATTCACTGTTGTTGTCATTAACTAAACACTTCCCTGTTAGCAAACTTACGGAGTATTACTGTTGGCACCCTTGCCGTAAAAGAAGCTAGGCCTAAAAGAAACTGGCCTTAACCACAATAATGTCTCCCGGAGCAATGCGGTGCTTTAAGGCAGCTTTCACTAAATCGTTAGTGCCATTACCTGGGGTGATATTGATATTTGTTTTCGATGCGCGCTCGGTAAAACCACCCGCTAGCGCTATTGCTTTTTCAACCGTAAGACCGGGTTGATAAGCGTAACCACCTGGGTGCTCTACCTCGCCATTAATAAAGATTTGTCGGTAGCCAATGATGTTTACTGCTACCTTGGGGTTAATCAGGTAATCGCCTCGCAAGCCCTGTTCAATGTTATCTCTAAGTTGCTGAGCAGTAAGGCTGTTCACTGGAATACGCCCCAAGTAGGGATAGTCGATTTTGCCACTGTTAGTCACCAGCAGTTCCATCGACAAATCGCTCTCGCCGTACACAACAATTTGGATGCGGTCACCTGCACCTAAGCGGTAGCTTTGCTCTAGATCATTGGCCTGAGAAGCAGCGCTAAAACCGCCCCACATCAATAGCGTTACTAGCAAGTACCAGGCGCGCTTGGTGTTACACCACGTAGCCAAGAGAGAACTATCCCAATTCATCACAACTCCTTGAACAGCTTTACTTAGTAGGCAGTTTTACCTACAAATCCTTTAAAGATAGTGAGGAATACAATTTTGATATCCATCCAAAGCGTCCACACACGAATGTACTCAAGATCGTATTGCACCCGCTTTTCCATTTTTTCTAAGGTGTCGGTTTCACCGCGGTAACCATTGATTTGTGCCCAACCGGTAATACCAGGTTTCACTTTATGACGTAGCATGTAGCGGTTAACAATTTGGCGATATTCTTCATTGTGCGAAACCGCATGCGGGCGCGGCCCAACAATAGACATGCTGCCCATCAATACATTAAAAAATTGCGGTAACTCATCGAGCGAAGTACGACGAATAAAGGCACCAAACTTGGTCACACGAGGGTCATTTTTCGTTGCCTGCTTCACCACCGCACCGTTATCTTGGGTGCTCATTGAACGAAACTTCCAAACCCGAATTTTTTTCCCATCTAAACCATAGCGATCTTGCTTAAACAAGATCGGGCCAGGGGAAGAACGCTTAACACCAACGGCTACCGCCAACAGCAGCGGGCTAATCAACAAAATGATAATCGACGCCAATACAATATCTTGGATTCGCTTAACCAGCATACTGCCGCCACGGAATGGGCTATCAAATACGCTTACGGTTTGAATATCGCCTAGTGAACTCCAACGAGAATGCAGCAAGTTATAAGTGAAGAAATCGGGCACGATAAATGTAGTAGTAGTGGTGTCGGAGAGTTGCTGTAGGTAACCGGTAATCCGGTCTTTAGCATGCATGGGTAAGGCGATATACACATGGTCAACTTCGCCCCGTTTAGCCATTTCAAGTGCAGTATCAACTTTGGCAACAGGACCAGAATAACCACTGTCTGTTAAGCGAGAAGCATCTCTATCATCAAAAAATCCAACAAATTGAATGCCAAGCTCTTCTGAATTTTCAAAGGTTTCTTTGAGTTGCACACCGTTTTGCGACACCCCAATAATGGCTGCGCGTCGAGTGTTATAACCAAAGCGGCGCATTACCGCCAAACTCTCACGAAATACTAGGCGCCAAGCCATAAGTAACATTGGTGTGGCGACTACCCATGAACCAACCACCACTCGCGAATAGGTAGCCGAGATTTTTAGAAAGTAATTAACTGCAAATAACAAGGCAATACTAACAATCCAAACCCATAGATTAACCATGGCTTGTTCTTTCAAAGAAGAAACCCGCCACGAGCGATATAGATTAAAGGATTCTGCGACAACCAAGTAGATGGCTGATAAGCCAACGCCCATTAGCTGGAAGGCCAAATCGAAGGAGCCATTTTTAAGCCAAGACAGGCCAGCTAAAACGGCAATAATAATAAATACATCTGAAATTCGGTAAACAATCGCGAGTTCAAATTCGTTAGAACGAACTACGCCATTTTGATTTTGCATATCCATTGCACACCCCTAGTATCAAGCTAAAAATTCCATGTATTGCTTGTATATCTCTGTATCTTGCGGGTGGTTACTAAACCAAGGTTTGACGTTTACCGCTCTTAACTTTGGTTCTTCATAATCAAAAAATCAATTGGACAAATATCACAAAATTTAATTGGTAATATAAATTAAAGGTGATACAAGCCTCAAAACAAGAAAAAACATTACTCATTTATAAGTAGCTGATTAGCGTTTGTCAATACAAAACAAACAACAAGCTCAACTATTTTTCAGCTGAAAATTTGACAATTTTTTGGCTAAAACTGAGCTTAAGTAGGATGAATTTCATTTGTATTACGCAGAGGTTTCAACAAAAAGACGTGATACGAGAAGCGAGGGAAATAATCATGCAAATTAAAGAAATTGATATTTATGTTATTTATATCAAACACTTAACTTTTTAGCATTTACTGAGATATAAAACGAAAAAAGCCACGCTAAGCGTGGCTTTAAAAATGGCGGAGGAGGAGAGATTTGAACTCTCGAAGGGCTATTAACCCTTGCCGGTTTTCAAGACCGGTGCATTCGACCACTCTGCCACCCCTCCGCAGGGGTGTTGCTGCGATTAAAAAAACCATGCAGTGCATGGCTAAGATAATATGGCGGAGGAGGAGAGATTTGAACTCTCGAAGGGCTATTAACCCTTGCCGGTTTTCAAGACCGGTGCATTCGACCACTCTGCCACCCCTCCGCAGCGGTGTGAATATTACGTTTAAGATTTTCGAATGTAAAGACCCATTAAGTTTAACCGCTCGCAAATCAGACAATTATCCACAACTTTTTTAAGGCAAGATGATAATTTGTCCAAATCTATAAGATTCAAGAAGGCTATTAAGCACTAACAGCCCTCTTCACAACCCAAAACGCGTAAGTTTACTCACCTAAAAAAGGATAGCTGACACCTATTTGTGAACGTATTTCGTCCATGATTTGCATGGTTTCAATACTCTCTTGCCAGCTCATCACTTCACTTTGTAATTGTCCGGCAGTAACACAACGCATCACTTCTTCAATTTGGTACTCAAAGCCCGAGGCACGAAATGGAAAGTCCTCAACGACTTCAGGCTCGCCATGCACGCTCAGACAAGCTTGAGTGCCAACCCAAAACATACTCGGTATACAAATATGTCCCTTTGAACCAAAAATAGTGAAGCTGTTTTCGGTGTTGGCCAAAAAGTTACAGGTAAATTGGCTAGCGCAATCACCATAATTCATTATCACACTGCTTCGCTCGTCGACACCGGTGCTGCCAACAAGACCATCAGCAACAATTTTGTTCGGTTGGCTTTGGGTAACAAACTGGGACATAGATACGTTATATACGCCCATATCTAATAGGCTTCCCCCCGCTAACTCGCGGTTAAGCAAACGATCATCTTCGTCACGAGGGATGTTAAAACCAAAACTTGAACAGATGAGTTTAACCTCACCAATCTGTTGCTGATTAAGCCAAGCGCGAACCTGTTGCCAAGCGGGCTGAAAGCGAGTCCACAGCGCTTCCATCAAGAACACATTGTTGGCCTTGGCTAAAGCAACCAATTGTTTCGTTTGAGCGGCGTTCACCGTTAGCGGTTTTTCACAAAGCACTGGCTTGCCAGCCTCTAAGCACATTTTAATGCTGTCGAAGTGGAACCTGTGTGGGTTGGCAATGTAGATGGCATCAACTTTAGGATCGTTTGCTAGCGCTTGATAATCATCTAGCGCCACTTCTCCATCAAACTCATCGGCAAAGTCCTGTGCCCGTTGCAGCTTAGAGCTAGCAACCGCATAAAGCTTAGCTTGAGGAATAACCGCTAATGCTTCGGCAAAATTACGTGCAATACGACCGGGAGCTATGACTCCCCAATTAAATTGACCTTCTGTCATCTTTATTCTCTAAGGCATTATCAATAAGTTCATATTAACCAGATTGAACAGACATTCTAGTCAGAGATAGCGCGCAGTTTCACCTGCAAATGCAAACTGTGAACTGGCACTAAGCCTCAAGGGTTGCAGTGAAATAATTCATCACTAAACGCTAAATATCATGATGTTAGTTCAACAACTTGTTTGCTGCTTCGTTGAATGTAAAACATTACGCCCAATAAACTCACTAAAGCGATAACTTGCCAGTGCATAGCCACTGGGCTTAACAACGCGACGGCGATTACTACTAAAAGCGCCCTCTCCCAATGTTTCAGTTGGCGTTTTTGCCAGCCTTGCATCACTAAGGTAAAAGCATACAAGCCAGGCAAGGCGAAGATAAATACCTGAAAAGCAGCTAACCAATCGCCCTGCGCTAGCGGGGTGTAAGCAAACAAAATAGGAATAATGTACAAGCCTTTGGCGATTTTCCATGAGGTAAAACCAGTGGCCATAGGCGGAGACTTAGCAATCGCGGCTGCGGTAAAGGTACACAAGCACACCGGAGGCGTAACGTTGCTATCTTGTGAGAGCCAAAAAATCACTAAATGAGCCGCCAATAACAACATCGATAGCTGGTGTTCATCCAGTAACATTGGCCGCAGTATAGCCATCATTTCATCTGGCATATCGTTAATTAGGGCTTGTGCCTGAGCAACACTCATTGCTCCTTGCTCGGGGCTAACTCCCACCAGCATAAGAATGGCTTGAACATCAGCACTTAGGGCACCAGAGCTTAAGGCGCTAACCAACTCTACGTTTGCCATTAACTGTAACAAAGCAGGAGCAGACAAGGTCGCCAACACAATATAAGAAGCGGTTACGGGTAAGCCCATGCCTAACACTAAAGACGCCACGGCCACCAGCAATAGTGCCACTAACAAGCTACCGCCCGACCACTCTGTAATCATCAAGGAAAAAGTATTTCCAATACCGGCAGTTGCAATAACATTGACGATTAAGCCCACCGAACACAACAGCACCGCGGTGACTACCATGTTGCGCGAACCCAGCGCGAAAGCATCTGCAATGGCCGAGAAGCCCATCTTGTTTGGGGTAAACCACGAGCTCACTACCACCGCAATAATCGCAATCACCGCCGCATAAGTGGGCGTATAGCCCATTACCAGCAATACAATCAACAAGGTGACCGGCACAATAAACGACAGCCCTTCGCGCATCACCATGGGTAATAAGGGTGCAGTTTGCTCCATGGTGCGCGTTAAGCCCGCTTTATATGATTCAGTTCGTACATAAAAAACCAGCGATGCAAAATACAAAATAGCCGGAAGAATACTCACCATGACAATGGTGCTGTAAGGAATTTGCGTATAACTGGCCATCACAAAAGCGCCAGCTCCCATGATAGGGGGAACAATTTGCCCGCCAGTAGACGCCGATGCTTCAACAGCCGCCGCAAAGCGCGGGCTAAAACCAGCATTTTTCATTAATGGAATGGTCACAACTCCAGTAGACGCAGTATTGGCTACAGCACTTCCAGAAATAGTACCAGTAAGGCCAGAGGCAATAATTGCCACAATACCAGGACCACCAACCAAGCGGCTAGCAATGCTCTTAGAGAGGTGAATGACAAAATCACCAGCACCCGATCGCAACAAAAATGCGCCGAATAAGATAAACATGAAAACAAAACTTGCGGAAATGCGCGCGATATTACCAAAAATAGCATCATCGCCATAAATGCTTCTAAATAGCAGAGTCTCCAGGCTAAGGCCTTTAAACTGAAACACTCCTGGCACATAGTTTCCCCACCAAGCAAGGTAGGATATCGCGGTTACAATTAATATCGGAATCACCCAGCCAGTGGCTCGGCGCGTCATATCTATCGCACCCAAAATCACCACAGTGCCGCACAACCAATCTAATGCCACCAAACGCACACCACGTTCATAAATAAGATCTTCGGCAAACAATAAATATATCGCTGAGCAGGCAATGGCGAGTACCCAAAGTTTGTCCAAAATGGCCAGTTGTCGCTGCGAACTTAAAGGTTTTAGCAAACCGCAAAGCAAAATAAATCCGGCGAAATGGAGGATATTTTGCTGAAGCACAGCAATATCTGCAAAAATATTGAAGTAGACATGAGCCAAACTAATAATAATGCCTAAAACGTAAATAAGGGGTACAGCGCGGGTATCTTCAACTTCTTGACGAATACTGTCAGGTACGGCATTCCATTGCATAGTGATGAATCCTGAGGGAGGTAAAGGAGACCTAGGCCCTGAGGCCTAGGCAAAACAACTATTGTGCAACCAAGTTATCAGGAATGTTTAAGCCGGCTTCACGGTAGTAACGCGCAGCACCAGGGTGTAAAGGAGCAGGCAAACCAGCCAATGCCTTGTCTAAAGCCATGGCATTTGTCGCCTTATGAATCGCCTGCAAAAAGCCTAAGTTTTCGTAGATAGTTTTAGTGAGTAAGTAAACAAACTCCTCGTCTACATCAGCATGTACTGCCAAAAAGTTTGGCTGCGCCATGGTGTTCCAGTCTTTGTTCAAATTAGGGTAAGTACCAGCAGGAATCACATAACGAGTCCATAAGCCTAAGCCACCGTTAGCTTTTTCTATTTGCTCATCGGTCACATCCAAAGGGCTAACGTCGCCACCGGCTGCTGCAAATAGTTTGGTCACCGCACCAGTTGGTGCACCGGCCGGTGTATTAATAGCTTCTACTTGACCGTTTTGTAAGGCCTCGGCAGAAGGACCATAGCCAGCGGAAAACAGCTCCATCTGTTTGTCGATATCTACACCTAAATTACCTAACAAAAAGCGATTAGAACCAATGGTTCCAGAGTTCTTTTTACCTAATGCCACTTTTTTACCGGCTAAGGCCATCAAATCGCTTAAATCGCCACTCTTAGCATGCTCGTTCTTAACAACAAACTGTTCAACGTTTTGCCATAACATCGTGATTGAACGCAGGTGAGCTTGCTTACCTTCTTTCTCTAATGGTCCGCTGCCATTAACCGCATAAGAGCCGTATAACCCCTGCAGAATGGCAAACTGCGCCTCTTTATCTCGAAGCAATTTAATATTTTCGCCGGAGCCGGCAGAGTTAATAGCAGAAACACTGACCTTGTGTTTTGGCTGAATTTTCACCTTGGTTAAAGTTGCCAGCGCAACACCAACAGGATAGTAAGTGCCGCCAGTACTGGCTGTTGCCAATAGGTAATTTGTTCCGGTGTCGGCCTGTACTGAAAAAGATAAAGCACTAGTGATTAGCGCGACCTTGCTTAGCCAATGACGCATGATGTTACTCTCCTTAGTAAACAGCCCAGCAAGCGCTTGAGCCAAACAGGTAGTGGTTAATAAATCACAATGATTTTATTGAATTTTCATCCTAGACACAGTTGCCACCATTAACAAGTTATTAACATGACTCGTACGACTAAAGTTGCAGAATTTCGCCTAGTAAAAGTACTTTTGATAAAGTTTTTCGAAAGCGTCTGATTGGCGCACTTGCTCTAAGGCGGCTTGGAAACGAGCTAGCTCTTGTTGGCTAATCGAGCGATTAAAGGCAAAACAGTAATCATGTTCAAACAGGGTATATAAGGGTTTAAAACTAGATTGATGACCTTCTAAACTTTGCTCTGTTAAGGCGATTAAATCTACTCTGCGCAGTGCAAGTAACCTAAAGGCTTGCTCAACACTTTTTACCGGTATTAGCTCTGCAGTAAAGTCAGATCGCGTTAAGAAACCGTCGATGGCCTGCCCTTTCATAATCGCTATTTTTAGATTCTCGGCATCTTTTAGCGAGGTAATTTCCAGCTCACTATCAGTTAAACCATAAAACTTGCCTCGGCTTACATTAATAGGACAAGCCCACTCAAACCTGTCTGCCCGCTGTGGAGTCTTAATAGTAGAAAACAGTACAGTAAATGCTTGATGTTGCAGGGTGGCGTAACCGCGTGTCCACGGTACAATTTTAACCTCAGGCGCAGGGCTTTCTAGCTGGGCAAAGATCAGCGCCAGTAACTCAACTGAAAAGCCTACTGCCTGACCTTGTTCAAGATAGTTATAAGGAAAAAACTCTTCACTGTAATAATCTAGTTGCTCAAGTGTTCGCGCACTTAGCTGGCCACAACACAGCAGGCTAACAGTTAATAAAGCAAGTCTAATAACCAACAAATAAAGGCCTCCTCATGATGTTGACCGTGGGCGCATGTCGCCGCTTTTGCTCGCATCAAAGCCTCAACTATGGCGCTCGCTAGCAACTACAAGTACACTTCTCTCTCACTTAATCGATAGAGTATTAACTTTTGCGTTTTTATCGACTTTGCAGCCTAGCGCTTTTTGCTTGCTGCAGCTTTTCACTGTTTGCCAGCAACTGGGCCGAATCATCGTCACTGCCAACCAGTAAACGGTCGATTAAACAAGTAATTAACACTTACCATAACGATAGTCTAAAGCGACTATTGCCGCTATTTGTAGCCGCAAAAGTGGATTACCCACCACAAAAAATCACCTTATTGGCCAGCAAGCGATCACGCAGACTAGAGTTATGGGCCGATTCTGGAGAAGGTTACAAGTACATCCATACCTATTGGATCCGCCATGCTAGTGGCACAGCAGGCCCCAAGTTGCGTGAAGGTGATTTACAGGTTCCCGAAGGTATTTATGAGATTGAAGCTTTAAACCCTAACAGCAAATTCCACTTATCGATGAAGCTTAACTACCCCAATAGCTTTGACTTAGCTATGGCCAAAAAAGAGCAACGCCACCAACCCGGCTCTAATATTTTTATCCATGGTAAAACTTCCTCGGTAGGTTGCTTGGCCATGGGAGATCAAAACATTGAAGACCTGTTTGTATTGGTTGAACGTATCGGCCCAGGCAATAGTCAGGTAGTTATTACACCGCACGACCCTAGGCTTCTGCCACTGTTTCCAGTGCCCGATCATTTGCCAGAGTGGACGGCAGAGTTATATCAACAAATTCAACAACAATTTGAACAATTTAAGTAATGAGTTAGGCTAGAGGAAAGTAATAACAATTAACGGGAGAAGCTGTAAATGCCGATAGTGCATATTCGCTCCTTAGCCTTACCTAATGCCATTGATATGCCTAGCCTTCTCGATAAGCTAGCCAATGCTTTTGCCCAACAAGCCAAAATTCAATTAGAGCATATCAGCATAGAGTGGCACTACACTCAGCCAGGACACTACTTCGTAAACCAACAAGTTCATCACCAACAACACACTCATCAGCCACCGATTATGGTTGAACTATTTGTTCCCGATGTACACAGCGAAAAGCGCCAACAACAACTAATTAGCCTACTAGCTAAGATAATCCATCAGCATAGCCATATTGCCCTAGACAACATATTTGTCTCTCTTAGAGTGGCGCAGTCGGGTAGCATTTTTGACAACGGGAAAATTGTTACTTGGCCTAAAAAAGGCTAAACGGCGTGATTCTTTCCGTACTCGCGAGGTAAACGAATAGTAAAACCTAACCCCTGAGGCTCTGCATTGTAGGTTTCTACACTCCCCAATAGATGCTGGTGAACCAGGTTGTATACTTGGTTTAGCCCTAAGCCCACATTTCCAGAACTACGCCCAGTAGTATAAAAGGGATTAAAGATAAGATTTATATCCTCGTTAGATACCCCGCTACCATTATCTTGATAGTTAATTTCTACCATTTCTTGGTTGGACTCAATATCCACTTTTACGTGAGGGTAGCCATGGCTAGCAAAGCCGTGTTGAATCGAGTTATCAATGAGACAAGACAACACCAACTCAAGCGCACGTTGATTAACTAACATACTGGGATTACTACCAGAAACGCTAAGCTGTATGTTCAGTTCAGTAAAGGGCTGGAGAAACATCTGCAACTGCTGCTCTAACCAAGTTTTCAAATTAAGCCGTTGCAAGCTCGAATCAATATCACTGCCCGCTAAAGCTTTAAATGTATTAACTAAAGCCGCAGAGCGTTGCAAGCTACTCTCAAGCAACTTACCACCTTCAATACCTTGCTCCAGCATATTCTCGAGCTCAGCGCGGGCTAAGGCTCCCTCATTTAATTGCTGCCCAATACTTTGATAATTACTAACCAATTGAGACGCAGCGGTTATGCCAACACCTAAAGGGGTATTAAGCTCATGCGCCATACCGGCAACCAAGCCACCTAATGCAGCCATTTTCTCTTTTTCTACAAGCTCTAGCTGAGTATCGTTTAACTTGGCTAAGGTATGTTGTAAGGTCGAATTGGCCTGCTCTAACTCCTTAGTTCGCTCCGCGACCCGTTGCTCAAGTTGTTCTTGATCTCGAGTAACTTTTGCCGCCATGCTTTCCAGTAAGCCCCCCACTTGATTAAACTCCTCATAGGCTAGCGAGGGAACTTTAGTGTCATAGCGACCTTTGGAGTAATTGCTAACCAAGCGGCTTAAGTGTTCTAAGGGCTCAGTAATTCGCCGAGTCATCGCAATAGCAATAATGGCCACCAGCACAAACACCACCAGCAATACAATGACTACATTTGATTGGCGCTCTACCAGCAAGCCCCATAGTGAGCGGCTTTGCGCGCTCAATGATAAGGAGAGAGGCTCTGTCATTTGGCTTAGATCTAAATCTACATCAATATAAAATCGTCGTTCAGGTTGCTCGCCTTTAACACCTTTGAACAATAAACGTTGCGAATGAAATAGCTCAAAAGAGCCTTGTTGAGAAATTCGCGAAGCTGCTTCACGCCATACCGACTGCATAGGCACAAACACCACCAAAGCACCAACTTGCTGGCTATCTTCAATGGCATTTAAATTCTTCTGAAGCAGGGGCTGCATCAATAACAATCCTGAGTCGCTATCTATACCATCAATGCTGGCCACCAACTGAGCAAACTCCGAGTCTTGATAAACTTCGATTAAGGCTTCTTTTCTGCCCTGCTTAACTTGCTCGTTTAAACGTTGAATGGCAGCGCTATGCACCTGTATATCCAGTATCTCCGCCTGTAGCGGCGCTCCTTCTATAATTTGACCTTCTAAATCGACAATATAAATAGCTGAAGCCCAGCTATTTTGCTGCAGTACCTCACTAATTAGTTGATTAGAGTGAAAGCCAAAAATGGCAGAGGTGGGTGTAAGTACTACGTCATTCACTTGAGCAAGGCTTTGCAAATCAAGCAGCAGTTGCCTTACTTGATACTGAATATTCTGGGCAATATTGTTGGCTTTTAGATATAAGGTTTGCGTTACTGCTTGTTGGTCTTGTTCTGAAATTTGCTTAAGAAGAAAAGAGCCAATGAGTATACTGGGCAATAAAGCCCCCAACAAAATACTAAGCGCAAGTGTGGTTCTCAGCTGATTAGCTTTTATCATCATTGCTTTTGGGTCTGCCTGTAATCTCTCTCAGCAAATTGCTGCATATACTCTCTGGCTTTGGCGGCATCTAGTACGCCTTTACTAAATAGCTCAAAGCCCTTACGCAATCCTAGCCAAGCACTAGCTTGCGCAGCCTCTGCTGACATAGGAACGGCTTGCTCTAACTGGGCTAACATTGCCGCTTCATTGGGGTTTGATTGTTGTTTTATTTGATCCAGTAAATCCGCATTTACGGGCAAAAATCGAGCTTCTTGGTATAAACGCTGCTGTACCTTTTCGCTTTGTAGATACTCACTTAACTCCTTCAGTGCCGCCGCTTTGTTAGAGTTCAAGCTATTATCAGGAAAGACTAAAACTAAGCTGGAGGAAAGCGGCTTAAAGGCACGATTGCCAATATTAGGAATTAAGGCAATGCCGAGTTCGTCTCCGAGATGGTGTTCAAAATCTGCGATAGCCCACTCACCATTAATGGCATATGCCACCTTACCTTCAATAAAGTCTTTATAACCGCAATCGTAGGTACACTCCGCACTCACTAAGCTGCGTTTAGTTAAACTCTTATAAAAGTTTAAGGCATCCTCCATGGGATGCTGGTCAAGCGTCACCAATTTTCCACGAGTCATTCTACCGCCAAAGGTATTGTAGAACCCAGCGAACCAATACATCTCGGAGTAATTCCAGCCAATCGTGGCAATGCCTTGCTCATCAAAGTGTTTTTTCTGATCTAGTAACTCTTGCCAAGCACTGGCTGGTTGCTCTACTAAACCGCGATTATAGAAAAGCATGAGGTGGTTTCCCTGCAAAATCGGGATCCCATGCAACTGCTCATCGATAGTGGCAGTGAGTAACAAGGAACTCGGCGTACTGGAGTCAATAAACTCACGAGGCACAGCAGACAACTTTGCTTGCTCTGTAATGCCAATAATATCGGAAGGAGCAAAAGCCACATCAGCAGCGGTGCCTTGCAACACTGATTTAATCAGCGACGGTTTTAGGCTTTCAGAAGTGATTTGATAAAGAGTAACTTGATGCTGGCTTTGCGCTGAAAACTCATCCAGCAACTCTTGAAAAATAGCTTTGCCTTGCTCTCTGTAATAAAGAAAGCTTAATTGCTCGGCGCTAGCGCTTCCCCACACTATTGCTAGCAACAGCAGCACAAATCGCATGCAACCCCCTTCATCATCCACCCTGTTTTCAGTGTAGTTCAAAAGTACTAAGTTGCGCTTAAATCACCTTTAGTATTCGGGAGATAGCATGCATTTAAGCCATTGAATTTTTAAAAATAAGGTCTACGCCACACGATATTCAGATACCATCGCCGCGCCTTGCTTTAAGGGTTCGCTCATCCAAGATGGTAGATCATCAATATCGAGGTTATCCAAAAGGTTTTTTAACTCTAAACCGAGTTCTGTATCACCTTCAATTTTCAAGCGGCGCTGAAAAAACAGGGTATCGGGGTCTTCTTTGCGTCCCATCATCAGCACAAAGTCATTCAACTCGCCAGAAAAGCTTACATCAACTTGCGGCGCCTGAGCTTGAACTCTTAAACGCTCATTATCAAAAGTGATATACCAGCTTGCCGCTAAGTCACTCACCGTAAGTTTTAACCAGCGCTGTTCTAGAAAATCTAAATCACCCTCTTCAATCGCTTCTGCAAAACTCAAAGCCAGTGCTTTTTCCATGGCCTTACCTTGCAGCGAAAAGGGACACATTTTTACTGGCAAGCTTAATAAGCGCGGCATGTCTTTGACTAAAGATTGTTTTAAGCGAGTAAACACTAAAGACCTCATAAAATTAACAAACAAAGCTGATAAGTGGCTAAGTTTACGCAGTTTTCCCTAGTGCAAAGCTGCGCTGAGTCAATATCCCATCTAACTAAGCCCAGTAGAATGACAAAAAATCTCGAGTTGAGGGAAATATGGAATTACTTTGCCCTGCAGGCTCTTTGCCCGCAGTTAAAGCGGCGGTAGATCATGGTGCCGACGCTATCTATATTGGTTTTAAAGATGCCACTAATGCCCGTCACTTTGCTGGCTTAAACTTTGACGGAAAAAAGCTCGATAAAGCAGTAGATTACTTAAAGAAGCACCAGCGCCAACTGCACATTGCAATTAATACTTTTGCTCATCCAGAGCAACACCAATTGTGGTATTCAGCCATTGATAGAGCAGTAGAAATTGGTGCCGATGTGGTGATTTTGGCCGACATCGCCTTGTTAGAATACGCCAAGAATACTTATCCAGATTTAACGGTACACTTATCGGTTCAGGCCTCTGCGACCAATGCTTCTGCTATCGAGTTTTATCACCGTAACTTCAATGTTAAGCGTGTGGTATTGCCACGGGTGCTGTCTATTCATCAGGTAAAACAGTTATCACGCGCTTGCCCAGACATGGAGTTAGAAGTATTTGCCTTTGGTAGCTTGTGTGTAATGGCCGAGGGCCGCTGCTACTTATCATCTTACCTTACCGGTGAGTCGCCCAATACTGTTGGCGCCTGCTCTCCCGCCTCGTTTGTCCGCTGGCAAGAAACCGAACAAGGCTTAGAGTCGCGCTTAAATGACATTCTGATTGATCGTTACGGCCCTAATGAAACCGCCGGTTACCCCACCCTATGTAAGGGACGGTTTGAGGTAGATGGCGAGCGCTATCATGCGCTTGAAGAACCTACCAGCTTAAACACTATAGAGTTATTGCCAGAGCTATTTGCAGCCAATATTTCTGCAGTAAAAATCGAAGGCCGTCAACGCAGTCCAGCCTATGTGGCGCAGGTTACTCAGGTATGGCGCGAAGCCATTGATAGCTATCAGGCGCAACCCGAGCAGTACGCTGCCAAACAACAATGGATGAGCCAACTCGCTAAATTATCAGAAGGCAGCCAAACTACATTGGGTGCTTATCAAAAAGCTTGGCAATAACTATAGGTAGATTATGAAGTACTCACTTGGGCCAATCTTATACTATTGGCCAAACCAAAAAATTGAAGAGTTTTATCACTTAGCCAAAGCAAGCAGTGCCGACATTGTCTATCTAGGTGAAACGGTATGCAGCAAGCGCAGAAACATGAAAGCGCAAGACTGGATAGACATGGCCAAACAGCTTTCTCAAGCTGGCAAGCAAGTTGTTATTTCTACTATAGCTCTGCTAGAGGCACCGTCAGAGATCCGTAACTTAAAGAAACTCATCGACAATGGTGATTTTTGTATAGAAGCCAACGATTTTGGTGCAGTGGAAGAAGCCCATAAAGCTAAGCTACCTTTTGTATGTGGCCCAGCTATTAACATCTATAACGCTTATGCCCTCAAGGTACTATTGGACCAGGGCATGCAGCGCTGGGTAATGCCCGTAGAGCTGTCTCGTGATTGGTTGCAAAAGCTGAGTAACGAATGCACAGAAATGGGCATAAGAGAGCGCTTTGAAATAGAAGTATTTGCTTATGGCCATCTACCACTAGCCTACTCTGCTCGCTGTTTTACCGCACAGTCTGAAGGTAAGAGTAAGGACAACTGTGAAACCTGCTGTATTAACTACCCAACAGGCCGCGTAGTTAATAGCCAAGAAGGCCAACCACTGTTTGTACTAAACGGTATTCAAACGCTTTCTGGTGAGTGCTACGACTTAATAAACGATCAACAAAGCATGAAAGGGCTGGTAGATATTGTAAGGATTAGTCCGCTAGGCGAGGAAAGTATTGAACACTTAGAGGCATTTCGCTTAAGAAGTAACACTGGCGAGCATTTTCCAACGCCCGACAGTGTTAACGGGTATTGGCATCAAATTGCTGGCATTCGCCAGCAAGATTAATACGCGAAGCGAGAGCCAGTTAAATTTGGCTCTCGTAACGATTTAGTTCAAACAAGGCTAAGCGATGTTCAACAAAGTCGTATACGTTGTTAGCCAAAGAAAGCTTAAAGTAACTGCTGGCCAATTGTGGGTCTCCAGCACGTTGCGCTAATTTCGCCATATAGAAATAAGCTTCACATAATCGCTCGGCCAAAGCGCGATTGTCACCTTGCACATCCATAGTGGTACCTAGGAAGGTTTGCTGATCAATCTCACCCGCGTATAAACGCACGATTTGCCAACCCCAATCTTCATTGCGGTAGTCTTTCAAGGCTTCAACCAACTCATTCTGAGCTTCAGGCTCGCCCGCTTCTAGCTGAATAAGGTAGCGCCACAATACTCGGTAAGGATCGTTAGGTGCTTGGTCTGCATAGTGCTCAACATCGGCAACCGCAAGCTGTGGCTTATTGGCGTAATTAAGCGCTATACCACGGTAGAAGTAAGCAAAGCTGTAATCGGGGGCAAGTTCAACCGCTGAATCAAAAGCTTCAAAAGCGCTATCGAACTCTTCGGCTAAGGTGAAATACACGCCTAAGAAGTTGTAGGCTTCAACAAAGTCAGGCTTTAACTGAATAGCACGATTAAAGTCAAAACGGGCCAAAGCACGCAAGCCAACTCTATCAAACACAATGCCGCGTTCGTAATACAGTTGTGCCATTTGCTCTTGGTTATACTCACCCGAGTTAAGCATTTGCCCAAGACGCGCTAATGCAACTTCCGATTGATAATTAACTTGCAGAGGTTTAGCCAACACCACTGTTTGCGGTGCTTGACTTGAAGTGCTAGCACAAGCGCTAAGGTAACCAAACGTTACTAACATGCACCCTGTGCGCAAGGCTTTTATTAACATATCACTTCCATTTTTCATCTAGCTAGGGCTGAAGTTAACGATAACTGCGACCCATTGTTGTTATTTACCCTAACAAGAGTGCAAGCTTAGGGAAACCTAAACTTGGCATTATCGATAAATTTCTTATTTTGATTGGGTATCTAGTTCAGCAAAGGACTTAACCAAATCATCCAACGCTTTTACCTGAGTTAAAAATGGTTCTAACTTAGATAATGGCAAAGCGCTTGGGCCATCACACTGAGCGTTGTCTGGATCTGGGTGGGCTTCTAAAAACAAGCCCGCAAGGCCGGTTGCCATACCTGCTTTTGCTAACTCGCCAACTTGTTCGCGGCGACCACCAGAAGCAGCGCCTAGTGGATCTCGACACTGCAGAGCATGGGTTACATCAAAAATAACCGGCGAACCCTTGCTGACTTTTTTCATGGTGCCAAAACCTAGGGTATCTACCACTAAGTTGTCGTAACCAAAATTGCTGCCGCGTTCACATAGGATGATTTTCTCGTTGCCGCACTCGGCAAACTTATCAACGATGTTGCCCATTTGAGAAGGACTCAAAAACTGAGGTTTTTTAACGTTAATTACCGCGCCCGTTTTAGCCATGGCTTCCACTAAATCGGTTTGGCGCGCCAAAAATGCCGGTAGCTGAATAACGTCAGCCACTTCAGCTACAGGCGCAGCTTGAGCTACTTCGTGAACATCGGTAATCACTGGAATAGAAAACTGCTGCTTTATTTCTTCTAACAAACGCAGGCCTTGCTCCATGCCAGGACCGCGATAAGAGTGAATAGAAGAGCGGTTAGCTTTATCAAAAGACGCTTTAAATACGTAGGGAATGCCTAGCTTGTTGGTCACTTCTACAAAGTGCTCGGCAATGCGCATTGCCAAGTCTCGAGATTCCAAAACATTCATACCAGCGAACAAGGTAAATGGCGCATCGTTAGCCACTTTAATATTCCCGATATTAACGATTTTTTGCTGCATGCTATTCCTCTTAATGCAAAATTGCTGGTTGCGAGTCCATCGAGTGGATCTGCACCTTTAGTATCTTCGATAAGGGGTCATCGGGACACTGTTCTATAAAATACTCAAAGTCATTGATTGCTACATTATTGCAATCTAACTGTTGATAAATAAAGCCACGGTCGCGCATTTCATGCGGGTCTCCTGGCTTTAAGCGTAGTAATACTTGAGAAACCCGCAACGCGATTTCAAAATCATCTTCGCGTAAGCACGCGCTCTTAAGCTCAGACAACCAACGTTCGGTCATTTGGGCTGAAGAAATCGGCTCTAAGTCATCTTGAGATAAACGGGCTAAGTTACCTTTGTGTCCGCGATGGATTACTTCTAATTGAGCTAAGCTGCGCTCTTCCCCATTGAAGGCATCAAAATAAACAAATCGCTGCGACATTTTAAACGCGAGTATGGTTTGTGCGGGGAATTCGACGGCGTGGCATTCAATATCTAGCTTGCGCGCAAAGTAATGCAACAACATCGCTAAACTGATTGCATTGCCACAACGTCGGCTCAACGAATCACCAATCAATAAGTTTTTACTGTGATAGTAAGCTTGCCAATCACTGCTAAAGCCAAGGTCTGTGTAGAACAGTTTTTTAAGCTGTTCGAAACGTAGCTCAACCTTCTCTTCTAGAGGGTTAAGTTTGAGCCAATCTAGCCATAGTCGATGCAGGGTTTTACGCACCAACACCATCGACTGCCCAGAGATTTCTTCTTCAATACCTAAAATTCGAAAAATCACTCAAGCTTTATCCTTTACAATCTTGTACTAACAATACACCCACGTGCATTGATTTATTCTTTTATACGACCGCCTGTTACCCGGTCCATACCGCCATAATCTAGCTCGGTAAATACCTCTGCAAAACCATTGGCAATCAGTAGCCCTTGAACGGCTTCTCTTTGGTCAAAGCCGTGCTCTAACAATAACCAGCCACCGGCTTTTAAATAGCTTGGCGCACAACTCACAATATGTTCGATATCGGCTAAGCCCTGTTGCTCAGCAGTTAATGCTGAGCTGGGTTCAAAACGCACATCGCCTTGTGACAAGTGCGGATCTTCTGGGTCAATATAGGGTGGATTACTTACCACCAAATCAAACTGTTGCTCTGCAAATGGTTCGAACCAAGACCCTTGCTTAACCTGTACCTGAGACAAGTTGAGATTATGCGCATTCTGTTGAGCCAAATTAACAGCGTCTTCACGTAAATCACTGGCAAACACTTTTGCCTTGGGCAGCTCACTTGCCAAGGCCAGCGCAATAGCGCCGGTGCCAGTTCCTAGGTCAACTATATGGGTATCGGCCTGGTTAAGCACTTTCTTTAGTGCTTGCTCAACTAAAACTTCAGTATCTGGGCGCGGGATCAAAGTTGCTGGTGATACTTTTAGAGATAAGGACCAAAACTCGCGCTCGCCGACAATATAAGCCACCGGCTCACCCGCTACGCGTTTAGCGATAAGCTCTTGATAACGTGACCATTGCTCGTCGCTTAAGGTCTTTTCAGGCCAAGTAAGCAAATACGTTTGGTTGCATTGCAATAGATGTTGCAAAATCACCTTGGCATCAACCTTTGGTGATTCGCCTCCTGCAAGTTGCTGCTTGGCCCAGTTTTGAGCCTCAACAATTGACGGCAACTTAGCCTTCACCTTCAGCTAACGCAGCTAATTGGTCGGCTTGGAACTCTTGTAAGATTGGGTCAAGCAAGGCTAATAATTCGCCCTCAAGTATCTCGTTCAAACGATACAACGTTAGGTTGATACGATGGTCGCTCACTCGCCCTTGTGGGTAGTTGTAGGTACGAATACGCTCACTACGGTCACCACTGGCTACTAGTTCACGGCGCATACCGGTTTCTTCGGCGCGGCGTTTCTCATCTTCTGCTGCTTGTAAACGAGATGACAATACCGACATCGCTTTAGCACGGTTTTTATGCTGAGAACGCTCTTCCTGACATTCCACCACCACACCACTTGGAATGTGAGTAATACGAATCGCTGAATCGGTTTTGTTTACGTGCTGACCACCGGCACCAGAGGCGCGGAAAGTATCAACTCGTAAATCACCTGGGTTAATTTCAATTTGCTCAGCTTCTGGAATTTCCGGCATGATAACCACGGTACAAGCCGAGGTATGAATGCGCCCTTGCGACTCAGTTTCTGGTACACGCTGCACGCGGTGACCACCTGACTCAAACTTCATCAAACGGTATACATCTTCGCCATCAATTTTGGCAATCAGCTCTTTGTAACCGCCTTGCTCACTCTCGTTGCACGACATAATGGTCATGCGCCAGCCTTGGCTTTCTGAGAACTTGCTATACATTCTAAATAGGTTACCAGCAAAAATAGCGGCTTCGTCACCACCTGCACCCGCGCGAATTTCTAAAAATACACTGCGTGAATCATTCGGGTCACGAGGTAATAACAGCAACTGTAATTCTTCTGAGAGCGTTTCGATGCTTTGCTTGGCTTCATCAATTTCCATCTCAGCCATTTCGCGCATTTCAGGATCGTCGTCTTGCAGCATTTCTTTTGCTGAGTCGATGTTCTCTTGCGCCTGTTGGTAGGCTGTAAAACAGTTAACCACTTCCTCTAGCTGAGAGTATTCCTTAGTTAATCCGCGAAACTTGTCTTGGTCAGAAATAATATCTGGCTCACCAAGCAATACTTGAACTTCTTGATAACGCTCTTGCAAGGTTTCAAGTTTGGATAAAATTGACGCTTTCATGCTTTCTCTCTTTAAACACAATACTTCGTTGGCTATTGCTAGCAACGAAGCATCGACCTCAATCGGGTTATTTTCTTAGGCCAATGGCCTCTCGTATTACTGCAAGCTCTTCAAGGCGGCCATCGCGGCCTGCTTTATTGATGGCTTCAGTAGGAGCGTGAATAAGTTTGTTGGTTAACTGAAACGCGGTTTCACGGATCACCGTGGCGGGATCTTTGCCATTTGCCAAAGACTCAAGCGCCTTCTCTACCGCGGCATCACGAACACGTTCGCTATGGCTACGATAATCTCGAATGGTGGTAACCGACTCTAACGAGCGCAACCAGCCCATAAAGTCTTCACTTTGCGTTTCTACAATAAACTCAGCTTGTTCGGCTGCTTCACGGCGAGATGCAATATTCTGCTCAACAATGCCTTGCAAATCATCCACCGTGTAAAGGTAAGCATCGCGCAGCTCACCTACTTGTTCTTCAATATCTCTTGGTACCGCTATATCCACCAAAAACATTGGTTGAAAGCGGCGTTTTTTTAATGCTGTTTCTACCATACCTTTACCGATAATAGGCAAAGGGCTAGCGGTAGAGCTAATCACAATGTCTGATTCAGCTAAGTGATTAGGTATTTCGTTAAGTGTTATTACCTCGGCGCCAAAACGGTCGGCCAAGGTTTTAGCCCGCGACACCGTGCGGTTAGCCACCATAAGCTTACTAACGCCTTGGTCAACCAAATGTTTGGCAACCAGCTCAATAGTTTCACCAGCACCCACTAACAAAACCTTAGATTGGCCTAAGTCATCAAAAATTTGCTTGGCTAAACTCACCGCGGCAAAAGCCACCGACACCGCATTTACCCCAATGTCAGTGTCGGTGCGCACTTGTTTCGCTACCGAAAAAGCACGCTGAAAGAAACGTTCGAGCACACTGCCCACAGAGCCAGCTTCTTTCGATTCGGTATAAGCCTGTTTAATTTGGCCTAGTATTTGTGGTTCACCCAATATCAGTGAATCTAAACCACTGGCCACCCGCATTAGGTGAGCCACCGCTTGAACTTGCTGATACTGGTAAAGGCAAGGCAATACTTCTTGCTGATTTAAGCCTTTATAGTTAATTAACCACTGCACTACTTCTTCACAACTTACATCACCTAAGTTGCAATAAAGCTCGGTTCGATTACAGGTAGATACGATCACCATCTCCACACCAAGCTGAGTACTAGCATGGCTTAAAGCTTGGTTAACCTGTTCTGGACTAAACGCGACTTTTTCACGCAGGCCAACGGGAGCCGATTTGTGATTGATTCCTAAGACTTGCAGAGTCATCGTAGTGGGGCTTTGTGGCGCCTTTTCCTAATGGGGTAAAAAAGCAAATTGTACGGGAATATAGGGCCAAATAAAAGAAACTAAGACCTTAAGCCACGCCTGATTAGCTAAAATTGATCGCTTTAAGCAACACATCTTTGCTTTTAAGCAATTTACAGCCGCTACCTTGAACTTTTATACTGCAAAAAAACAATCGGAATTGCTGTGCGCCATCTAGCTGCTCTATTCATTTTTGTACTTAGCCTTAGTGCCTGTACTTCACCGCCTCCCATTACTACCCAAAACAGTGAGTGGGGCCAGCATTTAAACCAACTTCAGCAATTAAATAACTGGCAACTGAGTGGCAAAATTGCCTTTATTAGTGATCAGCAACGACAAGCTGCCAACCTATTTTGGCAGCAAAATAATGATAAAAGCATCCTACGTATTAATGGGCCGTTAGGAATGCAAGGCATAGAATTGCACTACCAACCTGGCAAAGTCTGGGTAAAAACTAAGGATGAAGAATACCAAGGCAGTGACGCACAGTTGTTGGTATACCGTTTAACGGGATGGCAAGTCCCCGTTGAGCAATTGCCGGCTTGGCTGCTGGGCATGCCCACTCAAAATGACTACCAGTTAAATGCCCAAAACCGCTTAGCGAGCTTTACCACCGCAGAGCAATGGCAGATTGATTACTTAAACTATGGGCAATATAACCAACATACCCTGCCCCGCCAGCTAACACTTCGCTCGGCCGATAACCTTCTAAAACTAAATATCCACAAGTGGCAAATTAATGACTAAGCAAACGATTAGCGGCCCTTGGCACTCTCCCGCCAAATTAAACCTGTTTCTTTATATTACTGGCCAACGCGCTAACGGTTACCACGACTTACAAACCTTATTTCAATTTATTGATTGTTGTGACCAGCTTTATTTCACTGTTACCAACGACAACAACATTAGCTTAGATAGCCAATTAGATTTCCCCGCTGAAGACAATTTAATCGTAAAAGCCGCGCGCCTATTGCAGCAGCATTGTGCAATTCAGCAAGGCGCAGCTATTAAGCTGGATAAACACTTACCCATGGGCGGCGGTATTGGCGGGGGCTCATCAAATGCCGCCACTGCATTGCTGGTATTAAATCACCTATGGCAATGCCATTTAAGCGAGCAAGAATTAGCCTCACTGGGTTTGCAACTTGGCGCCGATGTGCCTATTTTTATTCATGGCCATAGCGCGTTTGCCGAGGGCGTGGGTGAGCAAGTTCAAGCGGTAGAAATTGATGAGCCTTGGTATCTGGTTTTACACCCCGAGGTACACGTATCTACCCAAAGTGTATTTGGCCACCCAGAACTGCCAAGAAACACGCCCAAGCGAACCTGGCAGCAACTATTAGTAGAAAATTGGCAAAATGATTGCCAAGAAATTGTGGCTAAAGTTTATCCGGAGGTTGCACAAGCTCTGGGCTGGTTGTTAGAATACGCGCCGTCGAGGATGACAGGAACAGGTTCATGTGTTTTTGCCGCCTTCGATACAGAGCGTGAAGCCTTGTCAGTGCTGAATAAACGCCCTAAAAACATTTCTGGTTTTGTGTGTAAAGCCTGTAACCAATCGCCGCTTCATCGGCAGTTGGCTAACGAAAAAACACTCATAAACACAGCAGGTTTTTAAGAAATTTCATTCTTACAAACTTAAAAAACGTAACGCTCTTTTGACCCGATAAATCTGAGGTTTCCATCGTGCCAGACATGAAACTCTTCGCCGGTAACGCCACGCCCGAACTTGCCCAGCGTATTGCTGACCGCCTCTATACCACCCTTGGTGATATTTCAGTAGGTAGATTCAGTGATGGCGAGATTAGTGTACAAATCAATGAAAACGTTCGTGGTGGAGACATTTTTGTTGTCCAATCCACTTGCGCTCCAACTAACGACAACGTGATGGAGCTAATCGTAATTGTTGATGCTCTACGTCGTGCCTCTGCGGGTCGTATTACTGCAGTAATCCCTTACTTTGGTTACGCTCGTCAAGACCGTCGTCCACGCAGTGCGCGTGTGCCAATTACCGCTAAAGTAGTGGCTGATTTCCTATCGAGTGTAGGTGTTGACCGCGTACTAACTGTTGACCTTCATGCTGAGCAAATTCAAGGCTTCTTCGACGTACCTGTTGATAACGCTTTTGGTAGCCCGGTATTACTACAGGACATGCTAGATAAGAACCTAGAGTCTCCGGTAGTTGTGTCTCCAGACATTGGCGGTGTGGTACGTGCTCGTGCAGTGGCCAAAATGCTCAACGACAGCGACTTAGCGATTATCGACAAACGTCGTCCTCGCGCAAACGTTGCTCAAGTGATGAACATCATTGGTGATGTTGACGGCCGTGATTGCATCATGGTTGATGACATGATTGATACCGGTGGCACTTTGTGTCAAGCCGCTGCAGCGCTTAAAGCGAAAGGCGCTAAGCGCGTATTTGCTTACGCGACTCACCCAGTATTTTCTGGTAATGCTGCAAACAACATTACAGAGTCAGCCTTAGATGAAGTGATTATCACTGACTCTATTCCGCTAACTGAAGAAATGCGTAACGTTGAGAAAGTGCGTCAATTGTCACTTGCGCCAATGCTAGCAGAAGCCATTCGTCGCGTAAGCAACGAAGAATCTATCTCTGCAATGTTCTAAGCAACATTAAGCAAGCAGTTTTCAAAAGCGCGGTAATGTGAATTACCGCGCTTTTTTATTGGCTTTCAAAAACGTCAATGGTAGAATGCCGCGCCTTTTGAATTGAAGTGACCAAGTGTTACTCACTTTTTCGCAAATTCAACGAGGTACTGGTTAGAGTTTGGTCGCGAAACTTTAGCCTCATTTTATTATTTGGAGAAACACAATGTCTAACATTAAACTTGACGCTGAACTGCGTACAGACCTAGGGAAAGGTGCGAGCCGCCGCCTACGTCACGAAGAGAAAGTTCCTGCTATCGTTTACGGTGCTGGTCAACAACCTGTATCAATCACTCTTGAGCAACGTCACGTGATGAAAGCTCAAGAAGCTGAAGCGTTTTACTCAAGCATCATTACTTTAAGTGTTGCTGGTGAAGCAGTAGACGTATTAGTAAAAGACATGCAGCGTCATGCATACAAGCCACGTGTTCAACACATCGATTTCCAACGTGTTGATAATACTAAAGCTATCCACAAAGCAGTTCCACTACACTTCCTAAACGAAGAGTCAGCTGAAGCAGTTAAGAATGGCGGTAAAGTACACCACTTGGCAACTGAGATCGAAGTTAGCTGTCTAGCTAAAGATCTACCTGAGTACATCGAAGTGGACGTAGCTAACCTAGAACTAGGTAGCTCACTACACATTTCTGACATCACTCTACCTGCTAACGTTACTTCTGTTGAATTAGCGAAAGGCGAAAACCACGACCAAGCTGTAGTATCTATTACTACTCCTAAAGCCGTGTCTGAAGAAGCTCCTGAATCTGATTCAGAAGAAGCAGCTACTGAAGAATAGTGATAAACGATATTCGTTTACTCGTGGGCCTGGGTAATCCAGGCCCCGAATATGCTTCAACTCGCCACAATGCTGGCGCATGGTTAGTCACTCAACTAGCCAACAATCATCACGTCCAACTAAAGCCAGATAGCAAACACTTCGGATTAACCGGCCGTATTCAATTGGCTGGGCAAGAACTTCGTTTGTTAATCCCCACAACGTTTATGAATCTTAGCGGCAAGTCAGTAGCTTCATTGGCTAAATTTTATCGCATAGAGCTTGAGCAAATTATGGTTGCTCACGACGAACTTGATCTCCCCCCTGGCGTAGCACGCTTTAAAAAAGGTGGCGGACATGGTGGTCACAACGGCCTGCGCGATATCATCAGTAAATTTGGCAACAGCAAAGATTTTCATCGTTTACGGATAGGTATTGGACATCCCGGTCACAAAGACCGAGTTTCTGGTTTCGTACTAGGTAAAGCACCTAAAAGCGAACAACTACTGATTGATGATGCAATTGATGAAGCGGTACGCAGTACCGATATATTGCTTAAAGATGGTTTAAGCAAAGCAATGAATCGATTACATAGTTATAAAGCGGGCTAAGCCCCTTACACAAATAGGTATTATTATGGGATTTAAATGTGGCATCGTTGGTTTGCCAAACGTAGGCAAGTCGACCCTTTTTAACGCTCTGACTCAAGCCGGCATCGAAGCTGCTAACTTTCCATTTTGTACTATTGAGCCAAACACCGGCGTAGTACCGGTTCCTGATGAGCGCTTAGACGCCCTAGCTGCCATTGTTAATCCGCAACGCATTCTTCCAACCACTATGGAATTTGTGGATATCGCAGGTCTAGTTGCCGGCGCCTCTAAAGGCGAAGGTTTAGGTAACAAGTTCTTGGCTAACATCCGTGAAACCGATGCGATTGGCCATGTGGTTCGCTGTTTCGAAAACGACAACATTGTGCATGTATCAGGCAAGGTTGACCCGGCCGACGACATTGACACTATTAATACCGAGCTGGCTTTATCTGATTTAGATACCTGTGAAAAAGCCCAGATTCGCGTTGCTAAAAAAGCTAAAGGTGGCGACAAAGACGCTAAGTTTGAAGCCGAAATATTAGTTAAAGTTCAAGCTCACCTAGAAGCTGATCTTATGCTGCGTAGCTTAGAGCTAAGCAAAGAAGAAAAAGCAGCGATTGCTTACATGAACTTCTTAACCGCTAAGCCTACCATGTACATTGCAAACGTTAATGACGACGGCTTTGAAAACAATCCTTACTTAGATAAAGTAAAAGAGATTGCCGAAAGCGAAAACGCAGTGGTAGTAGCAGTGTGTGCCGAAATTGAAGGCGAAATTGCCGAGCTAGACTCTGAAGAAAAAGCCGAGTTTATGGAAGAAATGGGCCTAGAAGAGCCTGGTCTAAACCGTGTGATTCGCGCTGGCTACGAGCTACTGGACTTGCAAACCTACTTTACCGCGGGTGTAAAAGAAGTACGCGCCTGGACAGTACCCGTTGGCGCTACTGGCCCACAGGCTGCAGGTAAAATTCATACCGACTTTGAAAAAGGCTATATTCGCGCCGAAGTGGTTGGCTATGATGACTACATCGAACACCAGGGTGAATCTGGTGCTAAGGTTGCAGGTAAATGGCGTCAAGAAGGTAAAACCTACGTAGTAAAAGATGGTGATGTGATTCACTTCTTATTTAACGTATAGGCCAATACCCTGCTCTCAAAAAGCCAACCTCGTGTTGGCTTTTTTGTATTGATTACTTAGCTAAACGACACACCCGATTGTTACTGTATCCACAGCGTAACCATCTTTAACCTCTAATAAGCTAGTTTGCCAATCCCTCTACTGAACGTTCTTCAAGCCAAGTCATTAGGTTTTGCGGCTAGATTTGCAGCAAGCTCACTAAAACCTTCTAAGCCTAAGTGAGCAAGCAATAGTTAATTGCGCACAAAGCAAACAGCAGAAATGAGCAAACTAAGTACATCGCGTACACAAACTGCGCAAACAAACTTTTTTGCGGTTTTTTGGCAAAAAAACGGTTGACGCTGTTGGGTCTCATCAGCATAATACGCCCCGTTCTCAACGCAAAGCGTAGAAAACAAGGCTATGTAGCTCAGCTGGTTAGAGCACAGCACTCATAATGCTGGGGTCGCAGGTTCAAGTCCCGCCATAGCCACCATTATTGTATACTGCTAAAGTTACAATAAGATATTTGCGGAAGTGGCGGAATTGGTAGACGCGCTAGATTTAGGTTCTAGTATCGCAAGGTGTGAGAGTTCAAGTCTCTCCTTCCGCACCATTCTTCTTTTAAGAAGAAACCAATAGTAAGACCCTGTAGGGATATCGCCAAGCGGTAAGGCAGCGGCTTTTGATGCCGCCATTCGTTGGTTCAAATCCAGCTATCCCTGCCACATTCAAAGGCTTGAGTTTTATAACTTGAGTTAAGCAACAAGAACTATGATTCTTAGTTGCAGTCTAAACCTAAGGGTTAAGACAGTCGAAACATCAGCGATGTTTGTTTCGAAAAGTTTCTGCAGGGATATCGCCAAGCGGTAAGGCAGCGGCTTTTGATGCCGCCATTCGTTGGTTCAAATCCAGCTATCCCTGCCACTTTTATTGTGCTCAGGTTTACCTGAGAATGCAGTAACTGAATAGGGCAATGTGCCCAGGTAAGACAGTAAGGTCTATGTTGTTGACTAGAATTTGCTTGCCCTGCCGATAAATTTGTAAATTCACATTGTGAAATTGCAGATGGCTATGTAGCTCAGCTGGTTAGAGCACAGCACTCATAATGCTGGGGTCGCAGGTTCAAGTCCCGCCATAGCCACCATTAGTTTTAGAAGTATTTCGTGCGGAAGTGGCGGAATTGGTAGACGCGCTAGATTTAGGTTCTAGTATCGCAAGGTGTGAGAGTTCAAGTCTCTCCTTCCGCACCATTCTTCTCTAATGAAGAATCCAGTTCAAAGAGTTTTGTAGGGATATCGCCAAGCGGTAAGGCAGCGGCTTTTGATGCCGCCATTCGTTGGTTCAAATCCAGCTATCCCTGCCACCTTAAAAGGCCTGCTTTTTAGCAGGCCTTTTTTCTATCTGTTCATTAAACTTTCCTACAAAAAAACCTGCTTAACGCAGGCTTCTAATTAAGATCTCTTAGATGCTTTGGCTAGTGTAAATCACCTAGCGCATATTTAAGCGCCCAGTCTTTTACTGGGCCTGCTTGTTGTACGCTTTTGATGGCTAGCTTACGAATAGCTTGTAGCGGCGGTAAGCTGTTTGAGAACATTAGATAAAACAAATCCATACCACTTTGCATTAGGTGATTGTCGGGCTTGCGGCGCACCTCAAAGCGACGTAATGCCTTTTCTTTATCGACAATACCATAGCGCTCTATTTGCTCTAATAAGCACCTCACGTCGCGGTAACCAAGGTTTA